>CAZRXL010000020.1:0-8391 GCA_964604055.1 uncultured Gammaproteobacteria bacterium
CTACTTTTTTCTACTTTTATCATTTTTTTTACTAACTTCAGCCTTACTCGTTCCTGTTACCCGTCTTCCTGATCCTGCCACCGCCGGTGTTATTTCCGGCACTCCAATTTACACCATTGAGGATTTAGACAATATTAGAAATGACCTAACCGGATCCTATGTCTTGATGAATGATTTAGATTTCGATGATCCCGACAGTTGGGCTGACTTTTCAAATCAAGACACTGTCCTTGAAACTATCGGTCCTGATCGTGGCACCTGGCTTCCCAATACTGAATACCAAAAATATGATTATGTCACCTACAACGGTACCTCTTACTATGCCATAACCAACCACACCTCTGGATCATCCTTTTCTATAACCTATCTCTGGCAAGAAACCAATCTGTCCTCCGGCGACACTCTTGGCTGGGAACCTCTTGGTTATTACCTAAATCAAGATCCTTTTTCCGGAACTTTTGATGGTCAAAATTTTGAAATAAAAAATTTATTCATCAACAAGATAAAAGCGACAAATCAAGGTTTATTTGGTTATACCGATGGAGCCACCATCCAAAATATCGGTGTAGTTGATTTCAACATTACCAGTCACGGAAATAGCGGTGGCCTAATCGGAAATTCTGTCGATACTGCCATTGACAGCTGTTATTCAACAGGTGTTTTGTCGGGCCCGGTTGTTTATTCAGAAATGTTAGGCGGACTTATTGGCTATTTCTATGATACTACTATTTCCAATTCCTATTCCACTGCCGATGTTACCGCTTGCCAATACTCTGGTGGCCTAGTCGGGTACGCCGCCGGCACCAATTCAATTATTTCTGATTCTTACTCTGCTGGTTCATTTACTGAAACCGTTGCTGATACTTCCTGGAACGAAATTGGCGGTTTAGTCGGTGGTTTCGAAGATGGCCTGATTACCAATTGCTACTCCAGTGCCAATATTACGGGAGGTGATTATTGGGTTGGCGGTCTAGTTGGTGCTATTTGGAATGGTGCTAGGGTCGAAAATTCATATGCCACCGGTGACATTAGTAGTGACGGTCATTATGTTGGCGGACTTGTTGGCGGCAATGACGGAACTGTTGTTAATAGTTATTCCACTGGTCTTGTTACTGGTATCGAAGAGGATATTGGCGGTTTAATCGGTTTCACTTGGTCAACTGCGACCAATTCTTTTTGGGACACCGAAATTTCCGGTCTGGTTACATCTGAGGGTGGCACTGGTAAAACCACCGCTGAAATGAAAACTTTATCAACTTTTAGTGATACTTGGGATATCGTTGCTCTTTCTAGCTTCAATCCAAGCCATCCCAGTCTCTGGTATATTGATAGCGGCAATGACTACCCTCGTCTCGCCTTCCAGTATGTCGATTCCACCCCACCCGTTGTTTCTTCTGTTCTTCCTGTTGTTTCTTCCATTGGCGGCACCATCACCTGGACCACCGACGAAGCCGCCTCTTCCCAACTTGAGTACGGTCTTAATACTGGTTTAGGTACCACCACTCCCGTTACTGACACTGATCCTTTAGTTACCTCTCATTCTGTTTCTCTTTCTTCTCTTTTGTCCTGTACTATCTATTACTACCGTACCGTCTCTGTTGATTCCGGTAGTAACGTCAGTTACTCTGACACCGATCTCTTTGTCACCTCCGGTTGTGCTGGTTCCACTGCCAATGCTTCTGTCTCTGCCTATGGCCTCTCTTCTCTTACCAATTCCACTGGTACCGGTTTAACTCTAGCCTCCACCGTCTCTGGTTTAGCTCTGACTCTTCCCCCTTCTGTTAGCTCTTCCCTTGACGCCGGTACCACCTTCGATCTCCAAGCCAAGGTTCTAGATTCCGCCTCTGTTATGTCTGTCATCTCTTCTCCCACTCTGCCTGCCTCTGCCCCCAGTAATACCGGTAACCAGCTTATCTCCAACATCTTTGATCTTAAACTTTACACTGGAGTTACTACCACTCTCTCTTCTTTTGACCAGCCTGTTACCCTTACCATTTCCTACACTCCCTCCCAGATTGATAATGTTAATCCAAGTACTCTCTCCATCTACCGTCACGATGGTACCACCTGGCATGCCCTTACCTCCACCCACGATTCCACCACCCGTACCCTGTCTGCCACCACCACTGCCTTTTCTCTCTTTGCCATCTTTGGTCAAACCTACCAGCCCAGTTCCTCCTCTTCTTCTTCACCATCATCTTCCAATCCCGGCCCTCCCCTCTGTACCGATCAACTTCCCAGTTCCACTCCTGACCTGTTTGAAATCCAAACCACTGCTACCACTGCCAGACTCAAGTTTACCCCCATCAGCAATACCTCCACTTACTACATCAGCTTCTCTACCTCTCCTCAAGCCGAACAACATGGTGAGTTAGTCACTCTCTTGCGGGAGGGAGAACAAACCCACACCGTCTACCAGTTACGTCCCAATACCACCTATTACTTCAAAGTCCGAGGTCAAAACGGTTGTATGCCCGGTCCTTGGAGTGACACCATTAAAGCCAAAACCAATTTTTCCACCACCCGTCTTTCTTTCTTCTACAAATGGCTGTCTCGTTTTGGTCAACTGATCTTAAATCCGGCTACGACTAGAATCTAAACCCGATATTTTTCTTCCATTCTCTCTTTTAGAGAATAGACGCAGCCGCAAAAAAACTGTTTATAAAACCCGCTCGTCGGCAGTTCTGTCACCAATTTTTTTGGTACTAAAAATTTTATTTTATATTTTTTCGCCAAATTTTTTCCAATTTTTTCTATCGTTTTTTTGTTTTGATATTTTGACACCAGTAGAGTAGAGGATACTTGTTCAAAACCGTCTCTTTTGGCCCGACCCAAGGTAGTCTCTAGTCGCAGCTTCCAGCAACTTTCACACCTATTTTTATCATTTTTCACCACTTCAAAATATTCCCTCGGGCTCCAATCAGGGATTACCAATTTCCATTTATATTTTTGGGCCAAAAGTTTTATTGCCACCAACCGACTCTGATATTCTGCCCTCGGTTGAATGTTTGGATTATAAAAAAATAGGCTCACCTCACCTTTCCCTTTGTAGCTTTTTAGCCACTTCAAAACACAATCTCCACAACAACTATGTACCAATATTTTCATTTCTATATTATAAAATTTATTATGTCCAAAAATTGTCTTCAACTTTCAGAACGTGGTCACACCACCCCCCGTTTTATCCAAGCAGGTAGTAGACCTTGCGAAGCCACAAATTGCCCTGCTCGACAAACAGTCGATCAGCAAATGGAAACAATCAATCAACGACTAGACGAAATTGGTGATTTGGCCCGCTCAGGCAATCCCCGGGCCGCCAGAGAAGCATTGGTCGAACAAGCAGTTCATCATACTTGTAATCTCAGTTCTATGAATCCAACTTCCTTTTGGCAAGATCGATTAGATAAAAAGAAAAAATAATTCTACTTCTCCTTCCAAAAAATAGAAGTTGCATTAAAGCCACCCTTCAAAAGCTTTATTGCCTTAGAAAGTTCATACTGACACAAAATTCTATCGTGATCACACGGTTCACCTGTATAATATTTCTTTAAAACCGGCAATGCCTTTCTGTCTCCCAGTTGCCCCAACGTCCATATCATTCTGTTTTTTTCCGCTAAATCCGTCTTCTCATCTTCCAGCTTAGCTATCAAAGCATCCACGCACTCTCCGCCATAGACCTCTATCGCCCTGTCACACCTCTCCTTTACTTCATACCTAATAAAAGTCGCCGTTGTTACAAAACACAAAAAGAAAATCAATCCCCCCAAAGCCACTAAATACGTTAATTTTTCTTTTAAATTTTCTTTAATTTTTATTTTCATAGAATACCTCCTCGATTTTTTTATTAAATACAGTCGCTATTTTAAAAGCCAGTTGTAGAGAAGGGGAGTATTTATCCTTTTCAATTGCCAAAATTGTTTGTCTCGTCACCCCCACTTTATTCGCCAAATCTTCTTCCGCCCTTAATACTCTAATTTTATTCTTCATATACTTTTTTTCTCTCCCTTTCTTTAAAGGGAGATGTCACGAAGTGACAGAGGGATTTAGTTTTCTTATTTATATTTCCTCAAAAAATACCTATAAGCCAATAAATAAATCACCATTATCGAGCAACTGATATAAGCAAATATTACCCCTAGCGAACTTATATAATTCGTGTCTTGCCCCAAAATTAAAAACAAAGCCGCCGTAATCGACAAAGCCGGCACTACTATTATATAAGTCGCTCTCCCCGCCTTGCCTGCCACTTCACTCGTCATTTCGTCACTCAAAACCACTTTTTTATCCACTGCCACTTTTGCTACCGCGATTGCCAACACCAATCCTACCACCGACATCACTTGATTTTTCATCAAAAAACCACCTGTCACCATTCCTCCTAACAATATTCCTGCCAACCATCTTAGTGCCTCTCTTTTTTTATTCATAATCAATTGTAAAATATCCTTTACATTTTGTCAAGCATATTATACATAATCTTGCCCATAATTTGCTTTTGAACCAGATTGCTATATAATCTCCCATAGTAAGGCCAAAGGGCCCAGCGTTTTCGTCTGTTTCCCTGAAAACTTACTTTTATCAGTTTATGTATGCATGAGTAAAAAACTTTTTGTCGGCAACCTCAATTGGTCTGCCACTCAAGACGATCTAATGCAGTTGTTCTCCCAATTTGGGCAGATCGACGAAGCAGTCGTCATCAGCGATCGCGCCACTGGCCGATCCAAGGGTTTTGGTTTCGTCACCTTTCAAAATGATGAAGAAGCCGCCAAAGCTATTGAAGAACTCAATGGTAAACCCTTCATGGACAGAGATCTCGTAGTCAACGAGGCTCGCCCCATGGAACCTAGAAACTAATTTTTTAGGAAAATAAAATAAGAATCCCGCATCACGCGGGATTTTTATTTGAACAAACTCACCACTATCAGCACGTAAACCAGACCTGTCGCTATTCTCATCAATCTCATCACCGCTTTTTCCACAACCAAATATAACCCGAACCTTACCCGAAGTAAATTAGTAAAAAATATATCAAAAATTTATATTACAATTAGGCCATGGATATCAAAAAATCGCTTCACGCTTTCTACTACGCTTTTCAGGGTCTTATTTTTGCCGTCCAAAAAGAACGTAATTTTCGTTTTCACCTCTTTGCCACTATTATCGTCCTTATCTTTGGTATTTTGCTCAACTTATCAGTTTTAGAATGGATTATTGTTTGTTTTGCTATCAGCCTGGTTCTTTCCGCCGAGTTGTTCAATACCGCCATCGAAGAAATCTGCAATCTCTTAAATCGTAAACTCAAATTAAAATTCCGTGACACCTGGGATCCTCGAAATTTGGGTGCCGCCGCCGTTTTTATCACCGCCGCTTTTGCAGCTATTATCGGCCTTTTTATCTTTACCCCTCGTCTCTACTTCCTTCTTTCCAGATAAAGTACCAAAAGACCCAGCCACACCAAACTCGCCGCCACTCCCGACAATACATCCGTCGCCCAGTGTACCCCCAGATATATTCTTGAGCTGGTAATTGCGCCAATCAATCCTACTCCCGCCCATAAAGACCATTTCTTTTTCAACCATTTATAGCCAAAATATGCCAATAATCCATAAAATACCACCGCAAAATAACTATGTCCCGACGGCATCGCAAAACCATCTTGTCTGATTAATGCGGCCCCCAGTGGCGGCCTCTCTCTTGCCAATATCATCTTACTCAAACTTACAAACATCATCCCTGCTAAATTAGTAGTTCCAATTGCCACCATCAGTTTGTATTTTCTCTTGCATCCCAACCACACCATTACCAAAAAAGTTACCGCTGCCACTGTCTGCCAATTGCCCAGCTTGGTTATTATCATCATCACCTCATCTATCCACGGTTTTCTGATCAGGCTCATCATCTGCCACACAGATTGATCAAATCCGTTTATCAACCAGCTGTTTTTATAAAAACTATCAATTAGTTTCCAAAACATCACCATTCCCGTCGATATCATCGCCAATATCTCTATTTCTTTTTTCCTCATTCCTCATTTTAATCTTTTCTTCCATTTTCTTCATTACTTCTTCCACTTCCTCTCGGCTATTTTCATTCACAAATGATCCTGTTATTACCCAATTATCCAAAATTTTTTGAATAATATAAATTGTTTTTCCCTGATTAACATACGATCCTTCCATCCCTTCCTCGCTTTGTTTTATCAATTTAAAATTAGCTATTCCCACTTTTAATCCCTTTATATACTCATCCATTTTTTCTCTATCCACTTCCGTCTCTATCGCCACCACCGTTTGTTTGTAACCTTCGACTTCTTTTTGTACCTTAAACTCATTACCTTCCACTTCTTGCCATCCTTCCCCGTAATTACTTGTCTCTTCTACCACTGACAAATCAGTTTCTACATCCACAATTTTTTTCACCTGCCACCAAATCAGCCCTATTGCCGCTACCAAAAACACTGTTATTATCCTTCCCGTTTTCTCTTGTCTTTGTTTCATTCTGTTTTAATCAAACTTACAACTATTCTCGAATTTGGCTCTGTCACCGAACACGTTACCAAAAACACTTCGCTCTCATTTTCTAGCACTGCCACATCATCTTTATCTACAAAATATTTGGCCGCCACCTCATATTTTTCTCCCGATAATTCTACTTTTGCTCCCGTCTTTATTGTCCTTAGTTTCTCAAACGCTCCTCCAAAATTATGTCCCATCACCACTCTGGCCCCGTTAATTTCATCTTCAATTATTTCCCCGTAGCCAATCACGTTTTCCTCACCAATCTTTTGTCCTCGATACAGATTTTGATCAATTCCCAGACTTTCTATCACAATTTTTTTGTCTAGTTTAGTATTACCGGAATAACTTTCACTTTCGGACCAATATCCTCCTCCAGTCGATGGTAAACCGGTTGTTGCCCCCAGCACAAATCCACCAAAAGCCTCTTTTATCCCTTCCAAAAGCGGATTAAAATTATCTCCTCCTCCTATCGCCAACATCACTGTTGGTTTTACCTCTGTTGTCGTCGGTGACGGCACCGGTGTTGAAGTTGGTCCAGGTTCCCCCTCATCATTATCATTATTATCGCCTGGCGTATTTGTCGCCGTTGGTTGCGGTTCTCCGGTCGGGGTGACCGTTGGCGAAGCCTCGTTTGTCGGGGTCGGAGTGGGGGAGTTTGTTACTGTCGGAGTTTCAACTGGGGTTTCGGTTGGGGTCGGTGTTTCCGTCGGCGTGTTGGTTACAGTTGGCGAAGCCTCGTTTGTCGGAGTTGGCGTTCTAGTTGGCCCGGGACTACAAGTTGGCACACCGCAAGTCGGTCTAGGGCTACAACTCGGTTTGGGACATCCTGATGTTGGTGTTGGTGTTGGTGTTGGCGAAGCCTCATCTGACGGAGTCGCCGTTGGCGTCGGGCTTAGTACCGACACACATTTTGCATTTCCTGAAACAACATTAAACAGCACGCATTCCAATCCATCACAATATTCCTTTCCACTGGCATTGACGTCACACTCAGCATTTTCACTCTTACAGGAAGTCGCTTTAACTCCTATTCTATCCTGAAATCCAAAACCAACCCCTGCCCCAAAAGCAACTATTGCCAATAGTGCCAAAAAATTATTCCGGACTCTTGTCTTATTTATATGTCTTTGTTTCAATTTCTCAAAAAAAGCAGGTAGCGGATTATAGCAAAACTTATTTAGATATTAAACTTTCTGCTTTAGCAAATAGTCCAATAATTTATTAAGCTCTATTTTTGCTCCACCTATCACCTTGTCTGCTCCGCCGTAATACAGCCACAATATTCCGTCTACTACTACTCCACCACAAGGAAAAACCACATTTGCTACCAGCCCAATTTTTTCAAATTCCTCTGTTGGTTCCAGTATTGGGTATTTTGCTCTCGCCAAAATCTTTGCCGGATTCTCCAAATCCAAAAGCATCGCCCCCACCCGATAATGTCTATCAATCGCGCTTACACCATGATACAACAGCAGCCATCCCCCCTCAGTTTTAATCGGCGGTCCGGCTATTCCTATTTTTTCCCCTTCCCAACCTCCGCCCACTCTCTCGATTGCTTCTTCTTTTTCCAACCAGTTAGCCCCGTCAAAATGATTCAAGTCTGGCAGCCAATCTATGGCGATATCTTTCCCTCCCACTCTATGCAGTAGTACAAATTTATCTTTTATTTTTTCCGGAAACAGACAAGCATCTTTGTTATCCTCGCTCGGTGGTGATATCAAAATTGGTTCACTCCACAGCCAATTTTGTTTCAAAAAATCCTCTACCGCAATCGAGCTCATCGCCACCCTTGGTGGTCCGACTCCATCATAAGCGGTATAGCACATATAGTACCGGTCATCAATTTTGGTGATTCTCGGATCTTCACAACCAG
>CAZRXL010000021.1:0-8336 GCA_964604055.1 uncultured Gammaproteobacteria bacterium
GAACCGTTAAAAAAGTTGTCCTGAATGCCTTCGGCAATATTAGAAAAACCGGGCTGATAGCTATAAATCTGGCTGAGGGAGACGAATTGGTAAGCGTTTTAAGGGTAGACAGCAATGATAAGGTAATGCTGGTTACTTCTTATGGACAATCCATAAGTTTTGATGAAGAACAGGTAAGGCCCATGGGCCGAACCGCAGCAGGTGTCAGAGGTATTCGCCTCAAACAAGGCGATTTTTTGGTCGCCACTGGTGTCATTCCCGAAAAGGTAGACAAAGATGACTTTAGACAACTTATCACTGTCACCGAAAACGGTATTGGCAAACGGACCAACACCTATCTATAACCCCTCCAAAAACGAGGTGGAGTTGGCGTCAAGGCCAGCAACATCACCGGCAAAACCGGAAACATTGCCGCCGCCCAGATCATCTCCACCAATCATCGTCAAGTCATCCTTTGTAGCCGCCATGGCATCACCATCAGAATGCCAGTCAAAAACATCCCTGTTCTAAGCCGAAACACCAAAGGTGTCATCCTGATGCGACCAAAAAAAGAAGATCAAGTCACCGCTCTAACCGTCATCGAAAGACTAGACGACCAAGCACAATCCTAACCAAAAAATAATATAAGCCATATTCTTCTGATATTATAGGACATATCCTCTAATATAGATCGATTTAGCAGTCGGCAAGACCATCTGCCAAACAGAGTATAAGTAAGAATTAGAGCCTATCTTACGGATAAATAGATTACCATCGATACACACCCCTGACTCATCCACCTTTCTTAGCCTAAAGCCTGATTTTATCCCGCTCTATAGGTTATCGCCTCACCGATTGCCTTGATGATACTTCTCATGTACCTCTCTCAATCTCTGATCGGTAACATGGGTATAAATTTGAGTCGTGGCTATATTTTTATGACCCAAAATCTCCTGTACCGACCTCAAATCTGCTCCCGACTGCAGCAAATCTGTTGCCATCGAGTGTCTCAAAGTGTGAGGTGTAGCCGACACTGGCAATCTGGCTGCCCGCACATATTTTGTCACCAGCCTCTGCACCGATCTGGCTGATAATCTCATTGACTCCCCACTGGTAGCTACATCCTTTTTCCCCGAATAACGGATGAATAGGGGAGGGTAGTGGTCTTTTCTCTTGTCCAGATATTTTTGCAAATATTGAGCCGCCCTTTTACTAATAAATACCACTCTCGACCTACCTCCCTTGCCAATTATGCCAAATTCACGTGTTTTTAGATCAATTTTCTCCCGATCTAAAGCCACTAGCTCAGACACCCGCAATCCAGTCGAAAACATCAACTCCATTAAGGCCTTATCTCTCAATCCCACCTCAGTTGACATCAACGGCTGGGCCAAAAGCCGTTCCATCTGCAAAGCTGACAAAAATTTCAAACTATGATCTTTTTGCTTAGGCACATCAATTTTTTCTGGTTCCAAGGGGGACGCGTCCACTCTAGTCAACCATTTCAAAAACGACCGTAAGGCAATCACATAATAGCCCTGAGTGCTTATTTTCATCTCTCCCCATCGACCTTTCTTTCTGGCCAAGTACAATCTAAACCGCCTAACTATCTCCTGATCAATATCAGTTACCAGGGCCGGTTGCCGACCACTATCATTCAAAAATTTTGTTAATTCTTTTAAGTAATGATCATAGTTTCGCACCGTCAAACTAGAGCAGTTCCTTTCAATCTCCAGATGCTCCAAAAAGCGTTGGATCAACTCGGACAAATCATTAGTCATCGTATTTATACTATACCAAATCAAGAAAACGCTGTTTTAAGGCCTCTGGTGAAGTCAAATTAATTTTCACCAGACTTTACGGCATTTATGACCACTACCCCATATTTATCCGATCAGAGAAGTCCGATAGGGCTGTTTAAAGCTAAAAATCAGATCCGAGACAAAAAAAGACAGTCAACTCCAAAACGGGGTACATATCACTTTAAAACATCACCAAATGATTATTTATAAATTGTTTGTAAATTAAAAATCGAAAATTAAAAATTATATTTAGGTCTCCCCCCCACTTCCGATTTTGTACACGTCGTAAAAGATACATTGTACGACATAGATATTTAGTAGGCCCCTGCCGGGGTAGACCAAACAACTCTTGTACTCTATATTGCCTCCAATTTCCCAGTCCTCAATCAATTATAAATTGCAAATTATAAATTAAAAATTAGTCATGCTACCCCTTCTCCAATGATATAGTTCCTGGTTTTCCGGGTTTTCCACATAGACTATATCAATATATATCATTTGCACTTGTGAAAACCGACTGCCAAAACGTGAAAATAACATTATAGGATAATATTATAGGACACTCCCCACTTCCCCACCCCCACCCCTCACCCCACATTTTTCCAAACTATTTTGTTTTTTGTTAATTTCATAATTTATTAACTTTATAATTCATTGATACGTTCCCCTAGCCCACTAACGCAAAAATAACGTAACTTTGCGTAAAAGATATATTATTCAACCTAAAAATTCCGCCAGCTAGTCACATACATGATCGCCAACACCGCCGCCACCCCAACTCCAAAATATATTTTTGCCCCAGGCACAAACAACCTTTCTCTCACTTCAGCCTGCAACAAAGCCGAAATCAAATAAATAAAAAATACCAAATAATCCGCACCCTTAAATATCCCCACCGGCCAAAAAGAAAAAGCCAGTGCCAACTGGGCCATTATTATCGACGGCAATACCACGTATAACAACTTACTCTTATTTTTACCATCATCCGGCAATTCGATTGTAATCGCCCAAAATTGATACATAAAAATAGAACACGACCCCAAAAAAACCAACAGCACATTCCACCAGTAGTCCAACCGATAAGAAAACAAACCATCAAACAAAAAGAACGAAGTCAAAAGCAAAATCATCAAACTAACCGTATAGGCCGCCCGATACAAAGGTACCCGCCGATAACCTATCGCCACCAAAAATACATTTTCTACCAAAAACAAAGTATAAATCACTACCAAAAACACCCCGCTTATTATCAAACTAGTCACCACCGTCAAAGGCAACAATGATAGAAACAAGCCCAAACTAACAAAAAGCAACAATGGCAATACCGCCACCATCAATCGGGTATACAAGGACTCAGAAAAAATAATTGACAAACCAAACCAAAAAGAAATTGTCGTTAGAACCACTCCCAAACCCAATCCAAAATAAATCGATTCATAAGGCAACCTCAACATCAAAAAGAAACCCATCGCCGTCATGACTGACGAAATCAGATATCGCAACCTTTTAGACATTTATGCCGGTAAAAATATTAATTACATCCTCAGACTCAAACAAAGCCTCCACCAAAGCCCTAATCTGATTTTTTACCCCTTCCTCTACCACCATCGGTGTAACAATCTTCCACACCAATTCACACCTAAGCACTGTTTTCGCCATTTTTATCAACTCATCCCTTATTGACGCCAAACTAGTTTCGCTAGTTAGCATCAAATTCTCCTTGACGTCCATTAAGCCCATATCAATTAACTTCAACTCCTCCTCTTCAGACAATTTTTCCTCAATTTCTATCTCCCCTAGCCTCTCAAACTGAAACAAAACCGAACCACTATTACCCAAATTTCCAGAAAAATTTCTCATCACCAACTTTATTTCTGCCAAAGTTCTATTTTTATTATCCGTCTCTGTTTCAATCACCATTGGTACTCCCCCGGGTCCATAACCCTCCAATCGATACTCTGACATATTATCTTTTCTTTCGGCATACCTAGCCAACAACCTTTCAATATTTTCCTTGGGCATATTGGCCTCTTTTGCCCTATCTATCGCCACTCTCAAACCAGCATTGCTTTCAGGGCTAACATTTCCACCTCCTATTCTGACCGCCGCCATAATCTCTCGACTAGCCTTAGTAAACACAGCGCTCCGCTTCTGGTCTACTGCCGCTTTTCGATTCTTAATATTGTTCCACTTAGAATGACCGGACATAACTTAGATAGTTTATCATTTCGGCATACCCAGAACCCAAATAAAGTTCAATTTCATCGTCCAATAAATATTCATCTTTTATTTGACTACAACCAAGATAAGACTCCAATACCTGGTAAACCAAACTTTCTTTCGTCTCTTCCCCTCTTACCAACAAACATCCATCGACCAGTCTATCATCATTTGTCAATCCCACCACAGTTATCCCCGCCCATTCCAACCTATTAGCCACAAATCCAGCCAAACCAGACTCTTTAGTCGTGTTAACCACTGTCACCCTCATCTGATCTGACAACAAACCACTATCAGCAAAATCGCGAGTCCACTTCTGACCCAACATCAACAAATTATTATTTTGATTATTCAAAATTTCTTCATTTAATATCATCTCCAAACTACCCAATTTGTACCTTATATAATCCCAAGCCCCAATCTGGGACCACAGGGACAAATCATCATTCCAATCATCAAAACTCTTTACCACCAACACCTTATCCGGCGTAAAGCCAAAATTATAAAAAAACAACCAGCCAGCCTTGTCCATCGTCCCCTCTTCAGTCAACACTCTCAAAATCCGATCACTCCTGTACCAACCTAAACCCCCAGGAATCCATACCTCCACCTCTCCCTCAACCTTTAGACTATTAATCATCCGTCTATCTTCAGAAATCGACACCATCCCAATCCCACTCTCCGCTATCACTGCCAACTTTATATCCTTACCCATCGTTACCCTGCCCCGCTCCGCCCATCTTACTAACCCCAAAACAACCATTATTGATAATAGTCCTAAGCCCAATTTATACTTTTTCATAATCAATCAAGTGTTCTCTTAACTCTCGACTCATCTTAACCACAAACTTGCTTCTTTTTTTATCAGCCGGATGGCAAAAACTCAAATAATAACTTTCCAAAAAAGGCCGACCTAATCCATTGCCAACCCCACCATAGGCATTATCCCCCACCAAAGGCCAACCAAGATAACTCAAATGAACCCTGATCTGGTGAGTTCTGCCGGTTTTAATTTTTACCCTTAGCAAGCTATAACTCTTGTCTTGACGACGATACAAACCCAGCCGCTTAAAACTAGTCACTGCCTCTCTCCCCTTCTCATCAACCGCAAACAAACGAAAATCTTTTTTTGACCTGGCAATCGGCATATTTATTTCACCCGCTTTCGTTGTCTCACCCACCACCAAAGCCCAATATTTTTTTCTTACCCTTCTTTTAGCAAATTGTTTCTTAAGGTAAACTAAACTTTCCACATTTTTGGCCACCACCATCAAACCCGATGTTCCCTTATCTAACCGATGAACTATACCTGACCGAGCCAATTTCAGCCCCCTATCAAACAACCACTTTTCCACCGTTACCTTAGTTTTTGCCCCCAAATTTGTCACCACCAAATCAGCTGGCTTATTTATTACCAATATTTGTTCATCTTCGTATACTATTTTTATTTTTTCCATTATCAAATAATACCAATACTAAGCCAATAAAAATCATCCAATCGTAAACATTATTATAAACCGCCAGACCCGGTACTAACCAATAATCCCGGACAAATCCCCACCTCAATCTATCGACCAAATTCCCCAAAGCTCCAATTTTCACCAACACCGGCACTTTCAAACCCAGCACCACCATTGTTATTAGCCCCATTATTACCACCGGCATCTTACCCAAACCAAAACTAAGCCCATAATTTTCCACCACTACCCCTCGACCAGCCATTAACTCATGAATCAAACCTGCTACCACCGCCAAGATCAAATTCCTACTTATTTCTTTCCTCTTCACATTTAATACAAAAAGACGCCTCTGGCCTAATCGCCAATCGATCAGTGTCAATCATTTTACCGCAATTCTCGCACATACCGTATTTGCCCAACTTAATTCTAGTCAAAGCCTTTCTAAAAGAGATGATTCTCCTTTTAATAAAACCAACTTTAACCTCCGATTCAAAATGCCCCACCTGCTCATCAACATCTTCTTCCAGAGAGTTATCTGTTGCCCTCTGGCTATCAGCAAATGGATCACCACTCTTCAACATCTTTTCCCTTCTCTTCAACTTAATCAACTCCCCTTCCAGAAATCGACCAATCGGTTTTACCAACCGAGCCGGAAAACTAGTCTGATTTGTCTTTTTATTTTTTGTCATTCTTCTTAAGTCTAAACAATTCCCCAAGAATAAACAATCCAAGACCAAAAATCAAGCCAAGACCAGCGCTTAACCATTGTCTGTCCACAGCAAAACGAAACATAAAGAACCAAAAGTTAGACCAAAAAAACAAAAAGCCTTTTTTACCCGATTTATACCAGACCAAAGATCGGTATCTATTCCTCACCAACCAAGACAAAAGTATTGTCAACAGGATTAGACCAGAAATCAGCCAGTTTTTAAATATCAAATTCAAAACTACCATCACCGGCAAAAAGATAAACAACCCATCTTCCAAAAAAGCCCAATACTTCAAATCATTTTTTAAACAAAACAAATAACTGGCCATTAATAACGCCACATAACCGCCCCAAAAATTAGCTCCTTCTGCCATTACCAATTTACCTGCCAACCACGACCCAAAACCAAATGCCAACACCGACACCCAGCCAAAACTGACCATTACTCCCGACGAATACTCCTTGCCCAACTTCCGCCACAGCCAATACAAATAAACCAAACCAATTACTATCATCATTATTGTCATACAAAGTGCCGAGGGGGGGAGTCGAACCCCCATGATATTGCTACCACACGATTTTGAGTCGTGCGCGTCTACCAGTTCCGCCACCACGGCCTGCCCCCTAGTATATCAAAATCCCCTACCCTTCCTTTTTCTCAATATCAAAAAAGCTAACTTGCTTGCCATTAAAATACAACGGAAAGCTACCTACCGGCCCATTTCGATGTTTCTCAATTGAACAAGTCACCAATTCCCTATTCTCCTCATCTTCCCGATGCAAAAACATCACCACGTCCGAGTCTTGTTCGATGCTGTTATGAACCACAATATCATCAGCCACAAAATTATTCACCCCCGGCACCGTCATATCGTAAACTTTTTCTAAGCCCAATTTCTTAATCGATTTTACCTCATCCCAATAAACATCCGATTCAGCCAAAAGTTTAAGCCTAGTCGAATCCAAAACCTGGGCAATTTTTGCCAATCTTACTCTACCCACTCCATGCTTATGTCTTTGGGTACCGCTATATGCCCAATTCATCTTTTTATGAAACTCCCGAGTGGTCCAATCCCTTCTTTGCCTCTCTTTCTCAATCAACTCCCATATTTGATTCGGAATCACATCATTATTTGGATTCGAATCAACCTCGCTCAAAACAACCAAAGCTCTATCTACCAAGTCCTTTTTTTTGCCTACTCCCCCAATTTTAGACAAAAATTTAATCTGATCCACTTTACCCTGGACACGAACCTGCCAAGTTTTGGCATAACCCTCTTTTTTTGAAAACCCAATCTTATTAATTATTCCCATTCTCAACAACAAACAAGCTACTTGCCTAACTAATTTTTCACTCTTTGACGCGTAATATATCCTAACCAAAGGGCCTTTCTTGTTCTTATTTTTTATATGGACACACCCATCAGTCGCCCACAAATGCTTTAAAAACAATCCTGTCCCCTTTTCATCTAATTCAAAAATAAATTCCGGTACCTCTTTTTGGCCAGATCTTTGATCAAAAATATGTAAATCATCGTCTAACCATTTTACAATCGGATTTCTTCTCCCTCTGGCCAAGTGATCGCCAGCCGACAAGTATAGATGCATCCAATTTTTCTGATAAACCAATCTTGGTCTAACCTCGAATTCCATTGCCGCCTTTTTTACGATCTCAATCAATGCTGGATCCGAATTAGTATAATGCAACGGTTGTCTAGCCAGATAACAACCATCCCCAATCAAATGTGCCAACAACACAATTTTATTCGAATTAAAATTCTTTTTTCCATAGACCTCAATCTTTCTTGGTATAGCCAACCTATCACCAACCTCCAGTTTGTCTAGTCTCGACCAAGCATTCAACATTCTAAACGGATGATTTGCCGAAGCCCTAATCTTTCTTCCACTTTTCAACACCAACTCATAAACCTGTTTCTTACCACTATAAAAAACTCGACTAGCCAAATATTTCTTTATTTTCCAGTTCTGATTTAAGCCAAAAACTTCAATATTTTTCTTGCCCACTAAATCTTCAATTTTTACTCGTTTTCCACTTGCCAAAGTCACCAAACTTTCACCCAAAAGACAGCCACTTTCGCGAAGATCCGACAATTTTGGTCTTCCTCCTCTTTGCTCCATTGCCCGTGACAACTGAGCCAAGGCCAA
>CAZRXL010000022.1:0-6275 GCA_964604055.1 uncultured Gammaproteobacteria bacterium
GTTCCCATTGACGTTGTTTCCCAGGTCGTCGGTCACAAAAGAATTTCAACCACTGAAAAATATTTAGAGCTAATTGCCGACAAAGAAGAGAGTCGGGGAATTAAGTTAAAAGAACTATGAGCGAAAAATTAGGTTCTCTTCTTAGACTGCCTTCAAGAGCGCAAAGACAAGCATATTTTGCCCAAGAAAGCTTAGAAACTCGAGGGCGAGTTGTCTATACTCGTCAATTTATAGCACAGAATACAATTGAACGTTTTAAAGATGGCCCCGACCTTAGTCCAAACAACGACACTAGTTTTGGGAATTTGTTTCATTCTGAAAATTAATTAACTCATCAAAACCTCGCCCGTTTGACAATTTCTAATGTCAATCTTTGTCTGTTGATTATAAAATCGGTATCAATTCTTCCCACTTAGACGAATGGCAGGTTATACTCGCACTCGTGTATCCCAAACTTCCAAAATAAGCAATTGAATGCACCCCGTCTTTACATCCTCCCTTATTTTTTTGCGCCATCCTAATTAATTCTTTTGAATCAATTAAATTTGCAACCAAAACGGTTTTAAAATCATTATTTTTTACCTCTTCCACGCTTTCACTAACTTGGCCATAATTTGAAGTAAATCTCCACATTTTATTTTCTTGACCGGAATAAAACAATATTTCCACTATTTCAGACTTACCTTCTACGTCCGTTTCCTCCAGGCTAAAGCTTACCAAGCTTAGATCGCTCACATCCTTATTTTTTACAAACATATTTACATATTCGACCAAAGTTCTCGGTTCAAAACCGTAAACCTCTTTCCATCCGTCAATATATTTATGTTCCGAATCCTCCTTAATTACGCCCAGATTCTCAACATATCTTTCTGTTTCTCCATCAGTCTCATCCATTTGGCTATATCTGCTCGACTCAGTTTCCAACCCCAGTCTATCTCTTATCGTTTGATACGTATTCCAAATCAACTCCACCATCGAAATCGGTCTTCCAAGCCCAAAATCAAAACCAGATCCGACATATAAAAAATTCGGACTAGCATATTTGACGATATCGTAATTTTCTTCCAAAAATTGGGCCATTTCAATTGAGTTGTCAAATTTACTCTCGGGCCCAATTAAACCGGTATATAAGATAATATTTCCATAATCCTTGGTCTCCTTAATCAGACCCGCCTCGGCATACATCTCATCAATCTTTTCTTTTGGTACCCCATCCACAAACTCCATTCCAATCCTATTATCGACAAACATTTTTTCACTCCTCCTCCATTTATTTACAGTAAAAAATACCGAACACCGACTCACGTTTCGGGCCAACCCTATCTTATGTCCATAGTAATAATAAAATAATTTTTCCTTCGGTATTTGAACGATCGTTTCTTTATTAACACCCGTCTTTTCAAACACCTCACATCCGATATTTAAATGTCTTGGCCAAATTAAATTCAAGATCAACCAAATTACAAAATAAATCAATCCGAATTTCAAAAATATTTTTATTATTTTTTTCATTAGAACCTCGCCCGTTTAGCAATTTCTGACTCTACGATTTCTTTTGGTCGGCCGTACTTTAACCCTGACAATTGTTTAATCATCTCCGCCAATTTTTTATTACCCGGTTTTTTCCTTTCCTCAGCCGCCACTTTGACCGAAAACGGATCCTGCGGTGTGCCGTCAATTAGGGTCTTAAAATAAATCTGCCCCGTTCCCAGATTAAGTAGATCATGTTCTGTAAACTTTGGCTCAAATTGTTTGGCCAAAAATCCAGCATCGGCCAAACCGGTTCTAAAACTGGCAATTGTGCCCACGTTTCCAAACACTGCGTTTTTGACCTCATCATCCATTTGAGAAATAAACTGATTGGCCACAATCAGATTCAAATGATATTTTCTAGCCTCACTCATAATCACCGCAAAATCTTGGGTGGCAAAGTTTTGAAATTCATCCACGTATAGATAAAAATCTCGTCTATTTTCTTCTGGTGTATCTTGTCGGCTCATAGCCGCAATCAAAATCTTGGGGATCAAAACCAGTCCCAAAAAGGCCGAATTTTCTTCCCCAATCGTTCCCTTGGCCAGGTTAATTATCAAAATTTTCCCCTCATCCATCGCCTTTCTAAAATCAAAGCTCGACCGTGACTGGCCAATAATATTTCTCATCATCGTGTTGGTAATAAAGCGGCCAAATTTTGACACGATATAATCCAGCACCTCTGATTTGTGGAAATCTGACGTTTGGGCAATCTGGTCTGTCCAGTATCTTTTTACCATCGGGTCTTTGACATCTGGCAACAACTCCTGGACATAAGTTGGATCAGTCAAGCATCGCACCACTTCAATAAAAGTCGCCCCCGGCTGGATCATCACTGTCAACATAATGTTTCTAATCGCGTGTTCAAATCTAGGTCCCACAATACCGGTTTTATACGGATCGTACAGCTTATACATCAAGTTGATAATTGAGCTGGTCACAAAATCTTTCTGTTCTTCTCCTGCCACTTCCATCACGTTAAAACCCATCGGTCGATCAGTCATCGACGGATCAAAATAAATTACATCTTCTACTCTCTCCGGCGGAATCCTCTCCAAAATCGATTCAAAAGTATCGTGTGGATCAATAAAACACACCCCCTTACCGGCCTTAATATCCTGAAGTGCCATGTCTGCTAGAAGCCACGATTTACCCACACCGGTTTGTCCCACGATATAAAAATGTCGCTGCCGATCTGTGTCTTTGATAAATATTTTCTTATTTGTCCCTCTAAAATCATTTTCCCCAATATACATTCCCTCTGTCGGCACATTAGCTGGCGCCGCCGCCTTTTTAGCCTTCAGCCAACAGATGTTTGGTGTCTCGATCGCCTTATTGGGCAAATGAAACATGGATGCAATCTCATCAGAGGACAAAATCGTTCTATCTTTCATCCAATAAATCACCGGATATTTATAGATAAAATCAGTCATAAACAAAGTTTTAAATCGAATTTTGTGTGACCCCAAACTGTTCCAAGGTGATTCAAATTGGCCAAAAGCCGCCTTTATATTACCGACGTTGTTTTTTGCAATGTCTTCGCTTGGCGCCACTGCCACAATTCTGATTGCCACCTCAAAACCAGGCTGGTTGCATTTAGTATCAATTGCTTCCAACTGCCTGGCATCTACTTTATAACTCGCCTTTTCTGGATTAGCCTCACTTTTCTTAGTACTCGAAATAAAAGATTTACCCGCCTTCGACCACTTATTGCTTACCGGACTGACTACCAGCTGGATTGCTGTCGCCTCCCCCTCCATCAGTTTCGACAAAGCCGAGGTAATTGCCGCCATCGGATCAGTGGCGATTTCTTTATAAGTTTGCAGCGGATAGTGTGGCCCTTTCTTTAGCGCTAGCCAAGCATATTCCACCACTCCCTTATCACTATATATATTTGGCTCCTCCACCTCATCAATTTCTGCTCCCGCATAAACCGAAAAAATCTGCTTTTCCACCAAATCCCGATGTTTTTTAGGTACTACCACAAAAAACTTAATCTCATCAGTCTTCCCAATTATTTCAAAAGACACCGCCGGTTGCGCCACCAGCCCTTGTAACCATTTAAACTTGGCTTTCTTGTAAAGCGACGCCAGCGAATCAATTATCTGTTCCATGGCATCAATCTTGACCTCATTATCCTCTGGTACCTTGATCAGCAGTGTCACCATCTCCAGTGATTTTTTCTCTCTATCCCTCCATCTATACCACAGCAACAAGCCGTAAGCCAACAGTCCCAGTAGTACTATTACTACCATCCCCGCCACCGCCATCATCACCAGTTTTATTATCAATTGTGATATGTTTTCAAGCATCATTGTCTTCTTCAAAACTTACCTTCCCTTTTTTAATTTTAATCAACCGCAGTACAAATGTGGCCAACCATTTGGCCGCGCTATCCACTCCTTGTTTCAGTCCATCCGTCAACCCTTGCCGACTAACCGGCAATACTATCTTCGGATCAGTTGGTGCCGCCGGTTTTAATACTGTCTGACCCGTGCCTGGATCAGTTACGGTTTGGTTGTTACCATCATCTCTTTTTGCCCTTTCCAGCCAGTATTCTGCCTCTTTCGGAATATTAATATCAGCCCGCCGATCCTTCAGACTTTCGCTGTTCGTTTCTCCCCCCGTCAATCTTTCTTTGTTAGTCACCATACAAAGATTATATCTAAGTTATAATCAATTAGTGAAGTCAGACAAAACTAGTTTTTCCAAAATCCGCAGTATCGACAATTCCACCAAATGGCTTCCGCTTGCTACTAGCCTCCTTTTTATTGTTCTTATTGTCATCTTGATTTGGTTTTTCAAAGGTGGCAGTTTTCGGCTCTACGCTAGCGCCCTTTTCGGTTTCTACTTTATTACCAAACAAATTTGGGTCTCTGTCATCCTGATCGGCATTGTTCAAAACCTTGTTTTTCTCCCTTTACGTTTTATTGGCTTAGCTCTAAGCCAGCCTCTTAGGGCCTTCGAAGAAGCCTTAGACAAAATCAAAACCGAAAAAGACCAATATCTTTTATTTAACCAAAATGTCCGCCAGGGCAATCCCGCCGTTCTTTTTTATATCCTCAGTTTCATCCTCCACACCATTGCTTTTGCTTCCGCCGGTCGGATTTTTTTAATCGATTTTTATACCAAAAACCTTGACCCCAAATTACTTTATTCTTTCATTCCCTATCCAGACTATCCCCTCAAAGGCACCCTTTTCAAGTTTCCCTATTTTACCGTTGCCGATACTACCGCCTTGCCCTACAAGACCATCTTTATAGTCTGGGGTATCTTAATTGGTATCACCATCCTTTTTAGAATCATCTGGCGTGTCTTAAGGCTGTTTCTATCAAAAAATCAAAAAGTCCTCAAGGCCCGTATCAATTACAACCGACTCTTATTATCCTTTGGTGGTATCTCCGGCACTCTCTTTATTGCCTCAATCCTATTGTTACGCCACATTCCCACCCGTCTTGCCCCCGCCCTTTTTGTCGCCGATTTGACTCGTCCCTGTCCAACCCTAAACATTATCACTGCCATCGGTACCTTTATCACCGCTTTTCATGCCGGTTACAAAAGAAGTCTTGATGCCAGATCCAAAGCCGAGCGGGCCAGCATCGACCCTATTGTCATTGGCCGGGTTTTTCGGGATCAAGTTCAGGAATCTTTAAGAAATGGCATTGTTTTAGGCATTGGCGCTTTTCTACTTACCAATCAAATTCCCTCCGCCTTCGAACTGTCGATTGCCACCTTCGAGGTTATTTATATTATTTCCCCTTATACCTTCGACCGCTTTCTAAAAAAGCCCGCTCCAGCCGTCACCACCCCCGCCCCTGATCAGCCCGCCTTAGACCCAAAATAATTTATGGACCAAATCCAGAAAATAAAGCAAAAACTCGACATCATTGACGTTGTCGGTCGTTACGTTGACCTCAAAAAACGTGGCCGCCACCATCTTGGCCTTTGTCCTTTCCATCAGGAAAAAACCCCCAGTTTTATTGTTAGTCCCGAACTTCAGATTTTCAAATGTTTTGGTTGTGGCAAAGCCGGCGATATCTACACTTTCCTGCAAGAATACGAAGGCATCACTTTTCCCGAGGCCTTAGAAATCCTAGCTCAGCAAGCCGGTATTGTTTTAGAAAAAAAACAACTCTTTACCAAGCAAGATGTTGCCAAAAAACGCCTTTTCGTTATCAACCAGTTAGTTGGCAATTTTTACCACTACATTTTAACCAAACATCCCTTGGGCAAAAAGGCTCTTGACTACGTTCTTGGCCGTGGCATCACCCCTGCCACTATCGATCTTTTCAAAATTGGCTATTGTCCCGGCAATCCCAATCTGTTAATCAATTTTCTGACCAAAAAAGGTTTCCAGTCAAGCGAACTTATCGCCACTGGCACCTTTGGTACTAGCCAATACAATGGTCGCCTTTATGACCGTTTTCGGGATCGTCTTACCTTTCCTTTGACCAATTACCGAGGCCAAGTCTTAGGTTTTTCTGGTCGAATCTTGCCTGGCGCCAAGCCAGATCTAGCCAAATACATCAACTCTCCCGAAACCGAACTTTACAAAAAATCACACACCCTTTTTGGTATCCATCTTACTCGCGACTCCATCAAAAAAGCCAATACCGCCATCGTCGTCGAGGGGGAGTTCGATCTTATCAGTCCCTACCAAGCCGGTTTTACCAATATTGTTGCCATCAAGGGCACTGCTTTTACCGTCGACCAACTGACTCTGCTTCGTCGTTATGCCAACACTC
>CAZRXL010000022.1:6334-7722 GCA_964604055.1 uncultured Gammaproteobacteria bacterium
TGACCAACTCGATTTCGATATCCAGGTCTTGACTCTTGGTGATACCTACAAAGATCCCGACCAGGCCGTCCAAGCCAACCCTGATTTTTTTGCCAACCAGCTCAAAAACACCCTGTCCATTTGGGATTTTATTATTACCTCTACTCTCAAGGTCCATGACCCCAGCACGCCCAAAGGCAAAAAGGACGCTTTAGCCATCATCCTGCCTTTTTTATCCAAGATTACCAATGCCGTTATCAGATCCGACTATCTTCAGAAACTAGCCAATCTTATTGGTTCCGACCCCGACGCCATTATCGAAGAATCCAAAAAACAAAGCCAGCCGTCCTCCTCACCCACTTCTTCACCCGTTCAACCACCAGACCAAGTCCAACTTAGTTCAATCGAGAAACTAGAACAGCGCCTTTTGGTTCTCATTTTTGCCGCCAAAAATCCCTCCGCCCTCGCCACCCGCCTCAAAGCTCAACTCCCTCCCATCTCCACTCCTCGCTTTGATTCTATTTTCAATCTTCTTTCAAAAGTCAAAACCTATCGTCCCCAGACTTTTCAGTCAAAACTAGCTCCCGAACTTCAACCCTGTTATCAATCTCTCTATCTTGAAGCCAGCACCCTCGGTCTTGATGGTCCCAGCCGACTCCGTCAGGTCAAAAAGACCATATTTCAGCTGTCCCGTCTCTACTGCCAGCAACAGCTCAAGACTATTAGTGTCCACATTAGTCGCGCCGAATCACAAAAAGACCTAAAAACAGTCAAAAAGTTAGAAAAAGATTACAACAAAATCCTCGCCAAGCTTTCAGCTATCAAATCCTAGAAAGTATAGATTTATCCTGTTTTTTGCTATACAATACCCTCATGTCGTCAGCACTTGACATTTCCTCTGTAAAACGTCGCCTTGTCTCCCAAGCCAAGAAACTCAATTATCTAACTAACGACGAAATTTTAGCCCTTATCCCAGACCCCGAAAAATATATTGAACAGGTTGATGATATCTTCGATTTTCTTTTTGACAAGGGCATTGATGTTTTTGACAAAGTTGAAAGCAAACAGATTGTCGAAAGTGAATCCAAAAAACAATCCCAAGCCGAACTTCTGGGTCTTTTAGGTAAAAAAGGTTCTATCGATTCAGTCCGGATGTACCTCAAAGAAATTGGTGCCGTTGATCTTTTGACCTTCGAGCAAGAAGTTGATTTAGCCCAACGCATCGAAAAAGGTTCCGATACCGCCCGCTCCCAATTAATCAATGCCAACCTCAGGCTAGTCGTTTCTATCGCCAAAAAATATATTGGCCGCGGTCTGACCTTTTTAGATTTGGTCCAAGAGGGCAATCAGGGTCTAATGCGGGCTGTCGAAAAGTTTGACTGGAGAAGGGGATTCAAATTTAGCACTTA
>CAZRXL010000022.1:7867-8097 GCA_964604055.1 uncultured Gammaproteobacteria bacterium
CATGAACCCACTACCGAGCAGATTGCCGCCGAAGTCGAAATCACCGTCGAAAAAGTCGAAGAAATTTATCGAATCAGTCAGGACACCACCTCTTTGGCCACCCCTGTCGGTGACGACGAAGATTCGTTTTTAGGCGATTTTATCGAAGACACCACTCAGCCCAGTCCCGAGGAAGAAGCCGCCAAAAATCTTTTGCAGGAATCAATCGAAGACGTTCTGGACAGTCTGGA
>CAZRXL010000023.1:0-7924 GCA_964604055.1 uncultured Gammaproteobacteria bacterium
AGAGCTAGGACCGTCCCAATGGACAATTAGCACATGATTTTATAGGTGAATTAGTACTTGGTATTACTTTCCCCTTCTTGTCAACAACGACATTTGAAACGAGACAAGTGAAGATTTGATCTTCTTCTGGTCTACACACCGGGGCCTGACTCGTACCCATATAATTTTCAATGGACCTATATGGAAATTGCTCTCGTGCGTCTGCCATATATTCAATTATTTTATAATCTAATTGGAGGACGATTTGGCTCTTAATAACGGACAGTTGACACATGAATCGGGTAGGCCATCATTTTGTTCCTGCCCCCCCTTTCTGTGCATGGCCTTTTCTGAAATGATGCAATTGTAGGTCATACTGTCGCCGTCTCGTCGGCAAATGGGAACGGCTCCAGTAAACAAATTCCATTCAACGCGCCTGAAAGGAAATTTTCCTTTTCCCAATTCTTTTGCAAATGCCATATATTTAATTATTCTAAATTATGTGGTTATGGTATCAAATCGTATAGTAGATTACAATTTTTTGCGTTTGAGGGTGAAGAAGGGGTTTGATAGTCTGTTTGCCGAAGTTGAATAAAATTAAAGATCTGGCTTGAGAAAATTTTTGCTAATTTGTGATAGGATGAAAATATGAAAGGGAAGAATCACGATCTGATGACAAAGGATTATTTTGATGCGAGACTTGGGGTAGAATTTGGTCGTTTTAGAGAACAAATCAATGATGATCTGGCTGGATGGAAAGATGAGATTTTTAATTTAGTTGACGATCTGGCGGAAGAAATAAGGGATGGTCGGGAACATAGACAAATTACTGCTCATCAAATTGCTGATCATGAGCAAAGAGTTAGTAAATTAGAAAATACGGCGATGTCTAACTAACAAACCAAATATATGCCACCAGAAAACACACTTGGAACAAATATGTGGAGATTGAATGAAAATGAGCGGTTGATTGGTATCAATGGAAGTATTGACGGACCAGCGACGGTCAGAGTGACTGAATATCCAGAACAAGGTTTGTTGTTAGTCCAGTCTGGGGCAAAAAAGGTAAAAGTGAGTGGTGTGGATTTTGCCGGAGCAGTGACAAAGAAAAATTAAAAAGGGATTACAATTTTTTGCGTTTGAGGACGAGGAGGATGGGGATGGCGACTCCGAGGGAGGAATAGGTACCGAGAATGACGCCGATTAAGAGGGCAATGGCAAAGTAACGAGTAGCAGACGGACCGAGGACAACTAGAGATAAAAGCATAAAAATAATGGTCATAGAATTGTTGACCGACCTGACGATGGTTTCCTTGACAGCAGAATCGGCTAAATTGCCCCAATCGAAAGTAAGATGCTTTGATCTTAACTCCCTGATGCGGTCGAAAGTAACGACGGTGTCATGAACTGAAGCGGAGAGAGTGGTTAAAACGGCGGTAACAAACAGGGTGTCGATCTCGGCGCCAAGAAAATGGCCCAACAGGGAAAAGGAGCCAATCAGAATAAAAGTGTCGTGAAGCATGGCTAGAATGGCAGACAAGCCGAAGGTCAGGTCTTTAAAGCGGCTGGCAATGAAGAGAAGTAAAAATCCGGCCGAAAGAAGAATGGCAAAAGCGGTTTTTTTGAGTAATTCTTTGCCCAAAACCGGACTTAAGGTTTCAAAACGATGTTCAGTAAATTCGGGGGCAAGGTCGCTTAAACTGGTTTGAAGAAGTTGTTTTTGGTCGGCGCTGATATTTTTGAATTTGAGTAAGAGATGAGAATCAGCCGTGGAAGTAATCGAGGGGGCATCAAGGTCTTGGTCAGAAAAAACAGTAGCGATCTGGTCTGAGTCTGGATTTGTTTGCCAAGACAGTTCCCAGACAGTACCGCCGGCGAAATCAATGCTGGTTCTAAATTGCCAGCGATAGATGGAATAGGCAGAAATGACAATTAAAAGGGTCGAAAAGGATAAGAAGAAATATTTGAGGCGGGAAACTGAGAGTTTAAAAGTCATGCTTTTTTTTGGTAAAAATTCTTAATAAATTCCTGGTGACATAGACACCGGTAAAAAGACCTAAAAGAATACCCAGAAGTAGAGTGGTGGCAAAACCTTTGACCAGACTGTTGGTGTTTAGGATTGACCAAGCTAAGGGATTTAATAAAACCAGACCGGTGATAATGGTGCAAATATTGGCATCTTTGATCGAATCCCAGGCCCGGCCAAAAGATTGTTCTAGAGCCAAATTGTAGGGCTTGCCGGTGGCGACTTCTTCTTTGAGTCTTTCAAATATCAAAATATTACTGTCGACGGCCATACCAATAGAAAGAATGAAACCGACTAAACCAGGGAAAGTAAGAGTGATGGGAATGAGACGATATAAAGTCAAGCTTAAAAGGCCATAGATGATTAAACCTATAATAGAAATGAGACCAAGAAAACCATAATTACTGATCATAAAAAAGGCGACGATGGCCAAGCCAACCAGACCGGCGGTTAAGGCTTTTTTGACCGTGTCTTGACCAAGAGTGGCACCGATTTGGTTTTGGGAAACTAAAGAAATGGGAACAGGTAGGGCGCCAGCGTTTAGCTGAGCAGACAAAGATCTGGCTGATTGGGTGTCAAAATTACCACTGATGACAGCGATGCCATCGGGGATGACAGACTGGACGACAGGAAAGGTGATAGGATAATCATCCAAAAAAATGGCGATTCTTTTGTTTAAGTATTTTTCGGTGGCACTGGCAAAAAGCTTAGAACCTTCTGGATTGAATTCTAAGACGACTTCGGGTTGGCTGTTTTGGGGATTAAATTGGACCGTACTGTTTTTGAGATCAGCTCCAGTCAGAAGAGTGTCTTCGGAAAAGACATCGTAAATGGTGGCTGATTCAGTGGCTTCTGGGCTAAGCTCGGTTTCGCCCATAAATCTAAGTTGGGCAGTCTGGCCGATTAGAGACAGTGCCTGGTCGATATCGGTGATACCGGGTAATTCGACAATAAGACGGTGTTGATTAGTTTGAGAAGAGGTTTGAACAATTGCCTCAGAGACACCAAAAAGGTTAACCCGGCGTTCGATATTACTTTTGAGTGATTCGAGAGCTGAGTCAATCTGGTCTGAAGATAGGTTGCTGGTATCGATATCATAAAGAAGTGAGGCACCACCGGCCAGATCGAGGCCGTATTTGAGATCAATATTGTTGCTAATTTTTTTACCTAATAAATTGAAGGACAGGTTGGGTTTGGTGAGGGTAAAATTACCGATTTTAAGACTGTCAGGCATATTGACAATGACTGACAGAAACAGTAAGGATAATATAAAGATAAAGTTTTTAAGTTGTTTTTTTGCCATTTTTTTTGTTGATAAGGGTAAGCTGTTTGGGGTGACCGGAAAAAGTATATTGGATGGTAGTAGTGGTGTAGTTTACATTAATTTGGGCCAGATCACCTTCGGAAAGATTGAATCTTTTGATGACAGAGCTGGGAATAGTTAAGGCAAGACTGTTGCCGGTTTTTATAACTTTTCTTAAAGTGGTGGCCATCTATAGGTTGATAACCTTTTGGGGGTTACCAATGATGATAAGGGGGCAGTTTAGAAAAAAATCAATAATAAAAGGGTCGCGTCGATTTTTTCTAAGTTCTAGCTCGGTATTGTCCATAATCATATAGTTGATTTCCCGATCTCTGGCTTTCTCTTCGATTTGAATTAAAGATTCGACTGATTTGACTGGGACGGAACCAATAATGATCAGATCGACTTGATCAGGCTGGCTAGATTGACGGGTGGCAAAATTGAAACTATATAAAAGCATTTTGACTTTAGTTTTGGAAGAGAGCTTGCTGGCCAAAAAAGATAATTGGTTGCTGACCAGAACAAGATCGTAAAAAAGACAAGAGTCAGGGTTGGTGCCGTAATAAAGCCGATTGCCACGATTTTCTTTTTGAATCAGGTGAGCATTTTCGAGATTTTTTAGTTCCCGCCTAACTGAATTAATTTCTTCTTTGGTGAAGCGGACTAATTGACGGACATAATATATTTCTGAAGGATTGGAAAAGAAAATTTTGATGAGCTTGGTTCTGGTTTGGCTGATGAAGAGAGACTTGATACATTTACTGGGTTTCATAGGATACAACAGAACCAATCGGCAAGATTTCGACCCAGGTTTGACCAGGAACTAGCTCGACTTTGGCGCCCGTCTTGGTTTTGAAAACGGTTTGAGCGGTACGACTGGCTTTGGACCAGGTAATATCGATTTTTTGACCATTTTGGAAGACATAGCCGGTGCCCTGACCGATAACTTGATAGAGATTGTGGAGGTGCTCGTCAATTGATCGGCTTTCTTTGGCAAATTGAACAATAATATTTTTGGCAGTAAGGGTTTCTTTGGAATTGAAATCAATCAATGGCTGACCACCATTGTCTCTAAGATAAAGGTTTTTGGAAGCATCGTAGCGCCAGCTAACAGAATAATCTTTGTAGCCCGACCAAAAATCAAAGTTGATCTGAGGAGCGGTAATTGAATCGGCCGGCTTGTCTTCGGCAGTAAAAGGCCAGCTGGTAAAATTTTTATCCCAACTGGTCTTATTGATCTCGGTCTTGTTGGTCAGACCGCGGTCAGCAGCGGTATCCCAGAGGGCCTGACTTGAGCAAAACATGCTGTGTTCAGTGGCAACGGTGACACCAGTTCGGTCTGGTTCGCGGCGACAAACACGATAGGAAAGGGAAAATTGAGATAAATCAGACCAAGTACCTTTGTTTTGCCAACCATACTGGCCAATTTGTTCAATGGCTTGGGCTTTGATATTGGTGGTACAAGGCCCCGATTGTTGACCGGTAACCGGATCTTTTGGGGCGGAACAGTTGGCACCGCCAACATGGGTATAGAGAGGATAGTCAGAATATTCGGAAGCTAGATCGAGAAAGTAGCTTCTGGCTGATCTAACCGGACCGAGATCATATTTATTGTTATTGACTGAGGGACGAGCGGCATGACAATAAAACACGGCCATAAATCTAGTAATACCACCTTCGGCCACGGCTTCGTAAACAATATCAGCATTGCCCAAACCGGATTGAGGACGGGAATCAGCATGATTTTCGATCATAACCAAAAGGGGGCGACGAGTTTGCCAAATGGCCTGTTCTTCTTTGGTATGAAGTGTGCCGATGAGGGGACAGACTTCGGTCTTGGGACCAGAAAATTCGATATAACCAGTTTTTTGAGGTTGAGGAGTGACGGACGAATCGGCTTGCTTGTCGGTTGATTGGTTGCCGGCTGAAACTGGTAAAAAATGATTGAAACCAAGATATGAAAGACTAGTTAGAACCAGAAACAAGCCAAGCAAGGGGAGGTATTTTGTTTTCATGGTTAATTGTTGTTGAGAATCTTTTTTAATATTTCAGACTCTTCCTTGCTGAGTGTGTTTTGGTTAGCCTGACCGTTTTTGATGGTCTTGGCGTAAAGCCGATTGGAATGTCTATGCTGTAATGAGGTAATGATAACACCAGAATTGGTGTTATCCAATAAGAAAAGAATAAAACTGTGCTGACCAGTTAAATCATCGAAGGGGCTGAAGGGGGTGAGATGAATTTTGGTAAAAGAAAGACTTTTGTTGTTTTTGCCTAAAACTGATTTTGATGAGTTAGTTGAAGTTTTGTTTTTGACGTAGATTAGGTAAGTTAGATAAGCTAACCAAAGTGTATTGAGAATTAAAAGAATGGTTGGGGTTGACATTAATTTCATTGTAACATTGCAAAGGTGTTATACTGGGCTGGTTTAAGATGTAGCTAAAATGAAAGAAAGAAGTGTTGGCGCAGATCTATTAAAAACTTTTGTGACAAGTTTGTTGTCGTTTGCAATTATTTTAGCTTTGTATTATCTTCAACTAAATAATTAACATTTAAAGGAGGTGAGTAAATAATGGCAACAATTAAATTTTATTGTGTAAAAACAAGAAAAATGGTCGAGGTCGATAGCTCGCAGGTAGAGAAGGTAGTTTTGAAGAATGGTAGACCAGCGGCCAAAGCGGTTGATCCAGAGACCGGTACAAAAATGTTCAAGATTTTGTCAGCTGCTGAAGCTGCAATGTTGGAATAGTGCGTCAAAAGTTATAAAATAGGTAGTCCCTTAAAAAACCAAGGGTTGATCCCGATGAAAAACTCGGGAAGGAAAGTCCGAACCACAAAAAATACAAAAAGCTCTGCCACAGAGACGAGTAGGTTGGCCGCCTTCGCAAGAAGCTACGGCGGGCTGAAGTGAAACGAGCATCTTTTTGGTGGAAATCTCAAGTTGAAGCGTTTGACCTAATTTTTGGAAGCTTCAGGTAGAGAGAGTAGATAGATAACCCATAAACAGAATTCGGCTTATGGTTTTTTTAAGGGACTATTTTTTGGCCTTGATTAGGGTTTTGGCGATGACTTCGATGGTCAAAAAAATGGGGATAGCCAGGATTGCACCCATAATTCCTCCCAGTTTGGCGCCGGTGATTAGAAGAAAAATAGTGATGACCGGGCTTAAGCCAATAGTTTGTTTCATGATTCGAGGAACGATGAAATTGTTTTCGAGTTGTTGGACGATAGTTCCCCAAATAATAGCTAAGAGGGCAGTTAAAGGAGATAAGGTCAGGCCGACTAAGCCAGCTAAAATAGCAGTGGCAGTCGGGCCAAGATTGGGAATAAGCTCCAGAAAACCGGCGATAATAGCCAAAGGAACAGCGTAGGGTAGACCCAAAAGAGAATAGCCAAGATAGGAAAGAATGCCAACGATGAGCATGAGAAAAAGTTGGGCATTGACCCAGTGACCAAGGCGATTTTCAAGTTGATTGATGATATCTAAAGTTATTTGACGGCCTTTTTTGCCAAAAAGAAGGTCACCATAATTAGGCAAATTGCGTCGTTCCAAAAGAAGGTAAAAAGTGATAAAGAAGACGATCACGGCAGAAAAGATATTGCTAACAAAAGAGAGAGCGGTTTTGCCTATTTTATTTGGTAAGTCTTCAAGAATTTTGAATTGGGACGAAAGATCTATAGCAGAAGTGCCAAAGATGGTGACTTCTTCAAGTGTGTTAGGAAGACTATCGATTAGACCCCTGGTTTGAGAAACAAGAACCGGGACGATGCTGTAGATAAGGATGAAAATGGCGGTAAAAATGAGCAAATAGATTAGAACTATGGCTAGAGATCGGGAAATTTTTAGTTTGTTTTCTAATTTGGAAACGGAGGCGTTGACGGCCTCAGAAAATATAAAACAGACTGAAAAAAGAGCTAAAATGCTTTTGACTTGCCACAAAAGGGCCAAAGACAAGAGAAATAAAACAGTAAAAATGATGGTTTTGCTACTGATTTCAACCCTGACCGTTTTGTTCATAATTGATTGTACCATCGGCTGACTAAAGTTGAAACTTGCTGAAAAGAAGAAGTTTTTTGGATGTCGATAAAGTGGATATGTGTGTACTTGGCAAACCAGGTTTTTTGACGACGGACATAAGCATGTTCGTCAAAGCGCCAGCGATCAATGGCCTGGGATAAAGTGATCTTTTTTTGAAAGTAGGGCTTAAATTCTTTGTAGGCTAAAGTGTTGAGACCAGGATCAGACCAAGAATAGGTTTTTAAAATATGTTTGATTTCAGTAAGAAGGCCAGCGTCAAGCCTTTTTTGGACTCGGGAATCGATCCGGTGATAGAGAAAATTGTTTTTGGCAGTAAGAGAGATGTGGAGGTAATCAAAATTAGGAGGGGAGAAATTTTTTTTATTTTTTGATAGTGAAATCTCGATTTTTCTAATTAAGCGATGTGGATTGTGACGATCTGAATTGTTGAGAGATAAAAATAAATTTTTGTTAACTATTTTTAAAATAGATTGCAATACGCTGATCGGTAAGGGATTAAGGAAGAAACGCAATAATTTTTTGGGCTTGATGTGAAAAGTGTCTTTGGGGCTAATAAGTGAGTCAAGATACTGACCAGTAC
>CAZRXL010000024.1:0-7499 GCA_964604055.1 uncultured Gammaproteobacteria bacterium
CCCATCTCTTGTGTAATAATAGTAGGATGTCCAGGATCTTAAAGAATAAAAAATTAATTATTGCCCTTTTTACCGTTATTTTTGTTGCTGGTCTCTTTTATTTCAAAGATAAATCAAAAGATTCTACCCTTACTTCTGTAACTACTGCTCTGGTTGCCAAAGGTTCCATAGTTTCATCTGTCTCTGCTTCTGGTTCTGTTTTAACCAGCCATAGTCAGCTCGTCTCCACTCACGCTAGTGGTCTTGTTAATCAAGATTTTGCCAAAGAAGGGGACACGGTCAAAAAAGGCCAGAAACTAGCCACTCTCAGTCTCGACCAGTCTGGTTTTCAGGCTCAATCCCAAGCCTACAGTAATTATTTATCCGCTCAAAAAAATCTCGCTTCTGCCCAAAATCAGCTTTTAAGTCTTGAGTCAGCCATGTGGTCAGCTCACGAAAAATATCGGGATACTGGTTGGGGTCGAACCTTTGATGACCCGATTTACATTCAAACCAATCGTGATTGGTTGGCTGCTGAAGCCAGCTACAAAAACCAGGCCCTAGTTATTAGCCAGGCCAAAGCGGCTCTATCTCAGGCCGCCCAAGATTATCAGCTAGCCTCTTCTACCATCACTGCCCCCATCAACGGCACTATTTCTAGTCTGTCGGTCGTTGCTGGTATGCCAGTTTCTTCCGATACTACTCAGACTATTGCCACTATCAAACAGCCCGGTTTACCCTTAGTCTCTGTCAATGTTACTGAAATTGATGTCAACCACATCAAACCCGACCAAAAAGCCACTCTTACCCTTGATAGTATCCCCGACAAAAACTTTACCGGCACTGTCCTAAACGTCAATCGTACCGGCTCAGTTACCAACGGTGTCACCCAATACCCGGTTATTTTAAAGCTGGACGACTCAGATCCTGACATTTTACCCAACATGGCCGCCACTGCCAACATTATTATCGATTACAAAAGCGACATTTTAGTTGTACCCAGCTCTGCCATTCAGACTCAAAATCAGCAAGATCTGGTTGTGGTTGAGCGCGACGGCCAACAGCAAACTGTCCCTGTTCAAATCGGACTTTCTTCTGATACTCAAACTGAAATTGTTTCTGGTCTATCAGAAGGGGATACTATTGTTATCAATAGCTTGTCTGCCGCCACTTCTACTTCTGCCGATTCTGGTGCTCTTCGTCTTCCCGGTACCGGCGGTGGCGGTGAATTCATTCGCATGCGCTAATCATGATTCAGGTCAAGGATCTATCAAAAATTTATCAGACTGGTGCCGTTTCTGTTACTGCCTTGGATCATGTTAATTTCAATATCAAAAAAGGCGAGTTTGTTGCCATCATGGGCCCCAGTGGTTCCGGCAAATCAACTTTAATGCATATTTTAGGCGCTCTCGACGTCCCCACCTCTGGCCAATACTTTTTAGATGGTCAGGATATCAGCCAGCTCGACGATGATCAGTTGGCCGAGGTCAGAAACAAAAAAATCGGTTTTGTCTTTCAGTCTTATAATTTATTACCCCGAACTAGCGCCCTAAAAAATGTCCAAATTCCCATGATTTATGCCGGCACTCCCAAACATAGAAGGGAGGAAATTGCCAAAAAATTTCTTACTTTAGTCGGTCTATCTGACCGTCTCGATCATGCCCCCAATCAACTTTCTGGCGGTCAACAACAACGGGTGGCCATCGCCCGAGCTCTGGTTCTCGACCCCAGTATTATTTTGGCCGATGAACCCACTGGCAATATTGCCAGTACTCAAGCCGCAGAAATCATGGATCTATTTACCAAATTAAACAAACAAGGTCACACTATTGTCATGATCACTCACGAAGATGATGTTGCTGCCTATGCTCAGCGTACTATTCATCTCCGCGACGGCAAAATAGTTAAAAAATAATAAATATGGACTACCGACAACTAGTCACTGAAAGTTTATCTACTCTCCTTGGCAACAAAATTAGAACCGGTTTGGCCATGCTTGGTGTAATTATCGGCATTGGCTCCGTCATCGCTTTAGTTTCCTTGGGTCAAGCCAGTCAACGCTCTGTTGAAAACCAAATCAAATCTTTGGGCAGCAATTTACTTACTATTCGGGCCGGTGCCAGTTTTAGTGGTGGGGTTAGAAGTTCCTCTTCTGTTAACACTTTAACTTACGCTGATGCCCAAGCTATCAAAACTTCAACCGATATAACCACTGTCTCTGCTGTTTCTGCCGAAGTCCAAAGAAATAGTCAGGTTGTCGCCGGTAGGAACAATACCAATACCCAAATTATTGGTACTACTCCCGATTACCTTACCATTAGAAATATTGCTCTAAGTGCGGGTTCTTTTATTACCGAGCGTCACTTAACTGGCTTAAGTACTGTCGCCGTCTTAGGTCCCCAGACAGTTACAGATTTATTTGGTGTCACCGATTCCGTTATTGGCCGTACCATTCGCCTCAATAATCTTACCTTTACTATTATCGGTGTCACCCTTGCCAAAGGTGGTTCCGGTTTCAACAATGCCGATGACCTTATTTATATACCTCTAACTACCGCTCAAAAACTAGTCTTTGGTTCTGACTCAGTTTCTACCATTTCTGTTTCAGCCAAATCTGAAAAAGACATGGCCCTAGCCGAAGCACAAATCACCAATTTATTGATGCTTCGTCACAAAATCAAAACTGGTCAAGCCGATTTTTCGGTCATGTCGCAAGAAGATATCTTAGGTACTGCCCAATCGGTCACCGGCACTTTTACCACTCTTTTATCAGGTATCGCCGCTATTTCTCTCATCGTTGGCGGTATCGGTATTATGAATATTATGTTAGTCACCGTTACCGAGCGAACCCGTGAGATTGGCCTGCGAAAAGCTCTGGGTGCCAAAAACAAACTTATCAACGCTCAATTTTTGATTGAAGCCAGTTTGATTACTTTCATTGGCGGCCTAATTGGCACCTTTTTGGGCATCATTGTTTCTTTTTTCCTAAGCCAGTCAATGAGTCTGCCTTTTGGTATCTCTCTACCTTCTGTTGCTCTGGCCTTTGGCGTTTCCGTCATTATCGGCATTATTTTTGGTTGGTATCCCGCCCAAAAAGCCGCCCATCTTCAACCGATTGAGGCACTCAGATATGAATAAAACTTTACTGCGTCATTGCGAGTCCCTTCAGGGACGTGGCAATCTCAATGGGATTGCTTCGTCGCAACACTTCTCGCAATGACGACATACTAATTATTTATTTATTTAAAAAATTTTTATGAAAAATAATCTTATTTGGGTCGTTTTATTATTTATTGTTGCCATCGGCTCATTTTTTGCTGGCACCAAGTATCAGGCTTCAAAAATGCCCGTCTTCAATCGAGCCAATTTTGTCGGTCGTAATCCTCAAGTTGGTGCCAACATGATCCGAGGTGAAATTACCGCCCTCGATGATAACTCAATCACCATCAAACAGCCTGACGGTGGTAGCAAAATTGTCTTTTTATCCGATAGTACTATTATTAATAAATCCCAAACCGGTTCTATTACCGATTTGACTGCCGGTCTTCAGGTTTCCGTCTTTGGCCAATCTGGTTCCGATTCTACCGTCACTGCTCAAAATATCCAGCTTGGTGGTGTCAATCCGGCCAATCCCATCGGCCAATAGCTAGAAGTTAACCCAAAAGCTAACCACAATATATAAGCCACAATTAAAGGAAATACGACCAGTTTTTCCACCCACTTACCAGTTTTAATCCGCCAAGATTTAATTGGCGGAAAACCAATTTTATATTTAATTGGCCAAAACAGAGGTACCCCTTCTTCAGTCAAACCATCGATAGCAATATGAGACACGTAACCAATTATAATTGCCCATTCAACCATATAAGTATCCACAAAACTAGCGTTAATCAATTTTGGCACCAACCAAGCCACCGCTAGTCTCATCATAACTATCCCCACTATCGAATGGGAAATAGTTCTATGTGACAAAAACAACTTTCTCACTATTTTCCCCAGTCCATTTCCTCCTGGCACCAAGTCCCACAGCCGATTGCTGGCCTGGTCTAGATCCGGCATCAAAGCCCCGACTATATTGGCAATCAATGCCACCACCACCGTTGCCGGTTTCAAATTTGTTGGTGGAAAATACTTTACCGCTGTCAAAAGCGAGGCAAAGGCAAACACATCATGGGTTCTGGCCGTCATTCATTTTCTCCTATTCTCACCGCTCTAAATTTTTGCAAATTTTCCGTATTTGCCCCATCTTTTAGAGAACCTATTTTAATTGGATAAACATCGGGTACTACTGAATACAATCTTTCTACAATTTCTTCACTATCAGCATCTACTGTCGATGCAAGCGCGCTTATAATCTCACCCCAATTATCTATCTGGTGAGGAATTACCCAAACCTCATTTCCATCTATTGTACTGTCATCTCTTTCTATCTTAATTTCATTGTTCCATCTCACTCTCCACAAATTATTTTCTTTTTTCATTTCAAACGGTCCAATGCTGGTTATTAGTTTTGCCTGATTTGAAAATTTCTTATCATCAATTTTTATTATCTCAATTTCCTTTCCCCCCCAATTTGTCATTTGTTGCCAATCGTCCTCTGGATAATTCAGTTTGTCTTTGTCTGTCAATAGTCGATAACTTTCCCTATATGCATCTGTTGATAAATATTTAACCCAATTTTTTGCCGATTCGTTAGGACCAATTCGCAACAAAAACAATAATCCTACCAGCTGACTAATCACGATTAGTTTCAACAAAAATAGCTTTTTTTTAAGCCACCACACACTTATTAATGTCAAAATAGGTATGATAGCCACTAAATATCTTGGCCAAAAATCTACATAAATAGTAGCCAGCAAGTATCCGCTACCTATCAAAGTCAGATAAGCCAGATTAAGGTTTTGTCTTATTATTTTTCCAAACCTGGTCAAGATGAAAACAAGTCCTATTGTTCCAATTGGTAGAATTATTGACCATCCGTTCCATTCCAAATCAGGTCTACCCGTCCACAACTGCCTAAATTTTCCAATAAATATAGCTCTAAACATATTGGCCACATCCTGGTTTGACCAACCGTTTAAATAAAACCCCACCATTTTGCTATGCAATCTTATCCACGGTATCGGGTTTGGGTGTTTTACAAAATAGCAAAAAAACGACGCCATATAACCAACCAAACCACTAATTACAAATAACCATATTTTGTCTATTTTTTTCAACCTAAACAAAAACCAGCTATCAACCAAAAAGACCATTGGCACATAAAAGGGCACTTTTGTTCCTGTCGCCAAACCCAACCAAGCCCCAGAAATAAGCAAATCCTTGTTTGCAAAACTTGTTTTGTATTTAATTAAAAACAAAAAATGCGCCAGAAACATTACTGCCAACGGCAAGTCCAACATTGTCTGCCCCAACTGTTGCACCATCAAAGGATTACTAAAAACCAACAACGTCGCTATTTGTTCCAATTCTCTTTGCCTGTAAACATATTTTGCGATCCTAAACATTGTTACTATCAGAAGTCCATATAGACCCAGACTTGTCAGATAAGGATTACCCAAAAATTTTGCCGATAAGCCGTATAGATATTTTCCCAGCGGTGGTACTTCGTAACTAATGTCAAACGGGTTTTCGCCTTCAGCCAATCGATAACCCACAAACTGATACAACCCATCGTCACTGATTTTCCTGGTACTATTTGGAATGTTCCATTGAGAATGATAATAAAAATTTTCCCAATATTCCGGTTCATATTTATACTTTATTGTCCAACCATAACCATACACCACCATCCCCAAAGCAATTGCCAGCAATAAACCATTCCATTTTTTATTCACCGTCTTTATTATAATCTAACCCATGTACCATCTTGTCTACCGACCGACCCGTTTTATTTTAAGGCAAATTTTTAAACCCTTACTGACAGTTTATTATCAGCCATCTTCCAAATTTCCTCCTGGCCCCCTTATCTTTGCCGCCAATCATCCCAGTGTTTTTGATCCTCTCCACCTCATTGCTCACCTCCCTTTGCCGGTTGCCACACTTATTACCCATGATGTTTTTGCCATCCCTCTAGTTGGTTCCATTCTCAAATTATCTGGCCATATTCCGGTTGACATCAGCCGTGGTTACCTCGCTTATCACCACTCTCTCTCTGTTCTTCGCTCCGGTCACAGCATCCTTATTTTCCCCGAAGGCCATCTAAGCCATGATGACGGCTCCCTTAAACCTTTATATTCTGGCGCCGTCAGATTAGCCATAGAAACTGGCGCGCCTATCATTCCCATCGGAATCAATGCCAGACATGGCCACATGTTCAAAAAAACCTTGAAACTAAATCACAAGCAAATCACCGGCCGTTTCTTTTTGACTGGCGATTATCACATCAAACTCGGCCGCCCCATCCATTTATCTGGCCCAATTAATACCACCTCTCTTTCTCGTCACAAAACCAGTCTTTCAAACTGCATTTATCAACTTAGCCAAGACGCTTAACATGTTTACTTATCGACTCCCCTCAAACCTAATTGCTCAAACACCCGCTTCTCCCCGTGATCATTCCCGCCTGATGTTGATCACCAAAAAAACCAAAACAATTTCTCACTATCATTTTTTTGATTTACCCAAATTACTACCCCCAGACTGCCTGTTGGTCTTAAACCAGACCAAAGTTTTTCCGGCCAGACTTGTTGGCAAAAAAGAAACTGGCGTTAATGCCGAGATTTTATTATTGCATCAAAATCAAGATTTCTCCTGGCAAGCCATTGGCCAGCCACGCCTAAAAACCGACCATCAAATTACTTTTCAAAATAATTTGATCGCCCGAGTTATTAACCACGATTCAGCTGGTAACTTAACTATAAAGTTCAATCAAAAAAATATTTTTGACTATCTAGCCAAATTTGGTCAGACACCCTTACCGCCTTATATTTCCAATCATTCAAAAAATATCAAAAACCAATACCAAACTATCTACGCCAAAAACATCGGTTCTGCCGCCGCCCCCACCGCTGGTCTCCACTTTACCCAAAAAACTTTTACCGATCTAACTAAAAAGGGTATTCAGCTTTGTTACCTAACCCTTCACGTTGGTCTTGGCACTTTCCAGCCTCTTCGGCCCCACCATCTTGCCTCCGGCCATCTTCATCAAGAGTTTTTTTCTATCCCCACCTTAACTCAAAAAGCCATTCTTCAAGCCAAAAAACAAGGCCGACCCATTATTGCTGTCGGTACTACTAGCGCCCGAGCCCTCGAATCTGACTGGTCTTGCCCCAGCACTGACATTTTTATCAAACCGCCATATAAATTCAAAATAGTTGACGGTCTGATTACCAATTTTCACCTACCTGGCACCAGCTTATTACTGCTGGTTTCTACCCTGGCAGGGCAGTCTCTTATCAAGCAGGCCTACCAAACCGCCATCGACCAAAATTATCGATTCTACAGCTTCGGTGACGCCATGTTGATTTTATAAATTAAGAACGTCAAACCCAATTTATTGGGTTGATGCGTTCCCTATG
>CAZRXL010000025.1:0-6157 GCA_964604055.1 uncultured Gammaproteobacteria bacterium
CCAGGCAAAATCGGGTTTTTTTAAAAAGCCGATAATTGATAAAAACGGTGAAATAAAAATAGTGTGAAAAACAAACTTGATGATGCCGAAGCGATGTGTTTGTGACCAGTTGTACTGGCGTTGGTCTTGGTATTGATAATAATCAATTAATCGGCGATTTTGTTTTCGGATAAATTTTTTAACCGATGATTCGCAGTAAGTATGGATAATGCCGGTTTTAACTTTGGCAAAGTAGAGCGGTTTTTGGGTTTGATTGATGACTTGCTGGATCAAATCGATATCGAAAAGATAATCTGATTTTAAATTGTCTTTAATAAAATTTGTTTTAAAAATAGTTCCGTTGGCGCCAATGGTGGGAATGGTTTGATTGGGCTTGAGGGTGACTTTTAGGTATTTACCTTGGTCGGTTTGATGGAGAGGGAGAGATGTCCAGTGATGGTTTATGTAATTGATTCGATCTGAGACACCGACAATGAAGGCGTAAGGATCATTGGCGCCAATTAGGGCGGAATAGCGTTCGACGAAGCCAGCTTGTTTTCTATAGGTAAAAGCCCAGGGTTCAGTACCGACAATTGAAGAGTCAGGAAAAGGTAAAAGCATTTTTTTGAGCCAATTTTTGTCAGGTAAGATATTGTCTGAATCTAGAAGACAAATATATTCGGTATTGGCTTGTCTAACAGCAATGGCTTTGCCGGCTTCGGCGGTTTTGAGAGGATTCTTGACGACTTTGGCCTTAAACTTTTTGGCAATATTAATGGTGTTATCAGTAGAGCCACCGTCAGCAATTATGATTTTGAAACGTTTGTAGTTTTGAGACATGATTGACTTTAGACAAGGCGTAAGGACTTTGGCGGCATTGAGGGTGGGGATACAAAAGGTAATGGTGGGTGTCATGAAAAGTCTTTGAGTTTTTTGATAAATTTGAGGGCGTAATTGGTCAAATGGGCAAGATCATCAAGAGAGCGGATGGAGACAACTTTTTTGATTAAGAAATTGGGAGTTAAAACACCTTTGAATAAATCTTGGATGAGTTGTTTTTGGTACTCCGGACTGATGGTGGATTTAATAACCGGTTGGCTCATGTCGAAGCGGTTGTAATCTTTGGTGGTAAGAAGTTTATTTTTTTTGCAGTAATCGTAGAGAGGGGTACCTGGATAGGGCATGATAATGGTGGCTTGGATGCTATCGGCAAGGCCGTGACGGAAGATATCTCGGGCCAGATTTAGAGTGTTTCTGGCGTCTTTTAAGTTTTCCCAAGGGTAACCGATCATGACAGTTATGTGGGGCTCTAACCCGGCTTGTTTAGCCCAAGACAGTTCGGTTTTGATAGTCGAGAGATCAATATTTTTGTTGATTTTTTTGATAGTTTTGGGGTTGGCGGATTCTAGGCCATAGAGGATAAGGCGGAAACCGGATCGACCCATAAGCTGGTAATCAGACTGCGAAAGAGCATTGAAGCGCATGTTGCAACCAAAATGGCAGTGGTGGTTTAGTTTTTGATCGACGATTTGTTGGCAAAGTTGGTGGAGCCAATCCCCTATTGGTAAGGTGCCGGAATCGTCAAAAATTTCTCTGGCACCCAGATTGATTAAGTTTTTTATTTCGGCAATAGTGTGGTCAACCGAGAAACGTCGGTAGTTTTGGTGAGGGAAAAGTGAAGTCCAAGAGCAGAAGCTGCACTGGCCCCACCAACAGTCGCGAGCAGACATAATGTAAGCCCCAGGTTTATATTTGAAGTTGGAATTTCTTTTGCTATAAAGTTGCCAGTTGGTAAGCTGACGGTCAATGATGGGCAGTTGGTCAAGGCTAATTTTTTGGTTGGTCAAGAGGTGATACAAGAGTAGGTCGTAGTCGCCGCCAATCAGGATGTGGTCAGCTTTGTTTTTTGATTCTTCAGGTAAGGCGGTGACGTGATCACCCATTAATATAATTTTTAATTTCCAATTTTTAATTTTTAATGCTTCTTTTCTAATATTTTTTATAATTTGCCAGTGTTGTTTAATAACCGGAGTTTTGGTCTCGATGGCGATAAAATCTGGTTTTCGTTTGACAAGACGGGTTAGCCACTGGTCAAAGTTTAATTTTTCAGCAATAGCATCGTCCCAATAGACAGTAAAACCTTTAGATTTTAGGAGGGTGGCGGCTGAGGCAGGGATAACTGGATAAATAACGTTGTCAGTGTGGGTCCACTGAAATTGGCGGTTTTGAGATAAAAAGGCGTTACCTTGTTTGGATGTTAATGGTGGATAGGAGATGGAGATAGAATGTTTTTTTTTGGCCATTCAGATCTAATTATACCGAGAAAAAGTCCGATGACGATGAAATTGGCAAATGGCCAGGATGCCCAGTTGTGGTTGGTGATAAAGAGATAATAAGTGTTTTGGATAAGGGCAAATTGAAGCATAAAAATAAGGGCGAAGGTTCTTTTTTTGAGTTTGATAAAAGGTAGAAGCATGTAAGCCCAAGTGTAATACCAAAGTTGGGAGCCTCTAAAATAGATGATAAAAATAGCCAGTAGCAGATTAAGTTTAAGAATGGTCTGAGTTTTGAAAAAAATTGATGGCAGATAAATCAGGCTAAAGAATTTTGAGGCAATGGAGAGAATGTATAAAAATATATTTTTTGAAAAATAGGCAAAAATGAATAGGGTGATCATAATGATGTCGTTGTGGGAGTTGATTAGGAGTTCGAGGATCAAAAGTGGGTTAAGAAACCAAAGATAAGTGGCCTTTTGGGGACTTTTTTTATAGAGAAGATAGCCGGCTGAGATAAAAAACGACCAATTAATAAATTTGGTAAAAAAGAAAATGGGAATGAGTCGGTTTGGGCCAAATAGTAATGAGGGTAGGCTGCTAAAAAACAGGCTGATGGGGCCGTAAAGATAGGGTCGATCAATATTGTGAGCCAGATCAACCCAAAGATCTTGGCCAAGAAAGGTGGTGGGGGGAGTGAGGTAAGGGTTTTGTTTGTAAAAAAGTAAGATTCGAGAGGAGAAGATATAGGTGAAGATGTCTTTGGATAAAAAGGGAAGCGAAAAAGAAAGAATCAGGCTAACAAGTAATAAATATGGTAATTTAATTGTTTTTGGGGTAAAGATTTGTTTGATTTGGATAGCGGTTAAAATGAGAAATAAGATAAAAAAGAGGTTGGCTGATTGACTGGCTGAAAGAAGTTTGAGTTGATTGAGATTGAGGATACTGGGGTGATCAGGGGAAATAACAGCCAGTTGGGAAGTGTCTATAAAAGAATAGGAAAAAAAGAACAAAAACAAAGTGATGGTCAGTAGACTAGCCGCCATGATAGTTGCCCGATGAATTGATTTTATGAGGGGTAAATTTTAGCTGAGGTAGAAGTAAGCCATAGACAAATAGTAGGCCATAGTAGATATGAGTCAGAGGAATGGTCAAAACGGCAAGAGTAGAAGTTAATGGGTTATTTTTTTTGATAATAAAGTTTAGCCATGTAATAAGTAATATCGATATATATAAATACAACGGAATATATTTTATGCCTATATTGATAATAGGCAATATAATTAGATAAAGTGTAAAAAGGCTGGGGATAAAATAGCCAAGGCGGAAACTGGTTTGAGGATATTTTTTGACAAAGAAACCTCGGTGGATGGCGTATCTAGTGATTTGTTTTAAGTGAGGCCAAACAACTGCTCGGCGATGGTGGTAGACAATGATGCTGGGATGATAAAGTATTTTTTTGTTTAATTTTTTGGTTAGGTTGAGACAAAGGACAGTGTCTTCCCCTGGCCAATGGTGGGTGTCAAAGCCACCGGCCTTAAAAAAATCGGTTTTTTTGACAATAAGATTGACGGTGGGATAGTCATCAACAAAGCGTTTTGGCTGAATTGAGTTGCGATAAAGTCCCGCTCCCCCACTGCCTAACCAGCTGGACCAAATAAGGCCTGATGCTTTTTTTAAAATATTATCTTTGGGTGGAGTTAGGGCGGGGCCACAAACTGCGGCGATTGAAGGGTTTTGATTGATAATTGTTTTGGCACTGGCCAGCCAGTTTTGGTCGGGATATGAATCGTCATCAAGAAAGGCCAGATATTGGCCTTTGGCTTTTTGGGCGCCCAAGTTTCTTTTGAAGGCTGGATTTGGGTTTTGACTAATTTTATCGGTGACGACCAATAATTCAAATTTGGAGAAGATTTGTTTGGAAAGGAAGTGTTTGGTTTGTTTTAAATAATCGGTTTGATTTCGAACCGGAATGATGACAGAGAAAAAAGGGGTGTTTTTTTTCATCGACCGGTGTTGACTCTCATTTTAAGTTCCGAATTGTAAACCCAGTTTCTTTTTCGATTATCATCATAATATTTAAGTATCTTGAGACGGTAAAAAATGGCCAAGGCATCGATAAAGCTTTTGTAAATTGTTTTTAGGCCGGCGGCGTGAGTTAGCGAGTTAAATTGATAGTTAAGCTTAAGAGGGGCTTCGTAAATTTTGGTAAAACCAAGACGGTTGGCGACTGAAAGCATTTCGATGTCAAAAGCATAACGTCTGACTAAAAGACGAGGTAAAACTTTGATAAGAACTTTTCTTTTGAAAATTTTTAGACCAGCTTGGGTGTCTCTGACTTTTATACCAAGAAAAAATCGAGCGAAAAGCATGGCGGCGATACTGATTATTTGTCGGTCAAGTGGGTATTTGACTTGGGAGGCGGGATGACGTTTGCTGGCGACAATAATATCGGCGTTGTACCATTCCATGTGTTCTAAGACCATTGATAGGCCATTGGGGTCAATTTCCATGCCAGCGTCAATAAAGGCGATGTAATCACCTTTAGTTTTGGTCATACCATACCTGACGGCATAGCCTTTGCCGTGATTGTGATTGAGACCAAAGACTTTGAGCTTATTGATTTTAAGTTTTTTGGCAATTTGATAAGATTGATCAATGTTTTTGCCATCAATGATGGCAATAAGTTCATAGTCGTAGCGGATTTGAGACAGGGTGTGGTCAATGGTAGTTAAGTCATCGGCGATGGTTTTTTGTTGTTTGTAGATAGGAACAATGACGGATAAAAAATGATTTTTGGGATTAGACATCTAAAAGAGCTAAACGGTAAATTTCTAAAGTTTGTTTGGCAGTTAAATTCCAGCTAAAGGTTTGGGCGTGTTTTAGCCCCATACGACTGTATTTTTGTTGTAATTTGGGATTGGTATAAAGTTTTTTTAGAGCTTGAGCCAAACTGTTTTTTTGGTAGGGATCGAAAAATATGCCATTAAAATCGCTAATTTCTGGTAAGCTGGTTTCTTGACTGTAAACGACAGGGCAGCCTGAGGCCATAGCTTCCAGAACTGGTAGACCAAAGCCTTCGGCATAGGAGGGTTGGCAGTAGAGAGTGGCCAGGTTGTAGATGGCCGGCAGATCCTGATCTTCGACAAAACCGATTAAGTGGATATGTTTATCTTTTTTGGCTTGGGTTTGGAGCCATAAAAGATCTTGGGTCCAAGGGTGAATGGGAATGTTTTTTCCAACAGCTGATTTACCGGCAATGACTAGGGGATAATTTAGTTGTTGACAGGCGCGAACCAAATTGGGGATGTTTTTGTTCCAATTGATATCGCCGACGTAGAGGATAAAATTGTCTGGTAATTGGTATTTTTGTTTAATTTTTCTGAGCTGTTTTGAGTCTTTGATTGGTTTAAAATTGGGGTTGGCGGCACCCCAGGTGACATAAATACGGTCGGCGGGGTAATGGAGAAGATCGGAGATAATATATTTGCTGTAGTGACTACTGGTAATAATATATTTGGCTTGTTTGGCGCGGTGTTTTTGGATTAGCCACTTAATTTCGCCTTTAACGCCAACTGGAAAGTGAGTTTTGAATTGGCGAGGGATAAGGTCGTAAATAGTGACAATGAAAGGTTGGTGGCGGGTGGGTAAAGTCAGGTCGAATGGATGGAAAAAAGGATAATGATACAGGTCATAGCCACTGGTGGCTTTGGTGACAAGGTCGACTTGCCAATTTTGATAAGCTGGATCAGTTTTGACTAATTTTTGGAGAGGATCGATTAAGTTTTTGGCAAAGAAACCAACGCCCCTAATTGAGTCGCCAGAGGAAAGTGGTGAAATATCAAAGGCGATTTTGGGCATAGAGTTTGCAATAGGCGGCGCGGTGGCTAATACTGCTGTAATAG
>CAZRXL010000025.1:6167-7055 GCA_964604055.1 uncultured Gammaproteobacteria bacterium
CATGAAGCCTTTGTGACGAAGATAGATTGATAGAAAGGTGATGCCAGGTTTGACAAAAAAATAATTTAGAAAAGAAAAAATATTTATTTTTACTTTTTGTTTAAAAAGTTCTTCAGCCATTAGATCGGTATAGCGATTATTTCGCAAAAGATAGCGGCTAAAATCAGCATCGGCATAATGAAGTAGGTCGTGATTTAGATGGCCAACTTGGCCTTTGACTTCGGCTTGTTCGTGGACTGAAAGGCAAGGCAAGTGTCCCCTACCCCGACGATAAAGCCGAAGAGTGTGGTCAGGATATTGGCCGCCTTTTTTGAGAAATCGACCTAAAAAATAGTTGCTTCTGGGTAACCAAAAACCGTCAAGCTTGGTAGTATTGATGGTGGAGGTAATTTCTTGTTTGAGGTCGGTGGAGATAATTTCGTCGGCATCGAGTTGAAGAACCCAATCGCTTTTGCAGGCATCAATGGCTAGTTGTTTGTTGATGTGGAACATGGGTTTGTTGGGGGTGACGATGAGTTTGATTTTTTTGTATTTTTTTTGATAGGTTTTGATGATTTTTTGAGTATTGTCGTTAGATTGGCCGTCGACGATGACGATTTCATCGACCCAGAGATGGGTGTCTAAAAACTTTTTGATATTGCCTTCTTCGTTGTAGGTGGCCAGGGCGATTGAAAGTGTCATTTAGTGTATATTTTAAAGGCTTGTTGGCCAGAAGGGAAATTGATGGTTTTAACCAGCCCACCGTCAATAATTTCGTCGGAGGCGACGAGTAGAGAATTTGATGGAATTTCTTTGGGAATATAAAAAGTGATATTGTCGATTTGCTCGACAGTGGAGAAGCCAAAGTCCTGGGAGCTTAGTTTGATTTGAGACTGGATTTGGGCAGGA
>CAZRXL010000026.1:0-475 GCA_964604055.1 uncultured Gammaproteobacteria bacterium
CAGAGGAATATATTAAAGGGGTGGAAGTAAGCTGTGGGGTGCTGGGAGGGGAATCATTGCCGGTGATAGAAATATGTCCGAAGAATAAATTTTTCGATTACGAGGCGAAGTATGCTGATGGAAAATGTGAGGAAGTAGTACCGGCTCGGATTAGTAAGGAGATGATGGTTAGGGTTCAGAAATTGGCGGTGGAGGTAAGTAGGTTAACGGGGACAAAAAAATTGGCCAGAGTGGATATGATTATTAGGGGCAAGGATATATATGTGCTGGAAATCAATACGATTCCAGGTTTGACAAAAAATTCACTGTTACCAAAAGAGGCTAAAGCGGCGGGGATAAGCTATACAAAACTTTTGGATAGGATTATTGAACTTGGACTTTGACGCTGGGGCCCATAGAGGGAGCCAGAGATAGTTTTTTGATTTTTTGAGGCTGGATAACACGAATCAGTTCTTCGAGGTTGGCGCTAAGTTCT
>CAZRXL010000026.1:485-7040 GCA_964604055.1 uncultured Gammaproteobacteria bacterium
GTTGACTAACTTTACCGATTTTAATGTGGACCAAAGGATCTTTCTTTTCGGTTTTGACGGGGGTGGCGCTACCGGAGTCCAATTTGGCTTTGGCTTGTTCTGGTTGATCGGTTAAGGTGCCAGCTTTGGGATTGGGCATGAGACCCTTGGGGCCCAAAACCCGGGCAAAGGGTAGAAGTTTGGGCATGGTAACTGGAGTGGCGATAAGGATATCAAAATCAATAATGCCGTCCTTGATTTTGGCCAAAACTGAGTCATCAGCGATAATAACCTTTTTTTTGACAGTGGCCAGATGGGGGAAGTTGGCTTCACCCAGAGTGCCGACTCGGGTGACCACCAGGTGGGCGTCAACATTGCCGTCAAAGGAGCTAAGACTGGATTTTTTGACCAGGGCAATAGCTTCCTTGGGAGAATAAAGCTTAGTGGGGTCAATAACTTTTCTGGCGGCCTGATATTTTTGAGAACGGCCAGATTTTTTGACGTCATCGCGAGCGGAGCGTGGCGATCCCGTTGAGATTGCTTCAGCCTTTGGCTTCGCAATGACGGTAGCCTTGCTTTTTTTAATTAATTTCTTGTTGACAACAACCTTTTGTTTGGTGGTTTTTTTGGTAGTAGTGGCCATAATTATTTTGTAGCTATTTTAACACCCATGGAGCGGGCGGTGCCAGCGACAGTGTTCTTGGCGGCGGCAAGGTCGTTGGCGTTTAGATCTTCCATTTTGTCTTGGGCAATTTTTTCAAGTTGGGCTTGGGATAGAGTGCCAACTGTTGAGCCGTGGCCGGTTTCACCGGAACCTTTGTCAATTTTTATAGTTTTTTTGATTAGATCGGAGACAGGAGGTTTTTTGGTGATGAAGTCAAAAGATCTGTCTTCGTAAATGGTGACAACGGCGGGGACAAGAGAGCCTTTCATATCAGCAGTGCGCTGATTGAATTGGGTGCAAAACTCCATGATCTGAATACCGTGAGGACCAAGGGCGGTACCGACGGGGGGAGCGGGATTGGCGGTGGCAGCGGGAATAGTTAGTTTGACGACAGCTTTGATAGGTTTGGCCATATTAAACTTCTTTGGTAATTTGTAAAAAGTCGAGCTCGACCGGGGTTTCGCGTTCAAAGAAGGAAACTAAAACGCGGACTTTGCCTTTTTCTTTGTCAATGTGGTCGATGCTACCAATAAAATCGGCAAAAGCACCTTGGGTGATTTTGATAACGTCACCGATGGCATAAGGGGTTTCGAATTGGGGTTTTTGTTTTTTGCTATTTTTGGTGATTTTGTCGACTTCGGCTTGGGTAAGAGGTGAGGGTTTGCCCTCAACGCCAACAAAGCCGGTAACGCCAGGAGTGGTGCGGACGGTAATCCAGGAGTCATCGGTTAAAAGCATTTGGATGAGAACGTAACCGGGGAAGGTTTTTTCTTGGGCTTTGACCTTGCGGCCGCGTCTAATGACCATTTTGCTTTGGATGGGAATGATGGCCTGAAAGACCTTGTCTTGCAGGTTCATGGTTCTAAGACGGGTTTTTAGGGCTTCAATGACCTTGTATTCGTGGCCGGAATAGGTGTTGATGACATACCATCTGGCGTCAAGACTGGGTGAGAGGTCGGAGAGTTTAAATAGAAATCTCTTTTTTTTGTTTTTTTTCTTTTTTAAATCTGGCATATTAGTTTTGCAAATTAACTTGGTCAAAATCGATTTGGCCACTGTCGGAAGCTTGAGGCTCCTGGGGTAGGACAATTGGGGCAGTTTGTTGTTGTGTTTGAAGCTGACCCAGTAACGAAAATGATTGGGTAAATAAATAATCAAAACCGCCCAATATAAGGGAAGTTATGATAGAGATAGATATTACCACAACCGTTAGCTGAAATAAAGTAGTTTTATCAGGCCAACTAATTTGGCGAAAAATGGCCTTGACCTCCTTTAAAAAGAGGATAATTTTTTGCATTGCCTATTATATCAGCCCCGCAGCGGCGGAGTTGGGCTAGATTTGGGTGGTCAAGGCATAGTTGATAGGGTTTGTGTTAAATTTTACCGGTTGACGGACACTAGTGATGGTGGGTATATTGATAGTTATCCACTAGAGATAGTGTTTATAAATTCTGCCCTATTTTTATGCTTTATGCTGTGTCCTTATTGTGGTTTTGATGAGTCAAACGTTTTGGAAAGTCGGGATGCTCGGGACGGGAAGGCGACTAGACGACGGCGGGAGTGTATAAAATGTCAGAAAAGGTTTACGACTTATGAGACGGTGGCCAATGTGGAATTGAAGGTGATTAAAAAAGATGGTCGAGTGGAAGATTATCAGCGGGAAAAGTTGGAGAGGTGCTTTGAGAAGGCGTGTTGGAAGTTATCAGAAGAAGATAGAGGTAAGCTGATTGATGAAATTGAAATGAAACTATTAAATTGGAAAAGTGTGGAGATTCCTAGTCGGGAAATTGGATTGATGGTGATGGAGAAACTTAAGGGAGTAGATCCGGTGGCTTATATCCGGTTTGCGACGGTGTATCAGAACATTTCTAGTGTAGATGAGTTTGCTGATTTGATTAAAAATTTTAAAAAAACAAAAAAATAAATGGCTAATGTGAATTTGATGGATAAAAATAATCAGAAATTACCCAAGGTGACAATGTCAGAGAATGCGGTTTATGTGGCTAAGACCAGATATGGTCTTAAAGACAAATCGGGAAAGATTTTGGAGGAGCCGGAGGATATTTTTTGGCGGGTGGCCAGTAATGTGGCGGTGGCAGATAAGGTGTTTGGGGCAAGTCCACAAGAGCTGGAAGAAACTAAACAAAAGTTTTTTGGGGTAATGGCAGAGCAAAAATTTTTTCCTAACACGCCTTGTTTGGTCAATGCTGGAAAAAGGTATCAGCAGATGTCGGCTTGTTTTGTGTTGCCGATAGATGATTCGATGGATTCGATATTAAAAACAATGTCGGATATGGCTAAGATTCATAAAAGTGGCGGAGGGACGGGTTTTTCTTTTACCAGATTGAGACCTTATGGTGATTATATTGAAAGTAGTGGCGGGACGACGGTGGGACCAGTGTCGTTTATGCAGGCTTACAATGACGTGACTTCACAGATAAAGCAGGGCGGAGTGAGACGGGGAGCAAATATGGGGATGTTGTCAATTGATCATCCAGATGTGTTTCGGTTTGCAGTGACAAAATTGGATGAATATAGTTTGACTAACTTTAATATTTCTTTGGCGGTGACGGATAAGTTTATGGCTAAGGTGAAAGAGGATGAGAAGTATGACCATGAGGAAGTGCCGGAAGCGGTAGTTGAGTCGATCAGGGAAGCGGAGGGTGGTAGAGATGCTGATGCAAAGTTGAAGAAAGTAGAAGAAGAAGTGGCAAAGCTTTATGATTGGGCGAAAGCAAAAGAGCCGGAGGAAGGGTATGAACTGGTTAACCCGAGAAGTGGAGAGGTGACAGGAAAGTTAAATGCTTTTAAGGTGTTTAAACTGGTGACAAGATTGGCCTGGCAGTATGGTGACCCGGGGCTGGTGTTTATAGACAGAATGAATAATAGCCGGTCTAATCCGGTACCAAAGTTGGGTAGAATTGAAGCGACTAATCCGTGTGGGGAACAACCGCTTTTGCCTTATGACGCGTGTAACTTGGGGAGTATAAACTTGGCTAATTTTGTTCTGCAAAGCAGAATGGGTAATGAAGGGGATTTGGATTGGGATGAGCTATCGCGGGTGACAAAATTGGCGGTGCATTTTTTGGACAATGTAGTGGAGGTAAATCAATTTCCGGTGGAAGAGATCAGGCAGACGGTTAGAAAATATCGGCGGATTGGTTTGGGAGTAATGGGTTTTTCGGATATGTTGTTTAAACTTAAAGTGGCTTATGATAGCGAAGAGGGTGTGGCTTGGGCGAGAAAGGTGATGAGATTTATAGAGGAGAATACAAAATTAGCAACGGTGGAATTGGCTAAGAGGCGAGGAGTGTTTCCGGCTTGGGAAGATAGTGTCTATGCGGGGACTGATTATCGACCAAGAAATATGGCTCTAACCACCATCGCGCCGACGGGAACAATTTCGGTGATTGCGGATACTAGTAGTGGAATTGAGCCGGCATTTTTGTTGGCTTATCAAAAAAATACGGTTGAAGGAAAGACACTTTATTATACTAATCAGGTGTTGGAGACAGAGTTGAAGAGGCGGGGGATATATAGTGAGGAGCTGGCGGAGAAGATTGTTAAAAATGGGGGAATGCTTGAGGGGATTGAAGAAATACCTGGGGAGGTAAAGAAAGTGTTTAGGACGGCTTTGGAGATCGATCCGGAGTGGCATATAAAAATTCAGGCGGCATTTCAGGATCATGTCGATAATGCGGTTAGTAAGACAATCAATTTTCCGCGGGAGGCGAGTGTGGAGGAGGTAAGACGGGCTTATAAGCTGGCATATGAATTGGGAACAAAGGGGATTACGATTTATAGAACTGGCTCTCGGGAGAAAGAAATATTGCAGAGTGTGTCGGTGGATAAAAAAGGAAATGGTAAATCGGAGTTAGATTTGACAAGAATAAAACCAGAGAAGAAAAAAACACCGGAGACAGCTAAGGGTCTGAGGATTAAAAAGGGTTGTGATATGGGCAATGTCTATACGAGTGTGTTTTATGAGGAGGGAGATGGACCAGTGGAGGTGTTTGTGACTTTGGGTAAAAGTGGAGGATATATGGCGGGAGCGGCAGAGGTGACGGGGAGATTGGCATCCTTGGCGTTGAAGTATGGGGCGACTCTGGAGGAAGTGGGAGAGGAATTGGTGGGAATAAGCTGTGGTCAGGTGGTGGGGTTAGGCAAGGGGGTAGTTTTGAGTATGTTTGATGCAGTGGGCAAGTCGATTTTGGAGATTGCCAGAGGGGAGCAGTTGGATTTGTTTTCGGGGGAGGTGAAAGTAAAGATGGAAATGGAAGAGAAACCGGAAAGACATGAAGAGCTGGTGGATGTGCTGGGTCAGATTAGAGCTCAGTTGGCAGTGGGCGAGAGTAAATTTAGCTTGTGTCCGGACTGTGGTAGTCCGTTAATAGCAGAAGAGGGGTGTTTTAAATGTGTTAATGATTATTGTGGATACAGTAAATGTTCGTAGTTTATTTATGTCATCCCGAACTTGTTTCGGGATCTCAAGCGTAGGGGGTGCTGAAACAAGTTCAGCATGACAAGCTGGTATAAAATGACAATTAATAAATTTGATAAGGCCGGAATGTTATTAGAAGCAATTGGGACGATAGATGAACTAATGGCGGTGTTGACGGTGGCAGAAGTGACCGAGGTGATGGACGATCTGAAAGCGATAATGTCTGAATTAGCAGTTGGTAAAAAGGTCAAAAATTTGGAGGTTGGAATTAGAAAATTAGAAAAGGAAGCTGATGATGGTGAGGGTTTTGTTGATTTTAAGACCGAAAAGGGTAAAAGAATTAACTGGGCCAGGACAGTGGCTAGAAGGGCGGAGAGGAGGGTGGTGGTATTGAGTAAGCGGCAAAAAATTGATGATAAAATTTTGGTATATATGAATAGATTGTCGAGTTATTTGTTTAGCTTAGGGAGGAAAGAAGAAAGAAAGTAATTTTTTTGGGGGAACAAGGGTGTAATTCCCTGACTGTGCCGCAGAGGTTAAAGTCCTAATGCCAAATCTTTCGAGCAAAAAGTATGGGGTTTAATCCAGAGTTAGAAAGACAGTTTTTGGCGGGGGTGTTGAATCCTGATTTGGTGTTAAGAAGAGAATTGGAGACTCAATTGGGGGAGGACGTGGGTTTGATTCAATTTCATCGAGATTATGATTGGGATAGCCAAGATCGTTTGGTGGATCGAGAAAGCGGTTGGGTGATGGCGGAAATGTTGGTGGGGGAAGAGGGGCGGTGGATGGAGCAGATTGAGACTATTTTGAGGCGAGGCGAAAACGTGGTGCATTTGAGGCCAATTCGTGAGGAAGGACAGGTTGATTGCCTGGATTTTTGGTACAGGACTGATAGAAAAATAAAGTGGGTGAGGGTAGTAGTGGAGGATTTGGGAGAAGATGTAGCCTTGTGGCCGATGGAAACGAAAATGAACTTGGCTCAAACTTTGAACCTATTTGAGTTATCAAGAAGTAGGACGGATTTGACAATGGATCAGATTAAGCAGGTGACTGAAGAAATGTTGGTCAGATTTCTTGCGGAGTATGGGGACAGGTTGTATGAAGATACCGAGCTGATCAGCCGTTTGTATGCGGCGATTACGGCCGAAGCGGATAGATTGACTGGGGTTGGAGTAGTACCGAGAAATTGGAAGGCTGATTTAGATAATCGGACTAGGCGTTATATGAGGGATAGGATGGTGATGGCGGAAAGACAAAGTTTTGGTTGTGCCGGATCAACAATGGTGGGGACTTTTAGGATAGAAATGCAGGGGGGGCAGATGAAGATTATTAAAGGGGCTTTACCGGAGGGGAATTGGAAATTGTGTGACAAGTGTGGGTTGTATTATCAGGGTGATAAATGTCCGATTTGCGATTGAGATAAGGGAGGGATTGTTTTAGAATAAAACTATGGAACAAAAAAATATAAAAC
>CAZRXL010000027.1:0-6897 GCA_964604055.1 uncultured Gammaproteobacteria bacterium
GTGCTTTGGTCTCTCAAAAAGACTATTACTACCGCCAAAAAAAGAGGAATCTTAGCCTCCATTTGCGGCCAAGCCCCCAGCAACTATCCTCAGTTGGTTGAAAAACTAGTCAAATGGGGTGTCACCAGCATCTCAGTTTCTCCTGATGTCATCGATTCCACTCGCCAAACCATCGCCTGGGCCGAATCCCGGGTCCTTAAATAAAAACCACCACTACTTCGCCCTTTATCTTCTTTGGTTCGGCCAGTACTTCTTCAAATTTTTTCGTCATCTCTCGAATTACTCTAATTTCCACATTTTCTCCACAAACCTGTTTTATCTCTGACATCAATCTATCAACTCTAAAAGGGGATTCATAAACCACTTTTGTTGCCTTAATCTGTTTATACTCTTCCAAGATCTTTTTTCTCTCTCCATTTTTCTTTGGCAAAAAACCCAAAAAAACAAATCTGCCACTGGGCAAACCCGACAACACCAATCCATTTACCGCCGCACAAGGCCCTGGGATTGCCGTCAACGCTAACCCCAATTTTTGACACCTTGCCACCAACTTAAAACCGGGGTCAGATATCACCGGCGTCCCGCCATCACTTACCAAACCCACCTCTTTACCCTCCCTTAGCCATTCAATCACCACTGGCATCTTTTCTTCTTCAATTTCGTCATAAAAAGATACCAATTCGGGCCTATTTTTTATTTGAAGACCCATCAGCAACCTATTTGTCTGCCGAGTATCCTCACATAACAAAATTTCTACTTTTTCCAACACCTCCATCGCCCGTCTACTTATGTCCCCCAAATTTCCAATCGGTGTTGAGATTATATAAAGCATGTCAGACAAATCTTCTAATAACTGCTACCACTCGACCTCTTATTTCCACACTCTTAACATAGATAGGGGACATAGTTGAGTTAGCCGGCTGCAATCTAATCCGGTTTTCTTCTCGATAAAATCTTTTTAAAGTTGCAAACCCACCCGGCAACATTGCCACCACAATCTCACCATTTTTAACATCCTGTGTTTCCTCGATTACCACATAATCACCATCCAAAATACCATCGTCCACCATCGAATCTCCTCTAGCTTGCAATACATACGAGCTTTTATTGGATCTTAGCAAGGCCGGATTAACCCCCAAAGTCGCGTTCGGGTCCTCATACGGCTCAATCGGTTCACCACAAGCGATATAACCCAAAACGGGTAATTCTACCGAATATGTCTGACCAAAATTATCTTCCTGTTCCAACAGTTCAATCCCTCGAACTGCTCCTTTATATCTTCTGATAAAACCCTTTTTTTCCAACACCGCCAAATGCTCGTGTACCGTCGACAAAGACGATAATCCCAAATAATCTGCAATTTCCGTCAAGGTTGGGGCAAAACCGGTCATCAACACTCTTTGCTTGATAAAATCTAAGATTTCTTTTTGTCTTTTGTATAAAATTTTAGGCATATAATTAATCATACACGAACAATACCCGAAATCAATCACCAATTGGTATATTAAACTAATGTTTTTTATCTTTTTACTTTGTCTGCTACTCTTCAAACCTGGCCATATCAAAGCCGAAGGTGAATTTTCTATTAGCCAAAACATCGTCTATACCGTCAACCAAAACGGCTTAGCTGTCGTCCAAAACAAAGTCAGTCTCCAAAACAATTTTTCCGAAATCTATCCCCAACAATATATCTTCTCTCTGGGGCAGACCGGATTACAAAACATCTCTGCCAATGACACTGGTGGCAACATTATCGATTCGGTCAACATTGATGACCAATCCACTAAAATCTACCTAAAATTCAATCAACCCGGTGTCGGCAAAGACCAAATTACCCAATTTACCATCCACTATCAGATTCCAGATTTTGCCCAGAAAAAAGGTAAATTATACGAAATATCCTTACCGATTTATCAATCTAGCGACCAAGACATCAACATCCAGCTTAAAATACCAAAAAATTTCGGTAAACTTGCCTTCTCTTCTGTTCCAGCTAATACCTTGCAACACCACGACGATCTCTATGACATTATCAATCTTAACCACCTTAAAGACCAAAAAATCCTTTTAATCTTTGGCGAATATCAATTTTTTGATTTCGAACTTAAATATTTTTTAGACAACGAAAACTCTTACCCAATCAATACCGAAATCGCCCTCCCTCCAGACACCAATAGTCAAACCATAAATTTTACTAATATCAATCCACTTCCACTTTATATTAACCAAGACCAATCTGGTAATTGGCTAGCCCAATACCAAATTAATCCCCATCAATCACTAGACATCTTAGTCCAAGGCCAAGCCAAGATTCACCCTCCTGTATCAGAAAAAATTGATATCAACTTCCCCGATTATCTTACCGAACAACCTTTCTGGCCAGTCACCAACGACCAAATCCGCACCATCGCCGCCAACCTAAAAACTGCCCGTCAAGTTTACGATTACGTCGTCTCCAATCTCAACTACGATTATGACCGTATCAACTCTGCCCAAAGAAAAGGAGCCCTCTTGGCTCTGCAACAACCCAACAACAGTCTTTGCACTGAATTTACTGATCTCTTTGTCACTCTTGCCCGAGCCGCCAACATTCCCAGTCGAGAAATTCAAGGTTTTGCCTATACCACTGACCCTTCTATTAAACCAGTCAATCAAAACGCTGATATTCTCCACGCCTGGCCTCAATATTTCAACCAGTCGACTCAAACCTGGATCTCAGTTGACCCAACCTGGGGAAATACCACCCAAGGCATCGATTTTTTTAGTGATCTAGACCTAAACCACCTCACCTTCGTCATTCACGACCTCGAAAGCAACTATCCCCACCCACCCGGATCTTACAAAAAAACGGCTGACACAAAAACAGTCTCCGTCACCTTTTCCCCAAAAGAACCCCAACCTCTCACCATCCAAGCCCTTCAGGTCCAGGCCAAAAACAGATCTGCTTTTGCTACACCAAACTTACTAATTAAAAACCCCAACCTAACTTCCGTTCAAAATATCACCATCAATTCCGACCAATTAAACTGGCAACATACTATCGCCACAATTCCCCCCCTTGGTCAAATCGAACTAACCCCACCATCCGCCAATTTTCTAACTGCTCTCTCACCCAATTACCGCTATTTTGAAATGATAATCAGTCAACCCGATCAAAACCAAACCCAAAAGATCAAAAACCCCACCTATCTCATAAACCTTTTTATCTTCCTGTCATGCCTCATTTTTATCATTTCCACAAGCTGTATAATATTAATTGCCATCAAAAAAAGACAAGCATGAAAAAAATCCTAAGACAAGCCTTATTAACTATTTTTGCCTTGACCACCTCCAATCTAATTTGGGCAAACCTTTATTTTGCCACCATCCCTGATGACCTGATCAAAGTTTCATTCATCCTGTCACTTTTTGAGCTAATTATCAAACCACTTGTCAAACTACTCCTTCTACCCATCAACATTCTTACCCTTGGCACTATCAGAATAGTCATCAACACCCTCGGTCTATATTTGGCTATCTTTGTCCTCGATACCTTCCGGGTTAACCATATCTTTATCCAAGCCCACTCCTGGCAAGGCTTCAACATTCCCACCCTTTCTCTTACTGGATTCTGGACATTTCTAATTAGCTCCATCACCATAAACTTAACCATCTCCCTCTACAAATTAATTCTTTTCAAAAAATCTACATGAAAACAGCCATTACCATTTTTCAAATTATACTTTCCTGCCTATTAATATTTTTAATCTTCCTCCAAACCCAGGATGAAGACAATAAAGACAACATTCTCTCACCAGTCAACTTAAACAAAAGGGGTTGGGAAAAAATATTATTTTTTATTACCATCGGCTGTATCGCCCTTTTTCTGGTCATTTCTGTTGTTCAAACCCTAAACTAAATTGATCAAATTTATTCGCTTCCAGATCGAACTGTTGTTGGGCTACATTAAAAAAAATACCGTCTTTGTCATTGTTGGTCTACTGCTAGGATTTGTTACCTTTTATTACCAAGACTATCTCCTCAACATTATCAAAAAGCACATCTCTCCTACCCAATATATTGGAGTAGAAGGTATGTACACCAGCCAAGAACTACCTCCAATCGTGTCTAGCCAAGTTAGTTTAGGACTAACTATTTACACCGACAATCTTAGACCGCAAATTTCTGATATTGTTGATCAATTAGATATTCAAAACGACAATAGAGATTTTATTTTTACCCTAAAAAACAATCTTTACTGGCATAACGGTAAAAAACTAACCAGTAAAGATGTTGAAATCGACTTTCCCGGACTTCAGACTGAAATTCTTAATAATCAACAAATAAAAATTAGCCTTCAAGAACCCTTCTCACCAATTCTGTCCGTCCTAAGTCAACCTCTCTATCTAAAAAATTTTATTGGCCTTGGACCTTATAAAATCGTCAAAACAACTTATCAACAAGGTTACATCAAAACCATAAAAATCAAACATACCCAAAATGGCAACTCCATCCTCTATCGATTTTTCCCCAACGAAAATGATCTTTTAAGCGCCTTTAAACTCGGTCAAATTGATCAGATAAAATTAAGCCAACTACCCGCCGATTTAGCCAAACTATCAAATATTGACATCAAACAACAGATCGAAACCGACCAAAAGTACGTCGCCCTTTTTCTCAACACCAGTAAACTAAGCGACAAATTCCTACGCCAAGCTCTAGCCTATGCCACCCCCAAAACCAAAGACAAAAACGAAAGATGCCTTGGTCCTATTTCACCACTTTCTTGGGCCTACAATCCAGATGTCAAGCCATACCTTTACAACGCTCAAAGAGCTAAAGAGCTTTTGTCTCAAAATAATCAAGACATACCAGAAAAAATCAAACTATCTGTCCATGACCGCAGACTATTACCATTAGCCGAACAAATCAAAAATGCTTGGCAAAACGATCTTGACCTTTCCGTTTCTATCACCATTGAAAATCAAATCAATCCCGATAATTTTGAAGCGGTTTTGGCTTACGGTGGCATACCTCACGATCCGGATCAGTATCCTTTTTGGCACTCTCAACAATCCAATACCAACCTCACTCGACTTAACGACCCAAGAATCGACCAACTCTTGGAAAACGGCCGTCTTACTTTTGACCTTCAGGAAAGAAAAAAAATCTATCTAGATTTCCAAAAATACCTTCTCGAAGATTCACCTGCTATTTTCTTAATCTATCCTACTGTTTATACTATCAGTAGAATCTAATATGAACCAAACTGACAAACCAGATCCAATTTTAACTGCTCTTATTGTCACCCTACTCCTACTTCTTAGCTACGCCGGTTATCTTTCTTACAAAAGCATCGATTGGAAAATTTTAGACAAGCTCGAAGCGCAACCTCTTATTCTGCCCACCCCGGTTGCCTCATCATCAGCCAGCACCAATGACCAAGTCAACCCTTAATCGAATCAAAAAAATTGCTCTCGCCCAAATTAAAATCACTAGCGATCCCCCTCACGGTTTGGCTCATATCAAAGCTGTTGTCAAAAATAGCCTAAAAATAGTCAAACTTCTAAACCTAACCGACACTGAAATTGACCTTAATCTCTTAAAAGCCGTTTGTTACCTTCACGATCTTACCTACGTCGATCATCAACCTAGTCTCAAAGTCTACATTCTAGAAGGAGAAATTGCCCAATCCAAAGCTAGAAAAATTTTAGAATCGCTTAAAACAATCCAGTCTCAAGATAAAAAATTAATTTTAGACACCATGCTTCATCACGTTCATTCTTACCCCTTCAAAAACGTTAATTCCCAAAACAGTATCTATACAAAAATACTTCAAGATGCCGACACTATCGAGTTTTTTAATCCCAAACGAGTCAAACTTTTTCAACGCCAAGCCAAATATAACTACATATACAAAATTTTGCAAATCATAGCCCCATTTTTTATCAAAAAAGGCCGCAAGAACATCATCAAATATCTCAATTTTCCCCAAAGTCAACAACTTTTAAATGATTATTAATCACCACCACTGTTTTCATTATGCCCAAATCGGACCCAAATCCAAACCAGTCCTTCTCTGCCTACCCGGCTATTGTGATTCCGCAAAAAGTTTTTCGTTTTTCAGCCGTTTTCTCAGACACCGCTATCGAATTATCATCTTAGAGCCGCCTTATATCTACCAACACCAAAGCTACACTTTAACATCACTCACTTCCCACCTTAGTCTGTTCATAAAATTCAAAAAACTCAAAAAATTTTCACTATTGGCTTTTTCCTTCAGTGCCTTTCCAGCCATAAACTATGCCCACAAGCACCCCAACCAAGTCGAATCCTTATTTTTACTCAACATGACCCCCAGTTATTTTCTGTCCCCCCTAAGCAAACTAGCCTACAAGCTACTCAAACCAATTCTTACCAGCCGCTTTTTTTGCCATCTCTATGCCTTGGGCAACACCAATCAAACACTCCGTCGTCTTCTCGGCCGCCAACCCCTTTCTCAAGTCAAAATCGACCGCATCAAAACCCATCCCGTCTCAATTTATCAGACAGTTTTTAATATCATTGGCTCGGACTTAACCAAAAAATTTAATCAAACACCTACCACAAAAACAATCGTCCTTTGTCAAGATGACAAAGTCATCCCTCCCAAAAAATACCTGCCTTACGTCAAAAATCTAACCGCCAACCTCTTTGTTTTCAAATACGGCGCCCACAGTGACCGCAAACACTATTGGCGCAATGTCATTTCCTTGTTTAAGTAAGTTTTGTTGCCGAGCTAGGATTCGAACCTAGAATAACTTGCTCCAAAGGCAAGTGTCCTACCATTAGACGACTCGGCATCATTTACCCTATCTTTGCGCGAAGTTTGTGCCGATGAGAGGAGTTGAACCTCCACGCCTTACGGCATACGCACCT
>CAZRXL010000028.1:0-2289 GCA_964604055.1 uncultured Gammaproteobacteria bacterium
GTAGAAGTGGAAAGTAGAAAGGTGCTGGCGGTGGGTAAAGAGGCCTTGGAAATGCTGGGTAAGGTGCCGGAGTATATAGAAGTGGAGAAGCCATTGTTTGAAGGAGTGATCGCTGATTATGACTTGACGGTGGGGATGATGAAGCAATATTTGAAGCAGGTGATGGGTCGAATGTGGATGGTGGGGCCGGAGGTGTTGGTGTGCGTGCCTTCTGGAGTGACTCAGGTGGAACAAAGGGCGGTACTGGATGCAACAGTGGCGGCGGGGGCCAAGCGGGCTTATCTGTTGGATGGACCATTGGCAACGGCGATTGGGGCCAAGATTCCGGTGGCGGAATCAGCCGGAAATATGGTCTTGGAAGTGGGGGGAGGGGCGAGTAGTGCGGCGGTGATTGCTTTGGGGGGAGTGGTGGTAAGCAAGAGCGTTCGATTGGGAGGAGGAGCAATGGATGTGGCAATAATGGAATATTTTAGAAAGAAGCAGGGAGTGTTGATAGGAGAGAAGACGGCGGAGAATATAAAAATAAGGTTGGGGTCAGCGGTGAGGCCGAAACATAATAAGGTGATTGAAGTTAGTGGTCGGGACGTGATTTATGGTTTGCCAAAAAAATTGGAGGTTAGGTCGGTGGAGGTATTTGAAGCGATCAAGCCGGTGGTGGAGCAGATTGTTGGGGTGATTAAAGACACTTTGGGAGAGACGCCGCCAGAGCTGGTGGCGGACATTACTGATCGGGGGATTGTACTGTCGGGTGGAGCGTGTCAGCTTAATAATTTTTCGGCTTTAGTAAGCAAGGAAATTGGGGTATCGGCTCATGTGACTCAAGAGCCGGAATTGAATGTGATTAAAGGGACGGGGATTGTGTTGGAAAACTTGGACGTGTATCGGCAGGCGGTGAGGTAAAATAAAATCAACCACTTTTTTGGTTATATAACTATCGTTTTTGGATGTTTGTTATGTTTTTACTGCTATCTTATAATATCGGCTAGGCTATTAAAAGTTAATAAAGAGCATTTTTTAAGTTTTTTACTTTTATTTAGGTTATTTCCGGTGAATAAACTTATTGTTCTTTTGGCTTTGAGAAAGGAAATTTGATTATAGGGCTATGGATGTCTTATAACATCTTGATTTAAGATAGTGATATAGTTAATGTGTTGGATCTTATAAACCATATAAATAAGACTAGGCTTTAGTCCTATATTCTTTGTTTTAATTAGTTATAATGATTGGATGAGAAGACAAAGGCCTTTTAGCTTTGAAGAGGAGGGGGGGGAAGTGATAAGATGGTGTAGAAATGATGTTTTTTGGATGAGTTTTTGATTAAAGATATGACGAAAAAAGCCGTAAAGATAGAAAAGATATTTGGTATACCTCTTTTTGTCAGAGGAGAGGAAGAAGTGCTAAACCGGATATCAAGTCGACTGGCGTCGACTCCATCCGGTCAGGAGAGGCCTTTTTGGATTGCTACAGTTAACCCGGAATTTGTGATGAAGGCGGAGAAAGATAAGCAGTTTGGTCAGATCCTGCAAAGCAGGACTTATTTGAATACCATAGATGGAATAGGTTTGGTGTGGGGATTGGAAGTGAAGAAGGGTAGAGGGCCGGTGGTGGCAGGATTGGACGTGCTAAGAGGAAAGTATAAAGACAGGGTGGTGGCGGGCAGTAGCCTGATGGAGAGTCTGTGCCGAGAGGCGAGCAATAAAAAATGGAAAGTGTTTTTTTTGGGTGGTTGGCAGGATAGGGCAGAGAGAACGAGGCTTTATTTTGAAAAAAAATATAAGGGGTTGGTGGCGGAGAGCTGTCCTGGGGAGCCGGAGATAAGCAATCAGACAGTGATTGAAAAAATCAATAAATTTAGCCCGGATATTTTGTTGGTGGCTTATGGGATGGGGAAGCAGGAAAAATGGATCGAGGCTAACCTGGAAAAATTGAAGGTGGGAGTGCTAATGGGGGTAGGCAGAAGCTTTGATTATTATTCGGGGGCAATAAAAAGAGCACCCCAGTGGGTGAGAAATATGGGTCTAGAATGGCTGTATAGTCTGGTCAAAGAACCGAAGCGGTTAAGACGTCAGTTGGCTTTGCCGAAGTTTGTGTGGCGGGTGTTGACAGGTGGGGTATAATCGGGTCGTATGTCTAAACAACGGTTAAAAGAGGTGGTAAGTGGAAATGGTGGTCTTTGTGTTTGCCCTTTTAGGAATGGAATGTGTCAATTTGGTGATGCCTACTCTAAAAAAAGAGATCCATTGTGTCGAGGCGGTTGTGCTATTTTTGAGGAAAATAAGGCGAGTAGTG
>CAZRXL010000028.1:2442-6892 GCA_964604055.1 uncultured Gammaproteobacteria bacterium
GCGTGTTTTTCGGATATTTTGGCGCCGCCGATGGAGTAGCCTTTGAGGCCAAGATCTTGGTCGATGATACGGCCTGCTGAGTCGTCATTGGGGTTCTTGAAGATGCAGCCAGCGGAGGGGAAGGGTTGGGATTGTTTTTTGGTATCAAAAATGGTCTGGTAGGTGGCAAGGGCGGATTGGCCATCGCCGGTATGAAGCTTGAGAGTGGCGGAAAGGATGATGAGGTGAGGTTGGGATTGGAAGGGGGAATGGTCGTAGCCCCAAGAAAGGTCTGTGGCTTTAAGATTTTCGACTTGGCCGGTTTGGAGATTAAAGACCTGGATGGTGTCTAGGTACTGGTTGAAATTTGATTTATCAAAGCCATGAATATTGCTGATGATGGCACCGCCTAGGGTGGCGGGGATGTAGGCAAATTGCTCGAGGCCAATAAGATTATTGTTAAGAGTTGTCTTAATTAGTGTTTGCAGGTCAACTCCGGAGGGGAACGTATCGACCCGCCAAATCGTTTTTGATGACTAGACTGGGGAGGCCGAGGTCGGAGATTAAAACATTACTGCCATGACCTAAAATAGTAAAGTCTTTTAGATTAGTTTGATGTATAAGTTTTAGGATATGTAGAAATTGATCGGGTGTCTTACTATGGATAAAATATTGGGCGGGGCCGCCAATGCCAAAGGTGGTATGGGGGGCAAGGGGGTGGTTTTTTTCGGCTAGCTTGGCGAGTTCAGGTGGAATCATAATTGATTGTAGTGTTTTTGAGATAAAAAAGCTAATCTAAAGCTAGATATTGGCCTGTAGTAAGGGGCAGATATATATAGTATGTGATATGAGGACATAGATGTGGAAAAGTGGAGAAAATGAGAGGTTATCTTATAGTATTTTTGTTGATTTTTGGATTATGATGTATTAGAATTACATCATGAACACTTTAAGTATGTTAACTAATAATGGTGACCAATCAGTAAGGACTCAAATAACCTTGACACTAGCTTTAAAAAAGATGATTGAAGAAAAGGCAAAAAAGGATAATAAGTCTTTGTCAGAATATTTAAGACAGGCGGCGGTGTTAAGTTTAGTGTTGGAAAAAAAAAGAGAGGATGATTTGAACCAGTTAGCTAAGAGAGTGATAGGTAGCGTTGATTTGAGTTCAAATCCTAATTGGAGGTCAAGAAAGAAAATGGACAAGTGGTTGAAGGATTTAAGAGGAGAGTGGGAACGTGGCTAAAAAGGTGCTGGTTGATACCAATGTTTTGATTTTGGGGTTGAGTGGAGAAGGACGTTATGGTGAATTGTTAGAAAAACTGATCAAAGAGGATAGGTTGGTTTTGTCGGTGATAGTCGTAATTGAATTTTTAACTGGGGCAAAAGAAAGTGAAATCAAGATTTTTGAGGCATTATTGACTAGATTTGGTGCGGTGGAGGTTGATGTGGAGATGGCTAGAATGGCGGCTTTTTATAGGAAAAATTTTTTGAAGTTAAAGAGAAAGGTGTATTTGCCAGATTGCGTGTTGGCGGCAACATGCAAGTTAAATGACTATAAATTGGCAACTCTAAATAAGAAAGATTATCCAATGAAGGATATTGAGTTTTGTAAATTATGATTTTGGGAATTGATCCGGGATTGGCCAATTTGGGTTGGGCGGTGATGAGAGATGAGAATAGTTTGATAGATTTCGGTTGTATTGTGACTGATAGTAAATGGCAGTCAAGCCGAAGGTTGGCAGAAATTGATGAGAAAGTGGGAAGGTTAATTGACCGGTTTGAGGTTGAAGAACTGGCTTTGGAAAAGTTGTATTTTGCCAAAAATGTTAAATCGGCCAGTAAGGTGTCGGAGGTAATTGGAGTGATCAAAAATTGCGGGCAGGGGCGGGGGGTGGCGGTGTTTGAATATACGCCACTACAGATTAAAATGAGCTTGGTTGGTTATGGTCGGGCGGATAAAAGTCAGGTGGAATATATGGTCAAAAATTTTTTGAGTCGGGAGGAGGCGATCAGACCGTCTCATGCGTCGGATGCGGTGGCGGTGGCACTGACGCATTTGTTTACCAATAGGGATTTGATGTCATCCTGAATTCTCAGGCGTGAGGGGATCCCGAAATCCCAACAGGGACTTTTGACAGTTCGAAATGACAAAGCGGTTATAATTATAATTATGAAAAAAGTGAAAGTGAAGAATAAGGAAAATTATTTAAAAATAATTAGGAACATGAAAACTGTTTGGTTTGATACGGAAGATTGGAAAAAAATAAGAAAAGAGTTGAGTGATAGATCATCATTATTATTAGATAATAAATTATGATTTGTAGTTTGAGAGGTAAGATAGAAAGGATAGGGAAGAACTTTGTGGAACTGGAGGTGGCTGGAGTGGGTTATTTGGTTTGGTGTGGGGATAGGACTTTGAGGCAGGTGAGGGAGGGGGAGGAAGTAAAAATGTTTACTTATATGGCGGTGTCGGAAAATGATCAGTCTTTGTATGGTTTTTTGGCAAGGGAGGAGGTGGATTGTTTTAAAATGTTTTTGGGGGTAAGCGGGGTGGGGCCAAAGAGTGCTTCGGCGCTGATGGGAAGTTTGACGGTGGAAGAGGTGATCAGGGCGGTGAGTGAGGCGGACACCAAGGTGTTTGAAAAGGTAAGAGGGATAGGCAAGAAGGCAAGTCAGAAAATAATTATTGAGCTGAAAAGTAAAATCGGAGGAATGAAGGAGTTGGATTTAAATGAGGAGGACTGGCAGGGAGACGAGGTGTACTTGAGTTTGAAACAGTTGGGGTTTGCTAAGGGTGAGATTGATAGGGTTATGAAAGGGATACCAGAGGAAGTAGTGGTGATGGAGGAGAGATTGAGTTGGTGTTTGAAAAATTTGGGATAAATGGTACAATGATGCCCTTATGCCGAATGGAGTAGAACAAGGAAAGGAAATAAGAGTGTCGTTTGGTTTGCAAAGTATTATGGTAGTGCTCGACGAGGATGGGATAAAAAAAACGAAAGATCAATGTTTGTGTGGTGATGGAGAAATTTGTTATTTGAGGGGTGGAGTTGTCTGTGTGCCGGGTGAGAAAGGTTGTTATCCGAGAGCTAACGTGTCTAAGTGGAGGTAAAATAGAGTGTGGATAGTAATTTAGATGCCAAACCAAAAAAAGAAGAAGTAAGAGTGGAATTGAGTTTGAGGCCGCAGAAGTTGGCGGAATTTATTGGTCAGGATAAACTAAAAAATAAGCTGGCGATATTTATCGAGGCGGCCAAGGCTAGAAAAGAAGCCTTGGATCATACTTTGTTTTATGGTCCACCCGGTTTGGGCAAGACGACTTTGGCCTTTTTGATGGCCAGGGAGATAGGGGGAAATATCAAGATTACTTCTGGCCCGGCTTTGACTAGGGCGGGGGATTTGGCGGCGATTTTGTCGGGATTGAAGGCGGGAGATTTGTTGTTTATTGATGAGATCCATAGGTTGAATAAGAATGTGGAAGAGACGCTGTATAGCGCGATGGAGGACTTTGCGCTGGATATAGTGTTGGGTAAAGGACCATCGGCCAAGACGGTGAGATTGAAGCTAGCTAAGTTTACAGTAGTGGGGGCAACAACTCGGATTGGTTTGATCTCGGGGCCAATGAGGGATCGGTTTGGCTATGTAGAACAAGTGGATTTTTATGAAGATGATGAGTTGGCGATGATTGTGGAGCGGACAGCCAAAGTGTTAGATTGTGAGATAGAAGTAGCGGCAGCCAAGGAAATTGCCAAAAGGGCAAGGGGGACGCCAAGAATTGCTAATCGACTGTTACGGCGGGTACGGGATTATGCCCAGGTTAACAGTGACGGCAAGGTGACTTATGAGGAGACAAAAAAAGCTTTGGAGATGTTGGGGGTGGACGAGCTGGGTTTGGCGGGAGCCGATAGAAAATATTTGGAAGTATTGGAAAAGATTTATGATGGGGGTCCGGTAGGGGTGGAAAATTTGGCGGCGGCACTGTCGGAAGATGTTGGCACGATTACTGATGTCTATGAGCCATTTTTGATGAAGAAAGGTTTGGTAAAGAGAACGACAAGGGGAAGGGTGTTGGTATCATCCACCAAAAAAGCTGTCAGACGTTAGCCTAACAGCTTAGTGGGTAAAAAAAGTTATTGCTCGTTGGGGTTGATGCCCAAGAGCCAAAGAACAGCTTCTTTTCGATATCTTCGGTCGCCTCTAGCGTTAATTCTGATGGCGGGAAGTTTGCCCCGTTTGCCCCATCTTTTGATAGTAAGTTTTGAAACACGTAGTAGATCAGCAACTTCACCGACGGTTAAAAGGTCGGGTAGGTTGTCGATTGAGACATCATTAACTTTTTTGGTGGGGGGTTGAGATACTGAGTTGCCTTGCGGCATAGTTTGATCAATCATTGGTATGTCCTCTTGGATCAAAGTAATGGTTAACTGTTAACAGTAAAACATATTGGATATGAGTGTGTCAAGAACGG
>CAZRXL010000029.1:0-6391 GCA_964604055.1 uncultured Gammaproteobacteria bacterium
GAAAATCGAAGGATGAATCAGTGACTTGGCTGACGATGACCTGACCATCGGACAAAGTCAGAGTCTGTTCGATACTGTCGACGAGACGATCAGAAATACCTTTTTGGTTTTGGTATTTAAATGAATCAACTGTCAAAGAAACCCGATCGACTACGGCTTCAATAGTGTGCTTGTTGGTCTTGGTGGGAGCAAAATCCGAATAAAGATCGACGACTTGACCATCAACTCTAATCCATTTGTAGCCTTGGGATCTGAGGTTTTTTAAAAGACCAACAAAATCACTGGCTTTGTTTTGAACCAGAGGAGCTAAAATCAAAAAACGGTAAATTTTTAGACCTTTAACTTGCATTTGGGCTTGTGAAAGAATTGTGGCGACAATTTCTTTGGCGGTTTGGGGAATGACTTCTTGGCCGCAATGGGGACAATGAGGGTGGCCGATTCTGGCAAATAAAAGACGGAGGTAGTCGTAAATTTCGGTGACAGTACCAACGGTTGATCTGGGATTATGGGAAATAGCTTTTTGATTGATGGCAATAGCAGGAGACAGACCTTCGATTAGGTCGACTTGGGGACGAGTTGAATTGCCCAAAAATTGGCGGGCGTAAGAAGATAGAGATTCAACGTATCGACGTTGACCTTCGGCAAAAAGAGTGTCAAAAGCCATTGAAGACTTGCCAGAGCCAGAAACACCGGTAAAGACGACCAGTTGGTTTTTGGGAAAATTAAAAGAAACGTCTTTGAGGTTGTTTTCTCGAGCGCCTTTGACAATGATGTGAGTGAGGGGTGAAATATTCATTTCGTAAATTCTAATTTTTAAATCCTAAATTCTAAACAAATTCAAATAAAAATAATAAATTTATAAAAGGGCGATTCGTGAATCGCCCCTACATTAAATTGTTTCAATTTGGTTAATTTTGTCACGAAGCTCAATGGCGGCTTCAAAATTTAAATCAGTGGCGTAGGCACGCATTTGCCGTTTGAGATCAGAAACATAACGCTTCTTTTGAGCTGGAGTAAGCGAGTTCGGATCGGTGGCATCGAGAACGGCTTTTTTGTCCTTTTCAACTGGTAAATTAATTAACTGGGGACGAATAGATTTTATCACGGTCTTGGGCGTAATATGATGTTTTTTGTTATAGGCAATTTGAAGCTGTCGGCGACGATTGACCTCGGTAATAGCAGAACGCATGGCATCGGAAACCAGATCAGAATACAAGATAACTTGACCATCAACATGCCGGCTGGCCCGACCCATAATTTGAATTAGAGATGAACGAGAACGTAAAAAACCCTGTTGACCGGCATCTAAGATGGCGACTAGTGAAACTTCGGGTAGGTCAAGACCTTCGCGCAATAAATTGATGCCAACCAGACAATCGTATTTGCCGGTTCGAAGATCCTCCAAAATTTGATTTCGTTCTAGAGTGTCAATGTCAGAGTGAAGATAGGCGATTTTAATTGGAATTTCAGTGTTTTTAATGTCAGATAAGTAGGCGGCTAGTTCTTCGGACATTTTTTTGGTAATAGTAATCAAAAGACAACGTTGTTTTTTGCCGACTCGATCTTTGATTTCATTGATTAAATCGGGGATCTGGTTTTTTTCGGGCCGGACTTGGATGGGAGGATCGACTAGACCGGTGGGGCGGATAATTTGTTCAACGACATGGTTTTTGGAGTCGGAGATTTCGAAGTCAGACGGGGTGGCGGAAACATAAATGGTTTTGGGAATTTTTTTGTAAAACTCCTCCCATTTTAAGGGTCGGTTGTCAATGGCGGCTGGCAGTCTAAAGCCATAATTAATTAAGTTTTGTTTTCGGGCTAGATCACCGCTATACATACCCCTGATTTGCGGGACAGTAACGTGAGATTCATCGATAACAGTTAGAAAGTCGTTACCCCAAATGTGTTTGAAATAGTCAACTAAGGTATAAGGTGGATCGCCAGCAGATCGGTTTCGTTCAAAATAGATGGAATAATTTTCAATACCGTTGACATAGCCGACTTCTTCAAGCATTTCCAGATCATAATTGACCCGTTGCTCGATGCGGTGAGCCTCTAAAATTCGGTTTTGGGATTTGAAATAGTCAACCTGTTTTTGAGTATCTTGTCTAATCCTTTTGTAAATAGACGATAAATCCTGACCTTGACTACCGACGTACTGTTTGGCGGCAAAGAGCCGGAATGTATCAAGACTAAATTCGGTGGCGGTGAAAGGGTGGCGACTGGTGATGGAAACAAGCCGATCTTGGTCGTCAAACTGTAAAACTATAATCCAATCCTGGTAACTGGGCCAAATTTCTAGAATCGGTCCCCTAACCCGAAAAGTGGCCCGCTTAAATTCTAATTCAGATCTGGTGTAATAGAGACTGACCAAGGCTTCCATCAAAGACCGACGAGGCCAGATTTGGCCGATGGCAAAATCTTGAGTGCGGCCGGAAAAAGCATCGGGGTCGCCAATATTGTAAATACAGGAAACGGAGGCAATGACAATGTTATCGGCACCAGAAAAAAGATTGCTAGTGGCTTCTAGCCTAAGTTTATCGATTAGGTCATTGATATCAACTTCTTTGGCAATATAGGTGTCGGAGCTAGGTAAATAAGCTTCGGGTTGGTAATAATCGTAGTAAGAGACGAAATAGGAAACACGATTTTTGGGGAAAAGCTCCTTAAATTCTTGATAAAGCTGGGCGGCTAGAGTTTTGTTGTGAGAAATAATCAGAGTTGGTAGTTGGGTATTTTGGATAACATTGGCAATGGTAAAAGTTTTGCCAGAACCGGTAATGCCCAAAAGAACCTGTTTATCGACGCCTTTACCAAAACCATCGGTTAATTTCTTAATGGCTTGAGGCTGATCACCGGCTGGTTTAAGGCGACTTGTTAATTTAAAATCCATGACCTCTAATTATAGCAAGACTTTGGGTTTTGTTGGGGTTTAAAAACATTGTATATAATACAGACAAATGGAAAAAGAAAAAGTGGCTAATCAAGATTTTTTGGACAAACAATTAAAAAGATTTCCTGATGCTAAAATACCGGAGAACTGGGAGATTATGACTAGGCCTGACTTGTTTAGAATATTATCAACAAATAATGGCCGAGGTAAACAACACCATGAAGAAAGGCCCCACAAAAAAGGTGATGGCGGATATCGAGGCGGTAGAATTTAAAGATAAGGGGCCCAATTGTTGAGAGTGAGGGTGTTGCCAATCAAAAAATTGATGGTATACAGAATGACGCCGGGAATGATCAACAATAGAATATATTTATTTTTTAAAATTGGTTTTTTGAGGGCTAAAAGGGCAAAGGGGTAAACCGGGCTGATATAACGGCTAATGTCGCGATGAGCAACCATGACGGAGGCGATGGTAAAAACCAAAGGAAAAATAAAAACGATATCGAGCTTAAATTTTTTGAATAAGAGTTTTAGGGCAACAAAGATAAGAGTAAAAATATAAAGGACATCCTCCAACCAAATAGTTTGGATCCAAGAGCGATTACTGACAAAGACGGAAAAGGGCAGAAGGGTGAGATGGATATTATCACCGGTATGAAAGTAAGCTAGAAAATCATCAGTTTGAAGGTAATAAAGATAGAAAATTAGCAAGCCAGTAATGGGTACAAGAAGATAGGGTATAAATTTATAGATTCCTCGGCGATGCTCGGAACGACAAAGGATAAATATAAAATAGCTAAAAAACAGGATGATGCCGGGGCTTTTGAAGGTTTGAGCCAGAGCGGCAAAAATAGCAGACAGCCAGTATTTTTTGGTTTTGAAGCTAGTGATTGAAGCTAAGATTAGACCAACAAACCAGGTTTCTGGGGCGCCGACCAGACGGAGAAGTAAAAAACGAGCTGGTAAAAACAAAAAAATGGCGGATAACCAGAAAGATTTTTTAGGTTTAATAAATAATCTTAAAAATTGATAAAAAGCATAAGTCAAAAAAAGTGACCCCGATAGAGTCGACAAAAGCATGGCTTTGGGACCAGTAGTGAATAAGTCGAAAAACTTAATTAATGCCGGGTAGGCGGGAAGATGGGCCGGATAATATTCAAGAGGCAAAGGCAGGGCAAAGTTTTGACCCAAACAAGTAAAATTGTAACCGCATTTGCTGATAGCCAGATAGTTGGGACCGTCGTAGTTTTGATAAATTGTTTCCAGACTGACTTGAGGAAAACCGAGAAAATGTGGTAAGTTAAAATAAAATATAAGCCAAAAAAATAGACTGACGGCAAAAGTTAGACCAAGTAAAACTAAGATATTTTGACTGTCAGACTTAGGATTCATCGGAAGAAAAAAGGTTACTCAACCAGCCAAACCAACCCTTGATTTGTTTCTCGGCCTGAATGGTGTTTTGGAGAGAGGTGTGTTGCGACTCAAGGGTTTGAATTAGATTTTGAACTTGGTCAATATCGGCTTGATTTTTGGTCTGTTCAGACAATTGTTGAAGTTGTTCAATCCTGGATTGGGTTTGTTCCATCAATTGTTCCATATCTTTGACTGCTTTCTTGTTGTAACCGAAAAGTTTCTTGACTAGACCAGACTGATTGATAGCTTGGAATTTTTCTTCGATTTGTTCTTGGACTTGATTTTGAACCCGAGCAACTTCCCTGACTTGGGGACCGATGCCGCCGGTGGCGCCGGACTGAAGGATCTGGTGGACTTGTTGGGCAACCTGACTCATATTTTGGAGAGCATTGTCGCTTCTATTGTCATCGCCTCTAGTTTTGCCGCTATCACCGGCAGTGCTACCACCTTCGACCACTTCTAGATTTTGAATTTCAACCTGGTACTGATTTTGGTTTTGTTCTTGTTTAGCTAAAACCGGAAAAGCGAGTAAGAGAAAAAGAAAGATGAAGATTGAATATTTCATATTTTTAATATAGCAAATTTTAATCAGGAACGTGTTTGCCGGAGGCATTTTTGCAACGTATTTTTGGGTCAGCACATTGATTATTGCAGGTGGGGTCGTTGGCCCAAGTCTGAGGACATTCACTTAATTGCGGATCGTCGTACTGCTCACAGTCACCCTCTTGTCCCCCACCGGGGGAGCAGGCAAAATAGACATAACATTTATCTAAATCAGTATTAATGCTACTTGTGCCATAGTTGTAAACACAGTCAGGGCCACAGCCGGCAAAACAACCAACATCGACAATAGAGTTGTCTTCTAGGTTTTCAAGATTGGTATAAATTCGAAACCAATCCTGGTCAGCATTGTGTTCATAATAATAACTTGAGTTAGTTTGAGGATCGCAGGGAACATCGAGAACAGAGCTGGTATCGTCTAGGGATAAAGGCTGACCACAATCGGGTAACGAAGACGGAAAGTTGTTTTTGATTGAGTGATAAGTTTGGAGGGCGATTCTGATCTTGTGAAGATCAGATTTACGCTCGGCATCTCGAGCTTTAACCAAATAAGGAGGGATGACCAAGTACGAGCCGGCGGTTAAAAAAGCTAAAATAGTGATGGCGATAAGAAGTTCAAAGATGGAAAAACCGTTTTTTATTTTGATCCTCACTATAAATAGTATAGAGCAAATCTTATTTTTGGTAAAATATGCAAGTTTATGGCCTTCAGCCATAGGCTGATAAGCATCGTCACTCCTTCGCCAAGGCTTCGGAGGGCGCGAGGCTAGCGGTCATAGCTTTACAATTTATTGTAGTTAAATAGACGGCCCCATCGTCTAGCGGTTTAGGACATTAGGTTCTCATCCTAATAACCGGGGTTCGAGTCCCCGTGGGGTCACTTTAGCTTTAAAAAGGTTCCAAAACCCGTGGGTTTGATTTGATTGTAAATTTATGTCAATCTGGTCAAATAATCATATCAACATGATATGATTCGTAGCGTAATGTAATATGATTTTAATGTCAATAGAATCAATAGCTGTAAACAAAGAATATCAGCAATCTTGAAGCCGAATCAAACTGTTAGCCCCAAGGAAATACTTGACAAGTTGAATCAAAATGTTTACAAAAAAGTAGCGTCACTTTTCTATTGATAATTATTTTCGGATATAAGTTTTGTTTGATTGAACTTAATTTGCTGATATCTTTGGTGTAAACATTTCAACGTTGGATTAGTAATCACGCAATAATCACGCAAGAGTTGTGCAAGATTTATGGAGGATTTAGTTATTTTCTTAAACCACAATTTATGCATCCGCGATAGAGAGTTATTTGCCCAAAATATCCAATTGTTGCTATGGCCCCACTGCATTGTATATCTGAAGCTTCTGGCCCATTGTAAGTAATCTCTAATTTTATTGGACGCATCACCGGTACTTCGGATATTAGAGGACAACTCACGAGCTCTTCAGCAAAAATTGCGCTAAAAACTTTAAGATCTATCTCTTCACACTTAGGAGTTAAATATTCTCGATTTTTAGCCCA
>CAZRXL010000030.1:0-1403 GCA_964604055.1 uncultured Gammaproteobacteria bacterium
TTTTTCGCTATTCCCCCCGTCCACACACTACCGCCTACAAACTATTCAATAATTTGCCCAAAATTCCTAATTCGGTTAAAAAATACCGTTCTCAAAAAATCCTTTCTTCACCTTCCCAGCCACACCTCCATCTCATCAAACACCGGAAATTTTAGTGATACCCCCTGGCCAGGGAAACGGGCACCAGACCCCCAAATATAGGCCCTTTTGACATCATCTCTCATCTGACTCGACAATTTTTGGGCCACATCTTCCAAGGTCTGCCCCCGCCTCATAATCAACGGTTCAAGTCTATCCGCCTCTTTACTCCTCTCTTTCTTTAAATAAACTCTGATTAAACCCAACTCTTGCCACAATCTTTCTTTAAACTCCAGTAATCCCAACTCCTGATCAGCGCTAATTTTAACCACATCAGATGGCAATTTTAAAATTTGCTTCTTACTGGCCATATCAATCTTGCTAACTACTTTAACCATCGGCATATATCGTCTGCTTCCCAACAACCCATCCACCAACCGATCCAAATTATCTATCTTTTCCCCAATCTGAATTAATGCATTTTTATAACCCAACTCTTCAGCCATTTCTACCACCACCTTCTGTTCAAACAACCCAAACGGATCTAGTACCTGTATTGCCCCCTTAGCTCGTCGCTGAATAGTAATTTTTAGCGGTTCTTGTCCTAGTCTCAAACCTGCTTTATATAGCTCTTTTTCCATGATTTCCAGCCAAGCCAATCGTTGGACATCCGTCATTAACACCACCATATCCGCCGCCCGAATTACCGAAATCACTTTTTTGCCAAACCCCTTATTGCCCGCCGCCCCTTCTACGATTCCCGGTAAATCCAAAATCTGAATTTTTACCCCCTTATATTCCATCATTCCCGGCACCACTCCCAAAGTTGTAAAGTCATAATTACCCACTTTCGACTCTGCGTTAGTCAACTTATTTAGCAAACTACTTTTGCCTACACTAGGTAGACCGACCAATACCACCGATGCATCCCCAGAATGTTTGATTGCATAACCCACTCCGCCCCCACCACCCTTATTCATCGGCCCATCCAATTGCTCTTCCAATCTGGCCAACTTTGCTTTCAACACCCCATGGTGGTGCTCGCTCGACTTATCATACGGTGTATCTCGAATCTCTTTTTTGACCCGATCAATCTGAATTTTAATAATGTATTTTAGCATCTGATACCATTTTTGGTCTCCATCTGTCTCAACCATCAGATATTACCTCCGCCGCCGAAATCATCAATTCTTCTGAAGGTGATTGGGGTTGGGTCACCATCGTCATCCGATCTGATCAACTCGACACCACTACTTGGCAAAATTTTTTTGATCGTTGTCGCCAACTTCACATCACACCCATAATCCGCATCGCCACCACCATGA
>CAZRXL010000030.1:1413-5771 GCA_964604055.1 uncultured Gammaproteobacteria bacterium
TTACCCCAAATTTCTGGCAAAAACCTCAAAAGGACGAAATAGATCGTATTATTGATTTTCTCAATTCGCTAAACTGGCCAACACTCAAACAACACGTCATTCTTTTCAATGAAATTAATCATAGTAACGAATGGGGTGGGGCAGTCAACATTCCCGAGTTTGCCACTCTAGCCACCTACACCTGCCAGTCTTTTAAAAACAAAAACCCGAATTTTTTCATCTTAAGCACCGGACTCGATCTGGCTGCACCCGCCAAACCACCAGAGTTCGAATCTGCCGCCAACACCTATCGACAAATTATGGACACCAGTCCTGACTATTTCAACTGTATTGACGGACTAGCTTCACACTCTTATCCCAATCACGGTTTTATCGGTCAACCTACCGATACCGGTCAACATAGTATTGTTGGTTATCAATGGGAATTAGACCTAATCAAATCGATTGGCATCAATAAGACCTATCCTGTCTTTATTACCGAAACTGGTTGGCCTCACCGAGAAGGCCAAACTCCAGATAACCGATTCTATACTGCCAAAACCAGTGTTGATTTTTTCCTCCAATCTCTTTCTATTTGGCAAGCCGATGATCGAATCGTTGCTGTTACACCCTTTATCTACAATTACCCCAACGACCCTTTTGATCACTTCTCTTGGTGTAAAACTGAAGAGCATCTATTACCCGAATATCAAGCCGTTTTAGATTATCCTAAACTCAAAAATCACCCCACCCAAACCAATCGTTATCTGGTCGAAAAAATTCAGCTGCCCTTCTTGATTTTGACCGATCACGAATATTTTGGCCAGCTCAAACTAAAAAACACCGGCCAAGCCATTTGGGGCCAAAACGAAACCAACTTTTGTCTTTCTCCCCAAACCACTCAAAACGTCGAGCTTTCTGCTCTCTGTGTTGGCTCCGAGTCTGTTCAACCCGGTCAAGCTATCAATCTAAATTTCAAATTTAAAATCAAATCAGACTCCGATCACCAAGGTAAAACCTTTTTGGGCTGGCAAGACACCCCTGGTTTTGAAATTACCCCGATTTACTCCAAAGCCACTATCTACCGCCCCAAAACTGATCTTAGGCAAAAAATAACCGTTTTTTTATATAAACTGATAAAATAAGCCAATAAGTCCCCATAGCTCAGTTGGATAGAGCGCTTTCCTTCTAAGAAAGAGGTCGCAGGTTCGATCCCTGCTGGGGATACAAAAAGCGCCTATAGCTCAATGGATAGAGCACTAGTCTTCGGAACTAGGGATGGGGGTTCGATTCCCTCTAGGCGTACTCGGGCTGCTAGCTCAGTCGGTAGAGCACTCGCCTCTTAAGCGAATGGTCAGAGGTTCGAATCCTCTGCAGCCCACTCCGCGCCGCAGTGGCGGAACTCCTGTCCACCAATAATTGCAACATGAGCCGTTCAGGCGAATGCTAAAATATGGCGGAGGTAGACCACTCGCAAAGCGAGTGTTAACAATTAATTGATTTTGGCCGCAGTGGCGGAACTGGTAGACGCGCACGGTTTAGGGCCGTGTAGAGCAATCTGTGGAGGTTCGATTCCTCTCTGCGGCACAAAAAAAATTACTTTCTACTCAAATACTGCCCTGTCTCAGTTGAAATTGAAATTTCATCCCCCGTTTTGACAAACAACGGCACTTGAACTTTAGCCCCAGTTTCCAATACTGCCGGTTTTAACGCTCCCGTCGCCGTATCGCCTTTAATTGCTCCATCATCTGTTTCTTTAATCCTGGCTGTAATACTTTTTGGCAGTACCACTCCCACCGGTTCTTCTTGATAAAACTTAATCCGATACAAAGCCCCTTCCATCAAATAGACCTTATCTTCACCCACAATCTCCGTTGGCACATTGTATTGCTCAAAACTCCTTGGTTCAATAAACACAAAATTACTACCGTCAAAATAAGAGTATTGGGCTTCATGCGTTTCCACCACCACCTCTTCCACCTTTTCCCCTGATTTATATGTAAATTCCACCACCCGTGCACTCACCAGTGATTTCAATTTTGTCCGATAAAAAGCCGATCCTTTACCAGGTGACACAAAAGTAATATCCACAATCAAATGTGGCTCATCATGAAACATGATATACATCCCTTTCTTAAAATCTGCTGTTGATATCATCGCCATAAAAATGATTGTAACATAGCCACCTGTCCGCCATAAATTGAAACACAAACCGCCAACGAATAGTTCAATTAAGGTTTGTGCTGAAATTAGGCGGAAAAAAAATCCCAGAGTACGCTTTTAGAGGAGCCACCCCGGGATCTGTTCAAAATATATCAAATAATACAAGATATGTCAATCTACTCAACCTATACACACATCAAATCTTGCCATTTTCTAGTTCATCAATAAACTGATTAACTCCATATGCCCAAGAACCGTTAGAATGAGGACAATATTTTTTCATAATTAATTCAGCCGTATTATAACCTTTGTCAAAATATTCTCTTTTTAAATATTCTGCAAAACTTTTAATGGCTGTCTCATAATCTGGAAATTTTAAGGTCCCACGACTATTAATGCCATACCCCCAACAATTATGTGAATTTTCCGGTATCTTCTTACACAAATTCGACTCCTGTTGGGCTATTGCCACTATCCAATAATATTCAAAACCATAATCTTGCGACACCTCATATATCAAACCAGAGTAGGGGACCAGTGGTGATTTATATTTTTTTAAATACTTTTCAATTATCACCGGTCTAGCGTCAGCCGATATCACCACCCCTTCCGCCTCAACCACCTCACGTTCATCATTTTCACCCAATGTTACCCCTTGGCTACCCGCCAAAATAACCCCCTTTTTTTCCATTCTAGTCAGCAAAAAGACGTCAAAACCGACCACCAAAAAGCTAACTACCAAAAACAAAGGTATAACCACTAATTTTCTATAAAAAAACACAACCCATGATATCATAACCACATCTATGGCCGACACTACATTCACACTAGATCTATCCATCAAAAAAAGTGATATCGCCGCGGCTTATCACCAAAAACTTAAACAAATCCAGCAACAAATCAAAATTCAAGGCTTCAGACCAGGCAAAGCCCCCCTGGAACTTGTTGAACAGCAAGTTGATCAAGACCAAATCATCAAAGATATCGCCAACCCGCTCATTACCCAAGCCTTTCAAAATGCCATCAAAAAACAAAAACTAAAACCCATTGTCAATCCCCAAATCGAAACTGTCAACCCTCCCTTAACCATAACCAAAGACTGGCAATTCAAAGCCACCAGCTGCCAATTGCCATTAGTTAAACTAAGCTCTACTTACAAAACCAAAATCAAAAAAATAAATTCCAACAAAAAAATTAAAAAAGAGCAATTAATCAACAACATCTTCGAATCTCTTCTTACCAGCGCCCAAATCGATTTTCCTCCGGTTCTAATCAACTCAGAAATTGAAAAAAAAATTGATCAATTAGCCAACAAACTAAAATCAGCCAATGTGTCATTAGATTCTTTTTTGTCACAACAAAATACAAAACTAGAAGATTTTATAAAAAACCTCGAAATACAAATTAAAAAAGATTGGACTATAAACCTCACCATCAATCATATCGCCGAAACTGAAAAATTAACCGCCAATCAAAAAGAAATTGAGGATCTAATCTCCCAAAACCCCCACCTATCCCAAAACCCCAATCTGGCCTATTATTTAATAGAACAACAAAAAGTCGTCGATTTCCTAAAAAAACTCTAGAATTCCACAATAATCTCTGCTAAAATACACCCATGGCAGGTGGTAATAGTTACGCATCAAAACAAAAAACTAAAAAGATTCCCGTCCAGGGTTTCACTAGTGAGTTTCTAAATTCCAAAACAGACCAAAGCCCAGCTCAAGAAACCCGTTCTCAACCCAAAAAAATAATCGCCCCTAGCCTAAAGGGCATTCTCGGTCTCGGTCAAACAGTCGAATTTAACCAAAAAACCAATGAAGTCTGGGGCCAAATTCAAAACCTAGGCAAAGAAACTCAAATTCTTTACCAAAACCACGACCAAGAACTCAAAAAAGCCATCGATTCACTTAAAGTGGAAATCCAAAAGCTAATCAAAAGCACTCAAAATCTTGACCTTCAAGTCGAAAAAGTAGCCCTTGAACCAGCTCCTGAGCCCAGTCCTTATCAAAAAAGCTTCCTAGAAAGAATCCGCCAATTTATCAAAAATTTTCGCCAAAATATCGATGATGCCGGTCTCTGGCTTGAAGCCTTTCAAACCAAAAAGAAAAAAAGAAATTATTTCTGGACTCAAGCCAATTCCAAAAAAGGCGGTTCTCAATATCTTTTCTCCAGCGAACACTCTGCATCCCGTTCCGCCGCCTAGTCTCTTTTGC
>CAZRXL010000030.1:5781-6365 GCA_964604055.1 uncultured Gammaproteobacteria bacterium
GCTCAGTTGGTTAGAGCGCATCGTTGACATCGATGAGGTCAGAGGTCCGAGTCCTCTTAGACTCACAAAATGAAACAAATAAAACTAAAACCAATTCTATTACCTAACGCAATATCCATCTTGTTTTTCTTAATAACGAACAAATTTATAAGCATAAACCCCTTTGTTACGACAGTTTTTGTAGGCCTAACAGCCGGTTATTTATCAAACAAGAAGGGCTGGTTGTATGGAATCTTGGCATCTCTCCCAACTTTTCTCCTAGGAATAACATCTCTATACATTCTAACTTTTGCACCACATAATATCAGGGCATTTGCACAACCATATTTCGACACAGCATCAAATTACCAACACCAAATTATCACAATAACCTTCATTTTTATTGTTATTGGGGCAATTATGGGTCAACTTGGAGCAAAACTAAGCGACAAACTTGATAAATTCCGAAAAACATAATTGGTGTTATAATAAACAAAAAATGAAATCGGTAATCTTAACCACTACCACTACCTCCACCCAATAGGGGAGTTAGCCGCGGTTAAAATTCAACCAAACCAACTCCCCGAAAGGGGATTTTTGTTTTT
>CAZRXL010000031.1:0-4294 GCA_964604055.1 uncultured Gammaproteobacteria bacterium
CGCCGGTTCCACCTGCATCGGCAACCACCCATCTGGGAAAGACACCAACACCACTAAACCCGTATCCCCCAATCCTGCTTGTTTTTGAATGTAATTTAAATACGAAAACTGCTCTCCCAATGGTAAATTTACCTTACTACCATACCTTATTTCCACCACTCTTTTACTCATCACTGGTACCGTCACCAAAAAACCCAATTCTTTTTTACCCATTACTTCCGATATTGACAAGTCCTCCCCCGATGAATATATCTTAGTTTTAGTCGGATCCCTAGGATCGCTCACCGCCACCGAACTCAAATTCACATCACTCGGCAAGTATACCCGTATATAGTTTTTATAATCTCCTCCCGGCCAATTGCTATTTTTAGCTGTATTTTCATAATTTATCTTCAATATCCTTTCAATCGACTGTTCCCCAACCTTAATTTCTAATTCCATATTTCTATACAAAAAATAATTCGCCTTGTTCACTCCTACATTCGACTCCACCGCATACAAATAATCCGCCATACACCTCTCCTCCTTACACTTGCCCGCATATATTTTTCCACTCCAACCCAAATCATCCAAAACCAGCGCCGAATTCGGGTAGTTTAATACCAGCTGTATTTCATTTTGCTCCAACAATTCAAGTATTTTTTCTACCACCCTTACCCTCTTTTCATTATTCAGATTTCTTATTTCTTCAAACAATTGTCTGCTCACTCCTCCCAAAAAACTCGCTTTCTGTTTTGAGCCCGGAAAAAATTTTGTCTCCGAATAAAACTCCGCCTGCTCATATAAATTAGCCGCATTAATCTTCTCCTCAAAATCGGGCACATATAGCTCCCCCGTCACTTCAAGCATCGCCTTGGCCAAAGCCATATTCACTCCAATTACCCCGTCCACCAATCGACCTGTCTCCTTTTCCAAAAACCACGTTATATCTTTTGTCGCTTCTGTAAAATCAGCCCTCCAGTTGCTGTCCCTCATGTACCATGCCGCCTCGCCCAAAAACCGTCTTATCGGTTCTGGTGGCTCCACATGACCCTTTAATTGACCATCCGCCTCATAAATATCTTTCACCTCAAAATTTAGCAATGCCCCATCCTCAAAACTCAGCATTGCATATGATCCAATAAAACCTCCCCCCGCCCTTAGCTCCGATTCGTTTTGTAACAGCACCATATAATCCCGTCTTTTTCCATCCGTCCCCAAAAAATCCGGCAAAAACATCATCGCCTTTCTCAAAAGCACTATTTTTTCTTTCACCACCGCCACCTCGCTTGTCAGTTTCTGCGGCCAAACCGCCAAACCCGTCGGCAAAAAACTCCAGTCACCCTTAAGTCTTGCCTCCACTCGTCCCAGATCCAGCTCCAATTCCACCAATCGAGCCTCCATCTCTTTCAAACTCTTCTCCCAGTCAACCTCCTTCTCATTAAAAATCCCTTCTGCCACCTCCTCTCCCACCTTCGCCAAACCCACCATTTTTTCTTCCATCACATAGACATCATCCGCCACTCTCAAAATCGATTGAAAATTCCTTACTATAGGAATTTTATTCAACCCCCAACTGTCAATCTGATTACTATATTTTTTGCTTTGAACTGACAATTGACTCGCTCTTTCCGCCGCCTCATCGTATTTACCCTCCACTATCAAGTTCGTCACCGCCACCACTTCACTTTTTATCTTCATCCCAAACTTCACCCACGTCACCGGCCACCACACCGCTCCTATCAACAGGCCCAAAACCAATCCTATTGCCAATGTACGGGCGAGGTTCCCTCGCCCAAAAATCTTTATTGAAATTTTCGGCCATTTTATTTTAATTTTCGGTATTTTTACCGAAAACTTAAAAACTTTTGGCTCGGCACTGACAGAATCAACTCGCTTCAAAACGTCAGTCCCGAGTTCACAAGGGATGATACGTCCCAACTTCGGTATCACCATCTCTTTCTTAACCTTTTTAACTCTCTTCAAAACGTCAGTCCCGAATTTATGAGGGACGATACGTTTTGCCCCCGGCAACACATAGTCACTATTAACATTTTCTTTCAGAACGTCAGACATCGTCGATTCGTTCTTCAGAACGTCATCCCGAGCCGAAGCGAGGGAGATACGTTCATCCACATTCTCTACCACCACCGACTCAAATCTTTTCTCATTTTTTTTCACCAACATGTCATCCCGAATTAATTTCGGGACCCTCTCATCTGTTTTTTTTAACTTTCTACTCGACTCATCCTTCACCGTAAAAAAATACTGCAAAGTCTCCTCAATCCCTTTTTCAAACTTAATTTCCGGTTTCCATCTCAATTTTTTCCAATTTTCGGCCACCTCAGTCTCTTCCCACTCATCCACCTCAATTGCTCTTTCCAAAACCGACACTTTAGTCATCTTCGCCTCATTAATCAACGTTTCTGCCACTTCCTCAGAATTAGTTTCCCCTCCCACCACCAAAAAACTTTCCCCCGCTGTCCCGGACAAAAAACAAGCTCTTTTTATTGCTTCCACCACATCCTCTACCGCCAACAATCTAAATTTTTTATCGCGATTGGGTAGTATCAAACTTTCATTGTCTACTGCTCTAGAAAAGGCCTCAGCCAAAAACCCCATTCCTCCCATTCCTGGCCCATATACCCCATATGCTTCTACTATTCTCCAATTAAGTTTTTTAATATCGTACCACTCTCTCATCCGATCACTTCCCACCGTCTCATTTACCAACACCAATGTCAGCTTGCCATTATCTTTCAACCACCTCTCCCAATCATTTCTTTGCCCACTAAAATCAAATCCATAATCAAACTCATAGCTTATTTCCGATTCATCCGATAAATATAAAAAATTTTCTTCTCCCTCCAACCCCTTAATGTACTCCCCCACTCCCACTACCGCCAAACCCGACTCAAGAAGATTCCACACCAAATTCTCCGCTACAAATTGAGACAAACCCAATATCAATACTTTCGGCAAACCCTTATCCATATCTTATTTTAATCTATTAACACCCCACAAGGGCTCTCAATCTAGACATTCCCACTTTAAGACGTTTAATCCTGCTTTTGCAGGATTATTACGTCTCGGTAATCTTGCGGGCATTATGCGGGGATTGTTGTTCAAATTCGTTCTAACTGCATTAAACCGTCTGGCTGAGTTGAGTCTGCATGTGAAAAATACGTCATAACTCAAATGTAGGTTACAAATTTTTTATTCCATCAAAAATGTTTTTATAAAGAAAGAGACTGAAGCTAAAAATCACAATTAAAACTCACTTCAGGACGTCAGAATCCCGTTATAACGGGATTCGATACGTCCAGAAATGTACATATACCAAGTAGGGGAACATATCAAAAACAAGTTAAAACCCCCTTTCTTTAAAGGGGGAGGTCACAAAGTGACAGGGGGATTTATTTTCCCATCAAACCCATCATCGCCAATCCCGTCGCCTCCGTTGCCACCGTTACCCAGGCCGCGCCTATTGCCCCAAAGTAGGGGATTACCGCTATGTTTCCCAACAGATTTACCGCCAAAGTTACTATCGCCACTACCACCATTTTCTTTTCCCCGCCCTTCGAAATCAATCTAAATCCCGCCAAATGTGAAAAATATGAAAAAACCAACGCTAAAAGCAATATTCGCAGTACTTCAACCGCCCCCACAAATTCAACTGGTGCCAGCACCCTTACCATCCACGGCGCCAAACCATACATTGTCGGTAGTACTACTGCCAACGCCGCCAACAACAATCCCAAACTATTTTTAGTCGCCTGTTTCCTTTCTTTATCTCCCCGCGACATCAAAGGAAAGGTACTGTTCATCAAAAAATACGCCCCCTGGACTAAATTTAAATATATCTTGTAAGCCAGTCCATAATACGCCACCACCGCCACCCCCAAATATCGCTCCAAGATCACTGAATCAATTAGCCGATCATACGACGAGAATATCAACAAATACACCCCCATCGGCCAGCTTTTCTTAAATATCTCTTTGATTTTGTCATCCTGAACTTGTTTCAGGACCCCCTCACTACCAATCAAACCTCTGGCCACCAAAAATCCCACCCCCAAACTCAATATTCGTCCCGCTATATAAATCCCAATTACCATCATCAACGACAATTGGTCAAAAAATAGCTTTATCAAAACCAGAGTCAGTAGGGGATAGACCACATCAATCACAAGTTTCAACTCCATTTTTAACCGGCTCAAAAATACTATCTCCAAGTTACCCAAAAAACTGGTCAACATTATCATTACCATCGCCACTGTTGCCTCAGTTCTATATCCAGCAAAAGCTGGCAAAC
>CAZRXL010000031.1:4304-5193 GCA_964604055.1 uncultured Gammaproteobacteria bacterium
CCAATCCCACCAAAGCCGATATTACCGCCAGCATCAATCTCAATCGAACTATCGCTCCAAAAATTTCCTTATTTTTATTCTGCTTTGCGCAGCTCATTTCCCTTACCCCGATTATCTTTGTCCCAAAATCCGCCACCGAATCCAGCATTGACGTCAATGCTGTAATCAACACCAAAATGCCGTATCCCACTGGCCCCAGGCCTCTAGTCAACATCCCTGTTACCACCAAACTCACCGCCACCATTACCACTTTTCCTATTACCTGGTAGCCAGTGTTAGCAATAATTCTTTTTATCACTACAACAATCCTACCACCACCGCCACAAGCCATCTATTTTGAGGCAAAGTCACCCAATAATGATCCACCATCCCCGTCACCACTATTATCAACAGCGCCAATTTCCCTAATTTGTTAAATTTTAAAATTCTAAATTGTTTTAAAATTTTTGAGCCTTGCGAAATCCAGCTTTGCTGGATAAATTTCAAATTAAAAATTAACCCTCCCACCACTCCAATCTCTGACAAAACCAAAAGGAATATATTATGTACCGGTTGCATCCAAAAAAAACCGTTCCCTCTCTGATATTCCGGCAATTCCACCATAAAATTTCCCAAACCTACCCCCAATAGGGGATTGTCTTTAATCATTTCCACCGCCCTTGCATTCAAACTCCATCTTTTTTGAAAGCTTTCATCATCCCACCCTCCCAAAAAATCCCCCGTTCGATAATTCACACTTACCATCCCCAAAACTATTAGAAAGAAACCCACCGCTATTGTTATCTTTCCTAACGCTCGTTTAAAATCAAAAATCAACAATACTAATCCCAACACCCAAATCGTCCTACTTCCCGCTAATATTATCCCCACCACCCCAAACCAACTTGCC
>CAZRXL010000031.1:5203-6072 GCA_964604055.1 uncultured Gammaproteobacteria bacterium
CCCCCAACACAATCAAAAACAATCCTAAAATCATAAGCCCAAACGACAGATAATTTTTAAACTTAAAAATTGGAAATTGTTTGTAAATTGTAAATTGTAAATTGTAAATTAATATGGCTACTGTTAGCAGCCATATCGTCCTACTTCCCGCTAATATTATCCCCACCACCCCAAACCAACTTGCCACCCAAAACCACAGCTTTCTAATCTTCACCTGCCTCATCAGTACCAAAGCCACCAACAAAAATCCCGCCAAGCTATTCGGATGCGAAAAAGTTCCATAAGCCCGGATCATGCTTTTGCCCGCCACCGCCAATCTAGCTACTCCTAAACTGCTAAAACTAAACCTTCTCTCTCCCAGCCAATAAAATAATCCCTGTAAACTCCCCCCCTTTGCCATTTGTGCCACCGCCAAACCTCCTTCCACTATCAACCATATTGGTATTATCGTTTTCAACATCCACCACACCTTTTCTTTATTTTCTGAAATATATCCCACCGTCCACACCCACTGTCCCACTCTCAACCACCAGTATCCCGCCTCCCATCTATTTTCCGCCACCAATATATTCAGCCCAATCAACAACAAAATTAAAACATTTATAAATTTAAAATTAAAAAATCGTTTATTAATTTTAAATTGTAAATTAAAAATTAATAATAATATCCAAACCACATCCACCAAATACAAAGTAGGGGACAAATAGTCTATTCTTATTCCCAACACCTGACTCCATTCCGGCCAAAAATGCCTCCCCAATTGTGTCGGAATCAATAATAGAAACAAAAATAACAGCACGTCATTCAATCTGTCATGCTGAACTAGTTTCAGCATCCTCACTTTATTCTTCACCACCCTATAATATCAC
>CAZRXL010000032.1:0-5701 GCA_964604055.1 uncultured Gammaproteobacteria bacterium
CTAGTGCTACCAGCCATTTCTTCATCTTACCCATTATATTCTAATATTTTTGTTAGATCTCGTTTTGGTCAACTGATCTTAAATCCGGCTACGACTAAGTTCTAAACTAGAGCTATTCTCTTTCCCAAAAAACTCAATTCTCAGATAGCTCGTCGTCTCTCCCAAATTAGTTTGTCCGCTTTCGAGCTCCGAATTACTCCTGTCCTTAAGTCTAATTTCATATCCTCCCATTTTATCCAGCGCTCTCATTATTACCAGCAAACTTTTTGGCGAATCCAAATATTCATTAGACAAGCCGGCTATCTCGTCATACTTTTTATTAGAAATTTTATCCCAACTTACTTCGTCTCTTTTGTTAGCCTCGGCCAAAGGCAAATAATGCGAAAAGTCTATTGACCCCACCAGCACCGATCCTACTTCCAGCTCCTCAACTAGACAATCTTCCAGCCGATTCATGTCCCTCTCTTTGGTTCGATTGCTAACTGCTATTGCCACCACCTCCACTCCCGGTATCTTTTCTTTAAATACCGCCGCCACCGGTCCAAAAGCATGATCATTTTTTATTGTTTCCTCATCTTGCTTAACCAAGCCCAAACACATCTCTTGTTCAGCCACCAGTTCTCCTTCTCCTGTCTCATAATGGTTTGGCCCCAACAAATATATTTTTTTTGTTTTTTGTGCCAGCAAATCTACTGCCAGTTCTTCCACCAGCCTTCGCCCTACAAAATGGTGGGGGATTGTCGCCGCCGCAGTTCTTTCCTTTTTATTTTGTTGGCCCTGGTCCTTCTGGCTCACCACCCCCACTATTCCCGCCACCACCATCAGCATTATTATCCAGTTCTTTTTCACTTTTATTTTTTCTTTTTATTTTCAATAAATAAATCAAGCCTCCAGTGCCGATTACTGCCATCACTATCTGTCTGCTCAAACTTGGTTTTTCTATTTGCTCCTCAATTTTTTTAGTCCACAACACTTTCGCCTCTTGGTCAATTTGCACCTTCGCAAAATCAGTTCTTCCCCAGATTTCTGGCATATACATCAGTCCCGCCACCGCCGGTGGCGCCTTATAATCTCCAGCCGCAATTACCCTTGCCAAATAGCTATATGTTCCATTTTCCATTCGCCATACTGGTATCACCACTCCATCTTTTTTAAATTCATATCCCCAATACCCATAATTGCCGCCATTAGCATCGTATCTTTCATTTTTTAAATGAGTATTAATTGGCACCATCCCCGCCGGCAAAAAGTCCTCTATATAACCATAATTACTGCCCCAAACATCTCCACTGCCCACTTCATCCATCTTTACTGTCAATTTCACTTCCACTGTATCTCCCGGCGCCAAAGAATAATTTTCCCCTCTTTCACTTATATATTCCCTATTTATTGTTATTCCTCTGTCAATCTGGTTGCTGTCATCATCCCGTATCCACAGTTCCGTTGTTAAAGTCAGATAAAGATCCGGGTTCTCGCTTTCTACTCTCAAGCTACTAGCCGATTTTAATTCAGACACTGCTATCTCAACTGTTCCATCGCTTACTCCTGATTCCACCACCTCTCCGTCAACCAATACCCTAAAACCATCCTTTTTGCCAGCCTCTCCCTTGCTTTGTGCCATTATTGCCGTAATTACCTGACCAGTTCCAAAGGTGTTATACCAATAGCTTCTGTTCCTGCTATTAGTCAAATATTTTACTGCTCCCGCCGCTTCTTCCTTATATTTTCCGCTTGCCACCAAGGCCTTAATTGCCCCTCCGGTTGCCGCCGCATTACTGCTATATCTTTGACCTCTTGCTCCCTCCCAATACCACAAGTTTCCAGCCTTTACCGCCTTTTCCATTAGTATCGTCAATCCGTTTCTACTTTCCACATCTACTCCAGCCCGGATATTATTCATCACTGCCAAAGCCAAAACATCATTATCCAAGCCAGAAAAATCAGTCTCAATTATTTTCTTATTTTCTTTCCCCTCAAAAAAGCCCAGCCCCCAAGCTTTAAGCACCTTATTTGTATTATCCGCCTGATCATAATTTCTGGCCAAAAAATCTCTGGCATTATTCCACATTTCTATATCAATTTCATAGCCCAAGTCCTTTGCTTTTGCCACAGTTTCCACCACATAAGTCGTCATAAACACATCCGATTCTCTTCCTCCCCACCACCCCCAGCCCCCATCGCTGTTTTGATCATCTCTCAGTTTGACCAGGCCTTTTTTTACCATATCATCAATATCCTTATCGCCAATCGCCTCCGCAAATAATTTAGGATCCGTTTTTGCCACCAACAGTGGGACCAAACTGCTGGTTGTTTGCTCCACACAACCATAAGGATAATGCAGCAGATATTTCATGGCGCTGGGCAATGTCCCCATCAGTGAACTTGCCACTTCCAAACTTACCTTCGATTTGTCCACATCAGTTTTGTCGGGAATTGCTATCTCAAAACTATCACCCCCAATTTTAAAATCAGAATTTTTCTCCCAATAACCATAGGCTTGTATCTCTATTGGCAATCTAACCTTATCGCCCATTTTTTTATCTTTCACATCATAAGCGCTATATTCTGCTTTTACCATTCCTTCCTTTACTACTTTTACCCACCAACCGGCCGTCTCGTAGCTGTTGGCTGGCACCAAAATATCACTCTTTTGTTTTGATTCCAATTCCAGCTCCTCCGGCAAACTTATTCCTACCTCAAAATTTCTCTCCATTTCAGTATGATTGTTAATCATTGCTGTCAAGAATACCCGGTCTCCCTCTCTTAAGATGTTAGGTAGTACCGGTCTTACCACCACTTCTTTGCTCACTTTCAATTCTGCCGTTGCTTCTCCCACTTCAGTTTTACTGTTAGCCGCTATTCCCGTCATTACCCAGGTAGTCAAATTATCCGGTAGTTTAAAACTAACCTTTGCTCTTCCCGACCCATCTGTTTTTATGCTCGCCTGCCAAAAAGCCGTATCAGCAAAATGTTCTCTGCCCCCATCTCCATCACCACCCCCGCCTTTTTCTGCCGCCGACCCCCATATTCCTGCCAAAGAGTCAGATTCAGGCGCATTACCATACCTTTCCGACCAGTAGTAACCAAACACATCGCCAAAATTTCTGTCTGCCAATTCAAATATTGCCTTATCAACTGCCCATACCGCCACATCCGCCACCACCCCATTCCCTTTTTGATCTTCTGTCGTTACGTTTAGGGTTACTTCTTCTCCTGGCCCATAACTTTCTTTGTCTAGTGTTATTCTTACTCTCATCTGTTTCTGGTCTGTGTTTATTTTCAATTTTGCCGTTCCCCTGATCAGCTTTTCTCCATCAAAACTTCTTGCTGTTACAAAAGTGTTAGGCATATCATCTTCTTCTATTACTATCTCTACATCGGCCCCACCATCAGTCAAACTTACTACTCCGTAGCGGTAAACATAAGCCCTTTCCGCTGTCCAAAACACGTCCCCTCCAGCCTCCGATTCAATCCGTATCTTAGCCGTTTCGCCTACCTCATATTCTTCCTTATTCTTGCTAACCGATATCTGACCTTGAAAGCCATCGTCCCACCAATAATCATAATCCGATACCCACACCCCAAACTCTTTGACAATTTTATTGCCCATACCGTCTTCCATCTCAGCCGTAAAGATATAGCTTCCCTTATCTTTGGCTTCTATCTCCAGGTCAATATTTCCGTTACTGTCACTTGTTTTCTGCCATTCGCCAATTTTTTCTTCCTTTTCCTGCCAGCTTGAATATTTCTGATTTTCATCTTTCTTTTCTTCCCACCACTTTCTTACTGCCGTGATTTTAACTTCATGGCTCAAACCCAGTCCATCTCGGTTGGCCTTTACCATTAGCGGCAACTTAATCATTTCACCCGTTCTTACCGGTCTATAGCCATCATCCTGTCGATAAATTGAATATTCTCCCGCTTTAACCAAAAAATTCTTTCCCGACATCGCCACTATTCCTGATTTATCGGTGTACCCCACCTCTACCGAAAATGTCTGAGTATTTCCACCGGAATCATTTTTATTACTGTCAATCACCAGTCTTGCTTCACCCTTTTGATCCAACTTTACAGTTCCTGTTTCAATCTTTTCCCCGCCCCATGCCCGATAATAATCTTTATCTGTTCTATCATAATAATATTCCCATTCCCAATCGTATCGACTGGCATAAATCTTATATTCCACCTCTTCTCCCGCCAATGCTTGCCCAGAAAAATACTCCCCTTTAATTGTCATTTCCAATTTATCACCCCTCACTACTTCCTGTCTGGCCGCTTCTGTTGACAACACGTATTCTGGTTTTCTATATTCCTCCACTCTAATCCCGACACTATTACTAGAGCCATCCTTATCAACTGTCACTGTATAGTAGCCTGCCTTAGCCGTCTCTGGTATAACCGCCTCTCCGTCCACCGTTCCGTCTGTATCTATTGTCAACTTTCTTTCAAATATTCTCTGTTCGTTTTCTCCCCAGCCTCTTGATATTTTTACCTCGGCTGTTCCCGCCGCCACTTGGTATCTACCATCATCATCAGCTCTCAAAATTGCCTTAAAATAGAGCTTGTCTCCCGCTTTGTATATTGGTCTGTCGGTAAACACAAACGATTTCGTCCCTACTCTATATGGCCCAAAATTATTCCAATTATAGTACCAATCCTGATTCAAGGTCGTCTCGTTTAGCGGTGTCACCGTTTTCTCTCCCTCATGTTCTACTACCACCATGTCTGCCCTAGTATCATTTCTGATTATTGCCAGCCCGCTCTCATCCACTGTTGTCTCTTGAATCACTTCCACCCTATCCCGTAAATTGTAGACTCTTACCTGTCCACCCTTAATCGATTTTCTGTCAGAAAAATTTTGGTTCCACAATACAATCGTTTCTTTTCCTGCCTTAGCTGTTGTTCCCATTCCGTTTATCCCTATTATTACCTGGTCCTTCACTCCTTCCCTTTCTGCTTCCACCAACCTCCAACCGACTGTTTCTATTGGCAAGTTAAACTCCTTTCCTATTTCTGCTGTCAGCTCTCCTTCTTTTTCCAAACCTTCATTAGAAATCGGCGAAAAAATCTGATTATATTTATCGTCATGCGCCAAATACCTAGTTATCTGATCTTCACCTATTTTATAAATTCTTATTTTAGTCTGACCTTGTGCCCCCTCTTCAGCTGATAATTTCAAACCAATTGGTTTACCTTGGCCATACACTCCCAGTCTCATCCAACTTCCATTATCTTTACCTATCCTTACCCAATTTTTATCCTCCGCCTGTCCCTGTTTACCCCAATATCCTGCCACTACCAGTCCCAGCACCAAAAACATCACTACCAATTTTCTTCTCATCTTCCTTATTTTATCTCCAATGAAATAAAAATAGCAATCACGTTGTATTAAAATAAATGGTATTCCTATGGAAAAATCATCTTCCACCGACCATCAACCCTTCCACAAACCCATATAATTATATTATGGTAAAATTACCCGGTGGTAGAAGTATTTACCCAAGCACCAATCCAAACCAGATCTGACACTCTGAGGGTCGAAAGGCTCCTGTCTTTTCTGGCCTGTGAAGCCCTTAATCGAATCCGGGACCATAAAGCTGGCGCTTCATCACCCAGGATCGATATCTGGAACACTTATGGATTAAAAACCGAATCCGATTACCAGCAAAATCATCTTCCCCAAGAATCCCGGTCAGAATTT
>CAZRXL010000032.1:5711-6061 GCA_964604055.1 uncultured Gammaproteobacteria bacterium
CAAATACAAGCTAGATATAAATTTTTATTCGACAATTTTGGAATTGACCCGGCCAATAGAATCTCTGTTCGAGACGATTCAGAACCATACACCCAATTTGTCTTATCAACTCTTGCCCAGCTCATAGATTCAGGAGTTGTTACTGTATCTCGACAGGATTTTTTATCTTGTCAGTCTTGTTCCTACATCTTTGCACCTTCCGAATCGGGCTTGTCCCACTGTCCCAATTGTCACCAGGACCATCTTGCCACCACCACAAAAAATGGCATGTTTCTCGTCGCTCCCCCCGAAACCAAAGCCAAAATATTGGCTAATTTATCAGTCCATCCCGACAAAGCAGCCGGCCAAGA
>CAZRXL010000033.1:0-4661 GCA_964604055.1 uncultured Gammaproteobacteria bacterium
GGTTGGTTCCAAATTCCATTCCGGTCTCGGCACCAAGCTTGGTCGAGATTTCACCATCTATGCCATCAGACCTGGAATCGTAAAATTCATCAAAAAATTGGGTAAAACTTTCATCACTGTTGTCAAAGCCTAAACTCCCCCTTTTTTCACGACCACTTTCATAGTATCTTTGTATATGCCCATCAGTCAAATCGCCACCAACCAACTCGAACCCAACCCCCTCCAGCCCAGAGGCAATATCAGTCCCGAATCAATACAAGATTTGGTCGAGTCAATCAAAGAACATGGTATTTTAGAGCCCCTAATTGTCGCCCAAACTCCAGCTGGATATCAAATCATTGCCGGAGAACGTCGTTGGCGAGCCGCCAGAATTCTAAAATTATCCCATGTCCCAGCTGTCATCAAAAAAACCAGCCCCCAACAAATGTTGGAAATGGCCATTGTCGAAAATGTTCAAAGAGAAGATCTAAACCCAATCGAAAGAGCTAGAGCTTTCTTGCGTCTTAAAGAAGAATTCAACTTAGATCACAAACAAATCAGCAAAAAAGTTGGTAAAAGTATCCCTTACGTCATCAATGTTCTAAAACTTCTATCTCTGCCCGATGCCATCAAAGATGGCCTCTTGTCTGGCCTCATCACCGAAGGCCACGGCCGAGCCCTAGCTAGCATTGGCGATACCCGACTCATTATTGAAGCCTACAAAATTGTTTTAAAAGAAAAAGCCTCCGTCAGAAAAACCGAAGAAATTGCCAGACGCTTTAAACAAAAAATTGAAGAGGGTCAAGTTCCTTTAACCAAAGAAAACATCCCTCAATTTTTAAAATCAAAATTGGACACTATCAGTCTTGACTTAAACAAACTATTTGATGACAAAAAATCAACCGTTTCCATCAGTCAAAGCAATATTACCACTCGAATTATCTTTGAATTCAAAGGACCAGCCGACCAAAGACTTGAGAGACTTGGTTTTATTTATCAGAAACTTTTAAACAAAGAACTCAATACTTCGCTTTTGGCACCAAACCCAAAGCCGAAACCGGCCAATACCTAAAAAAAGCTTTTCCTACTATTAGATCAACAGGAATCGGTCCAAACTCTCTACCGTCTCTAGAATGAGGCCGATTGTCTCCCAACGGCAAATATTGACCAGTTGGCACCACTCTTTCCACACCCTCCTGCAAAAACGAGCCGCTTGAGCTAACTACTGATTCAGACAGATAAGAAGATTCATCCAAGGCAGAACCATTCACGTAAACCTTGCCCCCCATCACCTTGACCCTATCTCCCGGCACACCTACTACTCTTTTAATATACTCACACTCATCCTCGGCACATGGTTCACTTGGTGGTGCTTTAAAAACAATTACATCCCCTCTCTTTGGATCACTAAACCGATAACTCAACTTGTCTGTTAAAAGCAATTGCTTGTCTTCATAAGTCGGAAACATCGAACTACCTTTTACCTCATTTGGTTGAGCAATAAACAGATACAACAACACGAACACCGATAAAGCTAATACTATCGACTGCACAAAATCCAATATCACAATCGCAATCGAACCTTGTTGTTTTTGAAATTTCATACCCTCCAGTTTACACCACTTGGTATAATTTGGACACCGGTTGTTTAGCTCAGTTTCGTCCACAGGACGATCGGCCTCTGGCCGAGGTTAGAAATTATGTACTATGTATATTTTCTAAAAAGCCTAAAAAATAGAAAAACTTACACTGGTTACTCAAGCAAAAAACCGACCATCCGCCTCAAAGAACACAATTTAGGATCAAACAGTTTTACAAGACAAAACAAACCCTTCACCCTAATTTATTACGAAAAATATTATTGTAAAAAAGATGCTATCAGTCGAGAAAAATTTTATAAATCTGGTTTTGGTAAAAAAATAAAAAAGGCTATAATACAAACTATCAAAACACTGGTTGTTTAGCTCAGTTTCGTCCACAAGACGATCGGCTTCTGGCCGAGGTTATGCCAAAACAACCGCGTAGTTAGGTTGTTTAGCTCAGTTGGTTAGAGCGCATCGTTCACATCGATGAGGTCAGAGGTTCAAGTCCTCTAACAACCACAATAGACTATCTCCGGCAAAAACCACCCCTTCCCCCCACCTGGACCCCAACTTCCTTTTTTATAAGTCACTATTCTCTTCTTTTTTAGTTCATCCACAATCCTCCATTGCTCTCTTGTTTCTAGTCTAGTCACAAACCAATCTCTTTTACCGGCCACCACTAACAATAATAATTTCTGGTACGGATCAAAACAATCACCGTCTTTACGACAAAAACACATCTTCATTAGTTTATCCTCCACCCCTCCAACCACCCCGGTTTTTTTTACTTTCAATTTAAAAATTACCCCCTCATCCGGTTGAATTCTAAAAACTAAAGCATTACCACCAAAAAACCTAAACACAACCTCAGCCACCCGACTTTTCAGTTCTTTACCACTTCTAAAAAAAACCGGCACTCCTGACAATTTCCCTTCACTAAATCTTGCCCCAAACGAAAAATAAGTTTCTGCCTTACCCTCATAGCCAAGATACCTCCCCCTAACCAAGCTATTTTTATCTACCTGCAAATCCCTAAACACCTCCAGTCGACGCTTGGCCACTTTTCCACTTAATTTCATAGTCGAATAAGCCAACATCTGCAATAAATGATTTTGGCCCACATCTCTCAAAGCGCCCGTTTTCTCATAATAATCACCTCGATTTTCAATTCCAAAATCCTCAGCCAAAGTCACCTCTATCCGCTCTACCCATTTTTTATCCAACATCTCATCAAATATTGGATTTTCCTTCCTAAAAACCAGCATGTTTTCCACCATTTCTTTGGCCAAATAATGATCAATCATATAAACCTGGTCTTGATCAAAAAAACGATAAACATCCTTTTCCAGCTTCAACGCCGAAGCCAAATCCTTACCAAAAGGCTTTTCGATCAACAACCTAGTCAAACAAGCACTTTTCTTATTTAAACCGTTTTTGGCCAATCCAACCAAAATCGGCTTATACAATTCCGATCCAACCGCTAAATAATAAACCAAATCCCCACCAACCACCTTATTAAGCTTTTCTGATATTTTTTTAAATAAATCATCTTTGTTGACATCCCCCCACATAAAATCAAACTTAGCCAAAAATCCCAAATCTTCAACTCCTATCGATTTAGTCACCAATCCTCGATAATCGACCAAACTCCTCTCCCGTCCAGAAATACCCAAGACATCAAACCCCGACAATTTCTTATTCTTATATAAGTTGTACAAAGCCGGGATAAATTTCTTTTCAGCCAAATTGCTCGTAATCCCAAAAATAACCAAAACAAAATTTTGTTTCATTTGTGATAACTTATTATATTCAATGAAAGACAAATTAGTCATATCGACTTTTATCGTTATCAGCTTTCTGCTTATAACCCAAAAAAACTGGCCTCGGTATTTTTCCCGTCAAGACTCGATTAATCCTAACCAAATTGAAGACAACTTCGACACTACTGCTAAAACCTGTACCTTTAACAACAAAACATTTACCATTCCTAGCTTAGCCCCACCCAAAGTTCTTGGTGACACCACCAGCTCAGCTGACAAAAGAATTGAAGTTGATCTAACCAAACAAATGGTCTATGCCTATGAAAATGACAAACTCATTTTTAATTTCCTAGTTTCTACTGGCACTTGGGACCGAACCCCAACCGGTACTTTCAAAATTTGGACCAAAATTAGATCCCAAAAAATGTCCGGTGGCTCAAAGGCTTTAGGAACATACTATTATTTACCCAATGTTCCTTATATTATGTTCTTTTATAACGATAAAATTGCCAAATCAGTCGGCTACAGCCTTCATGGCACTTATTGGCACAATAATTTTGGTATTCCTATGAGCCACGGTTGTGTCAATATGAAAACAGAAGAGGTTGAGCAACTTTACGCCTGGGCCGAAGTTGGCACTCCCGTTATTATCTACGGCAAATACGAAACCAAGCTTCCCGTTTCCAATCTCAATCTCCAAACCTCCACCCCATTAAACTAGGCAACTTTCCCATTATCCCCTTATCCACTAAATCATCATAAAGAATCAAGTCGACTCTGCCCATACTTTCTTCTTCTAAACGCATTTTCTTTAAATATCTTTCAATTTGTACCGGCGTTGGAGTGCTTCTGCCTGACACATCTGGTTTAGACCCTTTTCCTCCATACACCTCCATTAACTCAGCTTCAAAACTACGCAATTAAAACCACCACCTTCTACCCGCCAGCACTCGGCAGTAATCAAGTATTCTATCTCCAACTTCTCGTTCATTATGTCTTTGGGCAAACACCGCCACCCTCCACCTTAACAAAGGTAAGTACTTATTTTCCGCCGCCTTTATTGACCACAATAAATCCCTATCTCTTGGATATCTTTCAAGCAAAGATTTCAGTTCTTTTGTAATCAGGTCCCAAAAATAACCATTAGATATGATCTGACCCTTTTCATTTACTTCGAAACCGATTAACTCATCGTCCTCAATTTCACTCTCAAAATATTGCCAATCATCTCCTCCAACCTTGCCTATCACCAAATGATATCGCCCGTCATCAGTCCCCAAGATTTCTACCTTACAATTTCCCTTGTCCACCAACACAAAACCATCCGTATCATCCACCC
>CAZRXL010000033.1:4704-5823 GCA_964604055.1 uncultured Gammaproteobacteria bacterium
ACTTCGTTAACAGCCTCCGTCACCATCCCCCCGTGATTCGAATCAATCACCTTAAACTCATCTCCATCAAATTTAGCGCTTTCAAACAAAACTCTACCATCACCAATTGCATATTCGTAAGACATTGGCCTCCCCTCCGGCCACAAACCCAAAAACCAATCTGACACCATTCGTCGTCTTAAGTTAATCCAGCGTTTAGCCTGACCACCCTCTGCCACCAAAGCCATAAATTTATCAAATATCAAGCTCACATTTTCATTTTTCGATATCAAATAATTGTTAACCGTCTCCATACTCTGATAGGGGATTACTCCCAATTTCGATTTAGCAAAATCAAACACCGGCAATAAATCCTTCAAAACTGGGGCAAACCCCCGTATTGTCTCCAACCTAGTCTCACCACCTTTTCTTTTTAAAGTCAAAAAAACATTTAAAAACACTGATTCCAAATCCACTCCATCAGCAAATTTAGCCCCACTCCAAACATCGTAAGCATCTAACACTCCAAAATGTGGACTACCCAAACTCATCACCTTACCCAGTCTTGAATCAGTATTATTATCCTGCGCCCACATCCTGGCCACCAATCCACCCAAACTATGTCCAACTAAATTTACCTCCTCTGTCTCACTTGGCGCTTTCTGGTCTATAAAGGTATCCAAATCGGTAACTATATCAGCCACCGGCTTTCTCCAATCATAATTCCACACAAAAAAATCCTTGTCTCTTACCAGTCCATTTTGTTCAAAACCCAAAATTAGTTGGTCATATACTTTTACAAACGGAGTCATTTTCCATTCTTCCGCCTCCACCTCATCCCCATACACCATCGCCCTCCCGTTCCAGCTTCCCCCCAATCCCGGTAAAATGATGTATTTCCTCGAAGCCGAAACATTTTTCAAATCATCCAAAATAAAATTATCGATATGATTAACCACTGTCCCAAAATTAAAACTACCAGCCCAATTAGTAAACACAAAATCACCAAAAGAAAACTCATTATCGACTGCGTCAATAACCTTAACGCCATCAAAAAACACTTTTATAACTTCACCAACAACCTCAAGCTTAACTTTGTGAAACTGATTTTGAGTAAGACTATATTCAGGTTCATACCTC
>CAZRXL010000034.1:0-4490 GCA_964604055.1 uncultured Gammaproteobacteria bacterium
CACCCACCCCGGGGTGTCCAATAAAACCAGCTTATTTTGTATAATTTCTTATGCTTCTAGTTACTGCTTATCTCAATCCCGACCTTGATGGCACCGCCGCCGCTTTTGCTTACGCCGAGTTTCTAACCAAAACTCAAAAGCCTGCCACCGCCGTTGTCTTTGGCACTCATCACCGCGAAGCCCAATTTGTCTTAGATTTTCTCCATCTCGACCCTCTTCAGGACGGTAATAAACTATTTGCCTCTGACTCGTCAATTATATTAACTGACGCCAGCGACCCTATCGGTATCTCGCCCCAAATCAATCCCGACCAAATTATCGAAATTATCGACCACCGAATTGTCAATCAATCTGACCAGTTCACAAACGCTAAATCTCAAATCGAATTAGTTGGTGCCGCCGCCACCCTTATTGCCGAAAAGTACAAACATCAATCTATTCCTATTTCTCGCGAATCTGCCGCTCTTCTCTATGCCGCCATTATCAGCAACACCATCAATTTTCAAGCCACTGTCACCACCGACCGTGACCGCGCCATCGCCGAATGGTTACTACCCCAAGCTAAACTACCTGCCGATTTTATCCATCGCATGTTTGTCCACAAAAGCACTTTCACTCAATCTCTGAAGGAAATAATCGCTGGTGATTTTGCCACCTTCGACTTTTCCGGCCACGCCCTTGGTATTGCCCAATTAGAAATTATCGATGTTAATGAATTTATCACTAATCAGCTTGACCACATCAAAGCCATTCTTCTCGACCTCAAAACCAAAAAACAACTTGATTATATTTTTCTTACTTGTATTGATATCGAACAAGCCTTCAATCAATTTGTCGTTGTTGATTCCGCCAGTCAGACTCTAGTCGAAACCGCCTTAGCCGTCAAGTTTGACCAGTCTGTTGCTACCCGTCCCGGCATCATCATGCGCAAGCAAATTATTCCTCTTATCAAAGACATTCTCGACCACCGTCCCAATCCAAAAATCTAAAACACCCTCACTCCATTTCGTCTTATTTCCGTCGCCAAAGTATTGTATTTGTCATTAAAATCCTCATTTCTCATCGCCACTGGTTCCAGCATGGTATCAATTCCTATCGTCAATAGCCGCAATTTGGTCGAATCCTCAAAACTATTCCCCGAAAACTGATCAGATATGACAGCGATGTCGATATCACTATCTTGATTCTGCCTACCCTCAGCCCAGGAGCCAAATAAATAATACTTAGCCCCGCCAAACCCTTGATCTTCCACCCTGTCCTTAAACTTAATTATTTTATTTTTTATTTTGTTTATATCTGCTTTTTTAGCCATAGTTCCACCTCCTTACTCCTTATTGTACTTTGAACATTTTATGACAATCAGCCCTGTTATATATCAAAAAACACCCTAGGGTCAAGTGGATCGTGTAGCGGGAGCTTTGCTCTCATTTCAATGAGAGCCTCTTCTATTTGCTGTTTTCCTTCTCTTATTACCCTCTGTGCATCCTCTAAGGTTGGCTCCGTCGATTCCTTTGAACTTGTCTCTCCCACCGCCTCTTGCCTATTGATTTCTATTTCTATTCCTGACATTGACCAAGCATATCATAATTCTTTTCACTTCACTCCCAAAAACAACTCCACATATCGCGACAGCTGTAGAACCTAATCCTTTTGTTTAAGCCTTTCATTTTTTCTCCTTATACCATTTCATTGATAAGGAATTCGTCACCACCGATACCGACGAAAAAGCCATCGCCGCCGCTGCTATCGCCGGGTTTAGGGTCCAGGCCGTTAATGGGTAGAATAGTCCCGCCGCCACCGGTATCGCCCCCACGTTATAAAAAAAGGCCCAAAACAAATTTTGCCTTATTTTTGTCATTGTAAATTTAGCCACATCAATCGCTTCCACCACCCCTTCCAAATTATTTTTCAAAAGTACTATTTCTCCCGTTTCTATCGCCACCTCCGTTCCCGATCCCATCACTATCCCCACGTCTGCTTCCGCCAAAGCTGGTGCATCGTTGATGCCATCACCTACCATTGCCACTGCTTGCCCCTCCTCTTTTATTTTTTCCACCTCGTCTGCTTTTTCTGTTGGCAGTACTTCCGACAACACCACATCAATTCCAATTTCCTTTCCCACCCTGTCAGCCACCCGCTTATTATCCCCAGTTATCATCACTGTTTTTTTACCTCTCTGTCGCAGTTTATTGACCACCTCCTTCGCTTCACCTTTTATCTCATCTGCCACTGCTATTAATCCTGACAGTTTATCGTCTATTACTAACAGCACCACTGTTTTACCTTCCTGTTCCAGTTTATTAATTTTATTTCTCCATTTTTTTGAATCTACCCCCAATTCTTTCAATAATCTTTTTGTCCCGATTGCTACTTTAAGAACTTTATAAACTTTAAACTTATCACTAATTTTTATCTTTCCCTCCACTCCTCTTCCGGGGTGATTTTTAAAATTTTCTACTTTTAATAGTTTTATTTTCCTTTTTTCAGCTTCTTTTACTATTGCCCGAGCTATCGGATGTTCGCTTTTACTCTCCACACTGGCCGCCAGACGTAGAACTTCCTTTTCTGACTTTATAAACTTTATGACTTTATAAACTTTAAAAACTCCCTTGGTCAAAGTTCCCGTTTTATCAAATACTACTGTCCCAATTGTTTCTGCTTTTTGTAACGCCTCCCCATTTTTAATCAAAATTCCTCGTTCCGCCGCCAAACCCGTTCCGCCCATTACTGCTGTCGGTGTTGCCAGTCCCAAGGCACACGGACAGCTAATGATCAATACTGCCACCATCGCCCTGACCGCCGCTCCCACATCTCCCGTCAAAACCGTCCATGCCCCAAAACTTATGACAGCAATTGCCACCACCGTCGGTACAAAATACAACGAAATTTTATCCGCCAACGCCTGTATCGGTGCCTTACTTTCCATCGCCTCTTCCACCACTGCCACAATTTTACTAAGCATCATCTCTTTTCCTACCCCCGTCGCTCTAAACTGGATATTTCCATCGATATTGATTGTTCCCCCAATTACCCGATCTCCTTTTTTCTTCACAACCGGTACGCTTTCACCCGTTATCATTGACTCATCCACACTCGATTCTCCTTCCGTCACCATCCCGTCCACTGCCACGCTTTCTCCCGGTTTCACCACTACTATCTCTCCTTTTCTTACCGCTCCCACCTCAATTACTCTTTCTTCTCCCTCTCTTACCACCGTTGCTTTTTTCGGTTCTAGCCTCAAGAGTTTCTTCACCGCCTCCCTGCTTTTGCCTTTAGTCACCTGTTCCAGATATTTACCCAAAGTAATAAACACCAAAATAAATCCCGCGCTTTCAAAATATAGTTCCCGTCCCAGCAAGGAATACCCGTATGCCGCCAACACCCCCAGTGCCACCAGCGAATCCATATTTGGTTTTAATCTATAAAGTTGTTTTATTCCGTTTATAATCATCCCTCCGTTTATGACCAAAATTGCGCTTGATACTATCATTTGCACCCAAAAATTAGCCATCGCTATCATTGCCGCATAAAACAGAATTATCCCCAAAATTATTGTTACTGTCACTCTGTTCCTCATCTTCTTCATCTCCTTTTCTGCCTCCATCTCATTTCCTATTTCATAGCCCATATCAGTAATTATTTTTTTTATTTCCGCCAGCTTAATTTTTTTGTCATCATATTCCACTCTCGCTATTTCCGATGCATAGTTAACGCTGGCCGCAACCACCCCCGCCTTTGCCTTTAAACTCCCTTCAATTCCCGCCGCGCAGGCAGTGCAATGCATCTTCAATATCTGTAACTCTATTTTTTTCATATCGCTTCTATTATTCCCGTCGCCATTCCCATCCAACAGGAAAATCTATAACTTCCCGGTTTTTCAATCGTAAATTCTTTAATACTGGTTTCCCCGGGTGTCAGTCTTATCTCTCCAGCAAACAATTGCCTGGCAATTATGGCGTTGGTACATCCACTAGTCCCGGTATCTGTTATTTCCCATCTTATTTTTCCGCCTGCCTTGACCTGAAAATAATTCGGTTCATACCCCCTGCTATTCACCTCCATCCTTATTGTTTGTAACTCTGTAGTAACGTCCTTCAGAACGTCACTCCGACGTAACGTCGGAGGATACGTTCCCAGCACATTCATTTGATTATTAACATTATAAATTGCCAAGGCAATTACCAATATCCCTGCTGTTTTCAAAAACAAATCTGACCAATGTGATTTTTCTAAAAGTTTCCCCGACGACAGTCCAATTACCAAAAGTATTGGCAAAGTTCCCATCGCAAACGCCCCCATCATCAATCCGCCTCGGATCGGGTCACCGCTGGCCACCGCCAAGCCCTCAGTTGTAATCGTAAATCCGCATGGTAACAATACCGTCAACATCCCCACTATCATTGGTCCACCACTACCAGACAAGGCCGTCCCCGACACGCTTTTAGGCAAACTAATTTTTATTTTTGCCAATTGTTTCAGCCCCACCATCT
>CAZRXL010000034.1:4595-5763 GCA_964604055.1 uncultured Gammaproteobacteria bacterium
GGGGACAACCCAATCACCCTTCCCAAGCTTCCCAATATTATCCCTACTATTATATAAGCCACAATTCTACCTGCATTAAATTCTATCTGGGGCCGGATATCTCCACCCCATTTTTTACTCATCGACAATACTATTCCCCCCACCAATGCCGCACAGCTACTAATTCCCGCCAATAGACCAAATACCACGAATGACACTAGAGACGAATTAATATTCACCCCTCCCTGATTTAATCCCAATTTGTTTAGTGCCAAAAATCCACCCATTATTCCTATCGCTATCACCGCCGCTATTAAAAGTTTCTTCCAGTCATACTCTTCTTTTTCCTCCACCTTTTTATCAAAAAACTCATACCCATCTTTAGCAAATAGTTGATTCAGTCTATCCAAGCTCGGTCTTTCTTTTTTATATTCTATCTTCACCTCACTCTCTCCCTTGTTTGCCTCCACTGTCCTTACCCCTGGCAGTTTTATCAGTTTTTTTTCGATCAAAAGTTCACAGGAGGCGCAGTGCATCCCGGTTACAAAATATTTTTTTGTCATTTTATCGGTTAAACAGACTAGTCACCTGAAGTATTTCTTCAACCATTTCCTTTTCCTTCTTTTTGTTGCCACTTTTTACTGCCTCAAGAAAACAACTGTTCAGATGCCCCTCCATCAGTTGTTTATGTGCTGACCGCAATAAGCCAATCACCGCCAGATTTTGTTGCATTACATCAATACAATACTCACCCTTTTCCCTCATTTTAATAATTTTTTCCAAATGGCTTTTCGCCTTTTTCAAACCAATTAGGACTTTATCATTTTTGTTTTCCATACCTACACCTAGGGTACAGGTACAACCACATTTTGTCAACCATGAAATATTTTTCCATCTCCGCCTGTATTAATACTAGACACGCGTGTTAGTTAAAAATTTACATATAAACATGAAACACAATACCAAACTTGTTTTAGCTACCTTAACTGCTGTAGCTGGCCTCGGGGCAGGCATTATTTTAGCTCCCCAATTTACTCATTCATCTTTTGCCGAAGACACTATCACTCCTGGTCAGGGCCAAGGTGCCAGTCGCGGTGCCAAGTTCCAAAATTCTGAAACCTGGCAAGCTCTCCAGACTGCCATGGATAACAAAGATTTTTCTGCCTGGCAAACTGCCAGAGAAAATATG
>CAZRXL010000035.1:0-3002 GCA_964604055.1 uncultured Gammaproteobacteria bacterium
CCGGCACTCTGGCCATCTTTATTGCTTCCATTTCCGACATTGACGATTTAGTCAACCTTCTTATCGCCTACCAAGTCGAAACCAACAAACTCCACACCCTTGCCAAAAAATTCTATTCCACTTCCGCCAAATTTATTGCCGCCATCAACTCCGGCCAAGCTTGCACCGACCTCAAGCTCGACCCCGCCAATCTCCAAAAACTCTTAAAAGCTCTGGGTCACAAACCCAACCTAAGACTTTCTCATTTCTACCGCCACCAAACCAATCTCCGCCTCAAGCTTCTGGCCGGTTCCTGGGTCGACTATACCAAAACCACCCAACGTTGGTGGAAAAACATCGCCAAAACTACCAGCAAAAAAAGACATATGTCCCGCCAGACCATCTATTTTGTCAGCAGCAACACCCATTCTCTTGTCAATCTCACCACCGGCTATGCCCCCACCCACAAATCGCAAATACTCAAATTTATCAAAGACAAAAAACCAGATCTTTACCGTACTTACCAACAAATCCAATCCAAAGAATTATTTCTTCCCGAAAACGATTTTCTCTATTATTGCCTCCAATTTCTTCCCCCAGAAAAAACAAAAATTCTGACTATCCCCTCCTCCCATTATCTTGACCTTACCACCCAAATTATCCCCGTTTCTTCTTTAGCCAACGCCCACCTCGACCCCCTTTTATCCATCCGCCGTCCCCAAAAAATCAAAACCAGCCCCGCCCTTATCTTCAACATTGACTACCCCTTGGGTTTTACCGCCTACCATGTTTTAAAAGAAGTTTTAGAAAATGTCGCCAAGGTCAAAGGTGTTTATATTCTTGGCAAAGCCGCTGTCTTAAATAGTCAAATCGGCGATGTCCAAGTTCCCCGGGTTGTTTTCGACGAACACACCCAAAATAGCTACTTATTCAAAAACTGTTTCAACACCTTTTTTCCCTTTATCAACAACCAAGGCTCTGTTTTAACCAACCAAAAATCCGTCTCTGTCTTAGGTACTTTTTTGCAAAACCAAGCCCTGTTAAACAAATACATCAAAAACAACTTCACTATTCTAGAAATGGAATCCGGCCCCTATCTTTCCGCCATTACCGAAGCTACCTATGACCAGCAAACTCCCAAAAACACCATTGTCGATCTCAATTCCGCCCCTTTCGACATTGGTATCATCAACTATACCTCCGACACCCCTCAAACCAAAGCCAAAAATCTCGGCTCCGGCCAGCTTCTCCTAAACGGTGTCGAACCTGTCTACCTCGGCGCCCGCACCATCCTCCAACGCATCATCGAATTAGAAGAACAATATTAAGACTTGTACAACTTCAACCCGTTTACTTTTCCAAAATGTTTTTTATTTCTGGTCACTAATACCAAATTAGCTACCAAACAACTCGCCGCTATATAACCGTCTGCTAAATAGTCAACCTGTTTTTTTCTCAACAATTCTGCTGTTTTCAATGCTATCTTTTCCCCAATTTCAATCTGACCCAAAAAACCAAAAAAATCCCTCGCCTTTTTATACTTTTCGTCATCTTCCAAATTTTTATCAGTAAAAAACTCCGTTATCACCACTACATTTACCCACAGTTCGCACTTCTTTTTCTTTTGTTTTTCCAACAATTCACCCACCAACCTGTCTCTTCCCTTACTATAGTCAATCAAAACATCAGTATCCAAAAAATATTTTTTCATTTGCTCATCAATTTTTCCGCATAAACTTTCTCGTTTTTATTTCTTCTCACTCTTTTAACCAAATCACTCCCGCTTTCGCCACCCTTCATAAAACCAAAATAATCAGTCGCCACTCCACTCGCCGCATATTTATCATCATAAGGCACTACCACCGCCACCGCCTTATTATACTTTTCTACCACCAAAGGCCTGCCGGTCTTAACCACATTATCCAAAAAATACGCCAAATTGTCTCTAAAATCATAAGTCGATATTCTATTCATAACCAATGATATCCTTTTATTAAATTCTTGTCAACTTGTACAACAGTACCAAATCCCTCTTTAATTCTCCCTTTAAAAAAAGGGAGAACACTAGCCTAATGTCCCTCCTTTCCTTAAAGGAGGGAATAAAGGTGGATTTCGTTTACCGCACATTCCCCGATTTATCCCCGCATCAAATAACTAATCTTAAACACCTCGAAACGTTTGTCCCGATTCATCGGGACATTACGTTTTCAAACTCCTTCCTCTCCAAACTTTCCTTTTTTACCAACAATTCTGCCACTTCGTCCAATTCTTTCTTGTGTTCTTTCAACACCCTTCTTGCCTTCCCAATTGCCTCGTCTACCAATTTCCCAATCTCTTCATCCACTTTTGCCCTCATCGTCTCCGAAGTTTCATCTGTTCTTAAATAACCCATGCTCATATTTTCCGTGTCAAATTCCGGCCCCAAATTCACTGGCCCCAAATCAGACATCCCCCATTCTGTCACCATTCTTCTAGCAATTCTAGTTGATTGAGCAATATCCGCCGCCGCTCCCGTTGTCATATCGCCAAATTCCAGCTCTTCTGCCGCCCTCCCTCCCATTGCCATCGCCATCTGTTTTACTAATCTTGTCTTTGTCTCATGTACCCTATCCCGTTTTGGCGGCGTCAAAGTAAAACCCAGCGCCATTCCTCGGGACACCACCGAAATTCTTTCCACCGGATCCAGCTTCAACGCATAATTAACCACCGCATGCCCCGCCTCATGATAAGCCGTCATCTTCTTATCTTTTTCTGTTAACCTTCTTCTCTTCTCTGCTCCCAGTTTTACTTTAAGCGATGCCTCATTTATATCCCTCATCGAAATCGTCTTTTTACCCACTCTGGCCGCTCCAATTGCCGCTTCATTTAACATATTTTCCAGATCAGCTCCCGAAAAACCCACCGTCGCTTTAGCCACATCCTCCCATTTTACCCTAGAAAATGGTTTTCCCTTGGCATGAATTTTCAGTATTGCTATCCTGTCATCTATATCTGGCATTTCCAACATTACCCGTCGGTCAAAT
>CAZRXL010000035.1:3026-5687 GCA_964604055.1 uncultured Gammaproteobacteria bacterium
CCTCATCAATGCCGGATCCAGCAAATCGCCTCGGTTTGTCGCCGCCAACACTATTATTGTCTGGTTCGGCTCAAATCCATCCATTTCCACCAATATTTGATTCAATGTCTGTTCCCGCTCCCCATGCCCCCCGTCCATACCCCCTCTCATCCGTCCAATTGCATCAATTTCATCAATAAATATAATTGCCTTACCCGCTTTTTTTGCCGTTGTAAACAAATCCCGCACCCGAGAGTTATGCAACAACATCGGTTTCTCTCCTCCAAAAAATCCCTCATTTTCTACACCACACAGATCATACACATAGCCTTCAAATTTTCTTTTAGTCACCTTCCTCACGTAACATTTTTTAAATTGATTCGGATACTTTGAAATCATATCCGGATTAGACGTCTTTCCGATAATTAATTTCCACACTCTACTGTCCGGCAAAGCTTTACTCCTTATTACCCTTCCTCCTTTCACCAGCTCTTCTCTTATACCCACTTTGATACCATGCATCGACGCCAACCAAGCCAACTCTCTTACTAATCGCCGACTCACCGACACTCCCGTCAACTTACCTGACTTATATTCATACCCATCTCCCTCCATCCATCCCTTCAAATAAGCCAAAAAATACCCCTTAGGTAATCTCCACAATAATTCTGGTATATGTTTATTATGACTGCCGTTTCCACACCATTTGGCAAAAAATCTACCTAAATGCGCCGAATAATATATCACTTTCATACTATTAGTTTCTGTCGCCTTCAACACCGGCTTTCCCAACCCAAATACTTTCTTCATCAACCAAGCCGTTTTACTGATCAACTCGTCCTCTCTAACTCCAAAAGTCAATTCCAAGTTATTTGTTCCTCTCCCTTCGGCTGTATATATTCCCAACAACCACATCAAATCTTCGCTCACTCTTACTCTCTCCGGCACCTTTAGCTTCATCAACCGCTTCGATACTGCTCGTGGCACATGTATTCCCCTCTGCCAATTACTTACTGTCATCTGACATACCCCCACTTCCGCCGCCAATTCTTTCTGATATAAATTGGCCGGATTTTCAATCGCTTTCTCATATTTTACCCATTCTTCCTGATTATCCTGCCATACATCCAACCACTTATTCTCATCTCGCCCAAAAACATGCGCTTTAACTTTATGGATCGTTTTTTTCAAATCATAATCCCATTTTCTCGTTTTCATTGGTAAATTTACCAAAATATCACCCGGCTCCAATTCGTCCACCCGCTTCGCCTCTATCCATCCCTGTTTCCTCACAAACACACTATGGTCACCAGTTGTTCTTAATTTGCCATCCAAAAATTCAATCTCATATATTTCGTTCACCTTATGCCTCAGCACCCCCTCTACCTTTTTCCAGGCACTATGGCTAAATACAAATTTTTCTGTTTTTTTTGAACTTGTTCCCCAAAACTTATTCTCCGCTTTTTCAAAACCCAATGTCTCTAAACCCTTCACCTTTTTCACCCCTCCCGCTTCAATCTTATTTCTTCCCCTTCTTTCACCAATACCGGTGTATCACCAACCACTGACGCTCCCACTCCTACCAGCATTTCCATAAATTCTGATCCCGCCATCGAATAAAACGGTACATTTGCCTCTCCCGCCACCGCTCGGGCCAGTAGTGTTTTTCCCACTCCCGACGGACCAATTAGAAGCACTCCCTTCGGCACCCTTGCCCCCATTTTCGAGTATTTAGTCGGATTCTTCAAAAAGTCCACCACTTCCATTAGATCATCCTTGGCTTCTTTTACTCCCGCCACGTCCCCAAATCTTACTTTTTGTTTTCCCTTCACAAACAATTTCGCCGTTGATTTTCCAAACCCAAAAATTCCTCCTCCCATTCCTCCCCCTTTCCCCTGTCTCATAAACACCATATAAATCACAAAAAGTGGCAATCCCAGCGTCAATACTAAAGTAAAAATCTCACCCAAAAGTTTCCACCCCTGCCTATTTTGCACCTCAAATTCAATATTTTCCAAACTTATGCCCTCTCTTTGCAAAATCTCTGCCATCGAACTATTACCCTCCTTGCTCGACACTAAGATCTTACTTTCGCTTGGTACTTCCACCAATATCTGATTATCCATTACTGTAATTTTGGCCGAATTATCCTTTCTGATTGCCTCAATTGCCGTTGACAATGGCACACTCATCACCGATTCACTCGACAACGCTCCCTGCATTGTTGTCACCAACCACCACACCAATACCCCATAAATTACCAGTCTTATAATCTGTCTTGGCCCTATTTCTACTCTCTGTACCTTCACCCCTGGCGGCAGTTTATCCAACACCTCCTTCGGAATTCCCACCTCTTTCTTCCTTGTCTTCAAAACGTCAGACCCGCCTTGCGAGTCGATACGTTTCTTCTTCAACCCCAATATTTTTCTAACAGTTGACCATATGTTCATGACCTACCATTATACCAAAGCCAAACCTACTGTCTTGCTTCCGGTTGTTCTGGTCCTGGGTCTTGACCCATATCCATCAATATCCTTCTGAACTTTTGGTCCACTGTTTCAGTAACCGGTCTTTCGGAAACATCTTCCGTCTTAAGCCGAACTCCCCCTCCTCTTTTCGTTACCACTTCCATAAATCTTTCAAATCCCTCTTTAATTCTCCCTTTAAAGAAAGGGAGAACAT
>CAZRXL010000036.1:0-5365 GCA_964604055.1 uncultured Gammaproteobacteria bacterium
TGGCCTCAGAGGAAGCCGAAATTGATTTTTTGTGATGTGGGGCAGGGGGACGGAGTGGTGTTGATGGCGGGCAGTTTTCAGTTTGTCTATGATGTGGGACCGGAGAACATGAAGATGGCAGAGTGCTTGGGTCGGTACGTGCCGTTTTGGGATAAAAAGATTGAACTATTGATAGTCAGCCATCATGATGCTGACCATGAGGGCGGTTTGGGACAGGTGAGACGATATTATAAAATTGATCAACTTTTTTATCCGGAAGATTTAGCTTCAGGTGATACTATTAGTAATAATTTGATAAGCCTAAAAATAGTGTCGAGCAATGAGGGTGAAGAAGACAATGAGAAATCGGTGGTGGCGGTGTTGGAAGTGGAGGACAAATCAGTATTGTTGACTGGAGATATGCCGGTGGAGAGAGAGCAAGCTTTGGTGTGGCGGGGGATTTTACAAAGCAGAATTGATATTTTGAAAGTAGGACACCATGGTAGCATGACATCAACCAGCGATGAATTGTTGAAAGAAATCGTGCCATCAGTGGCGGTGATAGGAGTAGGTAAAAATAATTTTGGCCATCCGAGTCAAGAGGTGTTGGATCGGCTGGCAGAGTTTGGGATGGAAGTGAGAAGGACGGATGTGGAAGGAGATGTGGTGCTGGGGTGGTAAAATAGGCTATGTCGAAGATTGAAATAAAAGATGGGCGGATGAGTATTCAGGGGCCTGATCCGGCTCGGTTAAATGGTGTCGAGGTTGGAAGATCTTCAGAAAAGCAAGTGAGTAAGAGGATGAGATGGAAGGATGGAAGTTATCTTACGGTGGGACAGAAAGATGATGAGGAGTATGTTATTAGAATGGGAATTGCATGATATGACTGATTTTAGAAAACAAGAACAAAAAATTAGAAAGTTTTGGGATAAACAAGAGGGCTTGTATGGGGCGAAAGATAATAGTAAAAAATCTAAAAAATACGTTTTAGTAGAATTTCCGTATCCCTCTGGATCGGGATTGCATGTGGGTCATGCCTTTTCTTTTACCGGGGCGGATGTGTATGCCCGGTTTTGCCGGATGAAAGGCTACAACACTTTGTTTCCGATGGGTTGGGATGCCTTTGGTTTGCCAACAGAAAACTATGCCATCAAGACTAAACAGCAGCCACAGAAGGTGACCGATGAAAACGTGGCGACTTTTAAAAAACAGATGAAGAGGTTGGCGTTTAGCTTTGATTGGAATAGGGAGGTAAATACGACTGATCCGGACTATTATAAGTGGACTCAGTGGATATTTATAAAATTGTTCGAAAGGGGGTTGGCATACAAGAAGGAAATGCCGATTAACTGGTGTCCTAGCTGTAAAATAGGTTTGGCCAATGAAGAGGTGGTGGATGGAAAGTGCGAGAGGTGTGGTGCGGAAGTAAGTCGAAGAAATATCAGCCAATGGATAGTAAAAATTACTGATTATGCTGATAGACTGTTGGAAGGGTTGGAGAAGACGGATTTTGTAGAGAAAGTTAAAAAAGCGCAGATAAATTGGATTGGGAAGTCAGAAGGGGCAAAAATTAAATTTAAGGTTGTTGGTGTAGGGGCGCATCATGATGCGCCCAGGGCGATTCGTGAATCGCCCCTACAGGAGCTGGAGGTGTTTACAACCAGGCCGGATACTTTGCCAGGGGCGACGTTTATGGTGGTAGCCCCTGAACACATAATTGTTCAGGAAATTCTAAATTCTAAATCTGAAATTCTAAATAAAATTCAAATATCGAATGATCAAATATCAAAAATAAAAGAATATGTCAGAAAGGCGAGAGGGAAGAGTGAAATGGAGAGAACGGAGTTGGCCAAAGAAAAGACAGGGGTGTTTTCGGGTTTGTATGCTATCAATCCGGTTAACAACAAAAAGATTCCGATTTGGATCTCGGATTTTGTGTTGGCCTCTTACGGAACCGGGGCGATTATGGCAGTGCCGGCCCATGACGAGCGGGACCATGCTTTTGCTAAAAAATTTGGTTTGCCAATAATTCCAGTAATAGAACGTGTAGGGGCGCATCATGATGCGCCCAGGGCGATTCGTGAATCGCCCCTACCGAATACTGATGTAAATAATGGGGTGATGATTAATTCCGATTTTTTAAATGGGTTGGAACCAAAAGTTGCAATTAAAAAGATGATTGATTGGCTAGTAGAGAAGGGAATTGGAAAAGCGGCCAGTTCTTATCATTTGCGGGATTGGATATTTTCTCGGCAACATTATTGGGGCGAGCCAATACCGATGGTGAATTGTCCTAAATGTGGTTGGGTGCCGGTTGACGAAAAAGATTTGCCAATAAAATTACCAGAGGTGGAGGCGTATGAGCCGACGGAAACAGGGGAGTCGCCACTGGCCAAGATGACGGATTGGGTAAAAACAGCTTGTCCTAAGTGTGGCGGATTGGCCAGTAGAGAAACGGATACGATGCCAAATTGGGCGGGCAGTGATTGGTATTTTTTGAGATACTGTGATCCTGATGATGATATAGAACTTGCTAGTCAGGAAAAGATGAAATATTGGATGCCGGTGGATGTGTATGTGGGTGGAGATGAACACAATACGCTTCATTTGTTGTACTCAAGATTTATTGTTAATTTTTTGTATGACCTGGGAGTAGTGCCGGTAGCCGAGCCTTATTATAAAAGGCTATCCCATGGGGTAATTTTGGGATCAGATAATCAAAGGATGAGCAAAAGTAAGGGTAATGTGGTGTTGCCGGACGTGGTGGCGGATAAGTATGGAGTTGATGTGGTTAGGTGCTATTTGATGTTTATGGGACCATTTACTGGAACAATGGCCTGGAATGAAAAAACACTGATGGGAGTGAAGAGGTTTTTGGAAAAATGGGAAAAGTTTGTTATTTCACAAACGAATAGAGAAGTTGCTAGCAGTGATGAAGTTAAGTTGATAGTGAATAAAACGGTTGAAGGAGTGAGTAGAGATATTGAAAATTTTTCATTTAATACGGCGATTGCTAAACAGATGGAGATGATAAACGATTTATCGTCATTGCGAGACAATAAGTCGAAGCAATCTCAAGGGGATCGCCACGTCGCTGATGCTCCTCGCGATGACGAGATTGTTGGAAAGGAAGAGTTGGAAAAAATTATAAAAATGCTGTCTCCGTTTGCGCCGTATTTGACAGAACGGGTTTGGTCCAAAAAAGAATCGGTTCATCGCTCTCAATGGCCAGAGGTGGAGAAAAAATACTTAGTTGAAGATAAGATGATTTTGCCGGTGGCAATTAATGGCAAGAAGAGGGCTGAAATTGAAATTGAAACAGGCGTTGGGCAGGATGAGGTGTTAAAAATAGCGAGAAATAATGAGAAGATTAAAGGCTGGATTGAGGGGAAAGAAGTGGTCAGGGAGGTCTATGTATCGGGTAAGATGATAAATTTGGTGGTGAAGTAAAGCAGGTCTGTTATGATGAGAGTATGAAGATTTTTTGTAGGGAACGCATATATGCGTTCCGTACGATGATTAGGAGCGTTGACTGGAGTAAGGTTAAAAGATTTATCAATCCTGGTGAAGGATACTTGCCGTGGCGGCGGGTGGTAAAAATTGCTTTTAAGAATTTGTGGAAAAATATGTCTCGAACGACGGTGACGGTGGGGGGAATTGCGGTTGGGGTGGGGGCAATCGTGTTGTTGGTATCCTTTGGGTATGGCTTGCAAGAGGTGGTGACGGAGAGGATCATTTGGCCAGAGGCATTGAGGGTGAGTGAGGCCAGTAGTGAAAGCAGTAGGGTTAGATTGGATCAAGATTTGTTGACCAAGATTGGTCAGATGAAAGGGGTGGTCAAAGTAGCGCCGTCGGCCAGAATTGCCGGTAAGGTTGTGTTGGGTAACAGTCGGATAGATACGGTAGTAGTGGCTGGCCGGTTGGATTATTTTGATTTGTCCAATGTTAATTTGGTAGAAGGAGAATGGCCAGAGGAGGCGTTTGACTTTGTTTATCAGGGGCCGATTGAGGATTGGCAAATAGAAGAGGCAAGTGGGAGTGGGCAGGGGGCGGGGGAGATGGTGGTGGTGCCGGTAACGGGCGATGAGATTGGGGAGATATATTTTAAGTTGGCAGATGATCGTTACGTGCCGGTGTACGAAGAGGCGGAGGAGACGGGGGAGATAATTGGTTGGGCTAAGGGGTCGGTATTGGAAAGACACAAAGGAAAATTGGTTTGGGGTGGGGTGTATAGAGATAAATCGGGGGAGGGACGAGTCGAGGTAGATGGAGCGGGGACGATGGGGAAATGGGTCGAATCTGAATTTGAACTTTATGATCGAGCTGAAGATGGGATATATTTGGTGGCCAAGAACGAGTCGGACGGCCAGAGACAGGAAACCGGTTTTGTGACTATGGAAGAGGTCAGGTTGATGGATGCTTCGCAGGTAGCAATAGAACAGTTGCTGGAGGAAGGGTCAGTGCTGGGTGAAACTAGCGCTTCGGCGTCTTTGGCGGCGATGCTGGTTGAATCACAAGAGACTGATGTGGAGGAAGGCGAGAGTGAAAAACGGGTGCCGATTAGATCGGAAGGGTTAAAACGAGTAATGGTGTCGGAAGCTTTGGTAAAAGCGTGGAATCGGAAAAACAAAGAAGTGTTGGGTTTAAAGGTGAAGGTGGAGTATTTGTTAAATAGTAGTTTGTTGTCGGGTTCGGGGGTGGCGGGTCGGTTGGTATCGGAGGAAGAGGAATATGAAATTGCAGGTGTATTTGAGGAGATGAAAAAACCAATGATATATGTGCCGTTGGCGGAAATCGAGAGTATGGGTTTGGTTAATTATTCGTCGACCAAGATTTTGGTGGAGAAGGAGGAACAATTGACAGAAGTGCGGGCGTTGGTGTCGAGCTTGGGTTTAGTGACTAAATCGGTGGTGGACACTTTGTCACAGATCAACAAATTGTTTGCGGTAGTTAGATTTTTGTTGGGATCATTTGGGGCGATTGCTTTGGTAGTGGCTTTGTTTGGGATGTTTAATACGATGACGGTGTCTTTGTTGGAGCGAACTAGGGAGATTGGAGTAATGAAGAGTTTGGGAACGAGTAATTTGGATGTGGTACGGATATTTTTGGCCGAGGCAGGGGGATTGAGTCTGGCTGGAGGGTTGGTGGGAATAGTACTGGGTGGAGTGTTGGGGCAGTTGATTGACTGGTTGATATTTAATTTTAGTAACAAAGACCAGTCGATGTTTTTGTTGCCGATTGGGTTTGTGGTGGCAGTGTTGATGCTGGTAGTGGCGGTGGGGCTTTTGACGGGGTTGTACCCTAGCCGACGGGCGAGCAAGATCAGTGCCTTGAACGCATTACGTTATGAGTAGTTGGGGTGTTAAATAATCTTTTGTATATCAAA
>CAZRXL010000037.1:0-277 GCA_964604055.1 uncultured Gammaproteobacteria bacterium
ACATCATCAACGCCATGGTCAAACAAAAACTTCACTTTGCCACCGTCATTGCAGACGATAGCATCAACCGGGGTCAACAGTTCGACCCTATTTTTGATTTCATGGTTGGCGACTACGTCCTGGTCCCACAAAACATGGGCACCCAAGTCATCGTTGTCGTCAACCGCAATGCCTGGTTCTGGGCCTACCAACCAGGTCAAACCGGGAAACGGTTCCGAGTCTGGCCGGCCAAGACCCAAGCTCAAGCGCTTGGACTTTTTTTGGCCCACCACTCCTC
>CAZRXL010000037.1:359-2385 GCA_964604055.1 uncultured Gammaproteobacteria bacterium
TTCCTATCTCCTAAACACCTACAACAAAGCCACCGCTCTTTCATAATCTGATCTCCTAGCATCATCAAAAAAATCCAAACCTTTAGAAATCAATATCAACCTTCCAAAGGTACGACCTATTTTTTTATTAGGAACCAGTCCTTCCCTTTCCAACGCTTTCGCCAATTCATTGTGGCACTTGCTTCTCTCTCCATCTGCAAATCTGATCTCCTCTCCTCCACCCTCCCTCACCATTTTTCTCAAATCTTCAGCCGATTCAACATACTCATCTACCGCCTTGTTTACCCTTCTTGAATATTGACCTGATTCATATCTAAATTCGACTTCTGTTTCACACATATCCAACAAACTCACTTTTGCTTCATAAGAATCTTCAAAAGCTCTCTGTTTTTCTTCTTCAGTCACCCCACCCAGGAAAAAACCTTCTCTTTTCTCTCTGTAATAATCAGACCTTCTCCACAAATTAAACAATTCATTCGGATCGGTTACTGTTTGTCTTCGCCTCAATTCTCGACTATATCTACTCTCTCCCATGCAATCTATTATATACTTTTTCCATGCCACATCTTATTTTTCTCTCCCTCTCCGCCTTTACCGCCTACCTAGTTTCCCTAGCTCTCCCCTACTATTACCTGGCCCAAACCACTGCCCTACTCGCCCTGCCCCTTCTCTACCTAATCAAACAAAAACGTTTTAATGTTTTCTTTTTCTCCCTCGCCTCTTTTATTATCAACTTAATTGTCTTTACCACCCATGGTCTAAACTCACCCGTCTTTTTCTTAATCTACTTTCTTCTCTTTAGCCTGGCTTTTTTAAACCCACCCTCTGTCACCCTAGCCTACTCTCTGGTCATCATCATTCTTCTTTCCCAATCCCTCAACTCAGTTAACTCTCTTTTGCCTTTGGCCTCACTTCTTCTCATCACTCCCCTGGCTTATTTTATCGGCCACCTTTCCGCCGACAAAAAAAAATCCGACCACTCCCTTGCTTCCGACGAAACCGACATCCTTTTATGGTCCGCCCTAACTCTCAAAAACAACCTAACCACCACCATCGATATCTGCTCTCAGCTTTTATCCTCTCCCCTCTCGGCCACCCAACGGGATCTGATCAAAAAAGTAGAAAAAAACAGCCAACACCTCCTCAAATCCGGCCAAAAACTGGCTCAAACAGTTGACCAAGCCACCGATGACTAAAAATCAAACCCGTCATTGCGAGCGTAAGCGAAGCAATCCCATTGAGATTGCCACGGCCTTCGGCCTCGCAATGACGATTTTCATCTTTACCCCCCCCGTTCTCGCCTCCCGTTTTGAATCCGACTCCTACATCATCGATACCAGCAACTTCAACATGACCGGCGGCAAAAAAGATTCAAGCTCCTATGGCCTGACCGACACTGTCGGCCAAAACGCCCCCGGCCAATACGACAGTAGCTCCTACATTCTCAAATCCGGCTTCCAATATATCTACGATCTTCAATCCCAATTTAGCTTCACTATCGACCAGCTCGATATCGGTTTTGGCACCCTTATTCCCCAAATCGGCACCACTCAAAGCAACACCATCACCGTCACCACCCCCTCTGGCCACGGCTACCAAATTCTGGCCCATCAAAACCACCCCCTCCAAACCAACCCTGGCGCCCAAATCCCCGACTTTACTGGTGACAATTCTCTTGCCGACGAATCCACCTCCGACACCTGGAATCTATCTACCACCTACGGTTTTGGCTTCAACGCCATTGGTATTAATAGTAGTGGTGTTGCCACCGGTATCGGTACCAGCCAATATTTTGCTGATTCGACCTATTTTCGCCAATTTGCCGATTACTCGGCCGTCCCCCCCGAAATTAGCCAAGTCATCATGTCCGAAAGCTCGCCAGTCGAAGACCACTCCGCCCGCATTACCTACAAAATCAACATCTCCCCCCTCCAAACCGCCGGCGATTACCAAAACGCGATTACTTTTACTGCGGTACCGATTTATTAAAATGTTTATGTAGGGGCGATTCACGAATCGCCCTGGG
>CAZRXL010000037.1:2395-4469 GCA_964604055.1 uncultured Gammaproteobacteria bacterium
CCCTACACAACACACATATATAATCAACTATGTTTAATCTCAGTATTTCTCCCGCCCAAATCGAAATCATCCTTCCCCCAGGCGGCACCTACGTCAAAACTTTTGATATCAAAAACAACGGTGATCAAACCATTATTCTAAACAGTTCCGTTCTTCCTTGGCTTCCCACCGACACCATTGGTCACATTAGCTACGACCATGTCCCCGCCTCCTCTTACCTCAATTTTTCTCTTAGCAATGCCAATCTAAACTTGGGCCAAGACATCAAACTCGATCCCGGCCAAACATTTCAATTTATTTTAAAAATAAAAACTGCCCCAGAAACACCACCGTCTGACTTCTATTACACCTTCTTTGTCAACCAATCGTACGGACAGGCCACTGGCCTGTCCCTACAAAACCAACCTGCCACCACCTCCCTGGCCCGCCTTGGTGCCCACATCTTGCTTTCCACCTGCCAAGACCAAACCTGCACCGACCCCTCCGCTCAAATCAACCAATTTCAAACCCATCCCGTCATCAAAGACATCTTCCTCACCCCCCTTTCTTTCACCGGCCAAATTCGAAACGACAGCCCCCACTTCTTCTTTATCGATGGCTCTATTATCATCTACAAAAACGGTCAACAACTTAAGACTCTGACTCTTTACCCCGACAATGTTTTAGCCAATCACTCACGATCTTTTCGCTGTTTGTCTGACAACAAACCCGTCGATTGTTCTCTACCCGCCCCTTTCTGGCCAGGTCAATACAGTGCCACCATCAAACTCAATAACCCCGAAGCCGAAATTACCATCGGCTTCTTTGTCTTCCCCTGGTCTGTTTTGCTTAGCCTCTTTTTATTAGGCTTATTGATCAGACTCTTTTTAAAACCAAAAAATAAAAATTAATTTTTATAAACCTCTCTTCTGTGCTGTACTCGCAAAATCACCACTATTTTTCCATCGATATCAAATATAACCCTATAATCGCCCACCCTCAACCGATACTGTCCCAAATCAAAATTTATTAATTTTTTTGAAAAAGCAATCGGATTATCCTGCAACAACAGCAGCTTCTTTCTAATTCTCTTTTTAATTACTTTATCTATTTTTTTTATATCCCTTTCCGCCTTGTTGGTAACAACAATTCTGTAGCTCACTGACCAAAAACATCCTCAAAATCTTTAAATTTGCCCGTCTGGTATTCTTTTCTTGCTTCCACTATAGACTTTAAATACTTTTTATCCTTCAGAGCCATTAAATCTTCCAATAAATCAATATCGATTAAAGCCGATTTAATTTGCCCTCGTCTTCTTACCAACACCACATCTTTTTTTTGCAAAAGATTTAAAGTATCGGCTAGATTATTTCTTAATACTGTCGAACTTACTATAGTCATAGACCATTATATCACAATTTGTACACTTCAAATGTACATAAAATCCACCCCTAACCCCTCCTTTAAATAAAGGAGGGGCGCTACACACTAATGTTCCCCCTTTCTTTAAAGGGGGATTTATTGCACCGTCGCCCGTGCCGCCGCCAAAATCGCAATCGGCACCCGGTAAGGTGAACAACTCACATACGACAAACCAATTTTATGACAAAACTCTACTGTGGCTGGGTCTCCTCCCTGCTCTCCACAAATCCCAATTGACATATTTTTCCTTGTCGCTCGACCCTTCTCTACCGTCCATTTCATCAGCTCGCCCACCCCGCCAATATCCAAAGACTTAAATGGATCCTCCGGCAAGATTTTCTCATTCAAATAATCTTTCAAAAACTTGCCCGAGTCATCTCTGGAAAAGCCAAAGGTCATCTGAGTCAAATCGTTAGTTCCAAAAGAGAAAAATTCTGCCTCTTTGGCAATTTCTCCCGCCACCACCGCCGCCCTTGGTACCTCTATCATTGTCCCCATTTCATACCTCAACTTTTTACCATACTCCTTCATCGTCGCTTCAATCACCTTTTCCAATCTTTCCTTTAGCCACCTATATTCATCCACATGTCCCACCAACGGGATCATGATCTCGGGGACAACATCCCCCACCTCACACCCCGCCGCCATAATTGCTCTCACCTGCATCTCATAA
>CAZRXL010000037.1:4577-5316 GCA_964604055.1 uncultured Gammaproteobacteria bacterium
TAAATCTCAGGAAATGACACCCCCAGTCGACAGCCGCGATGTCCCATCATCGGATTAAACTCGTGCAAAGATTCCACCTTCTCTTTCAATTTTTCAAAACTCAACCCCATTTCTTTAGCCAAAACTTCTATGTCTTTGTCCTCATGAGGTACAAATTCATGCAAAGGTGGATCAAGCAGTCGAATCTTCACCGGCAAGCCCTTCATAATCTCAAATAACTGTTTAAAATCGTTTTTCTGCATTGGAAACAATTTTTCCAAAGCCTTCTTCCTTTGTTCCACCGTTTCCGACATTATCATCTGCCGCACCGCAAAAATTCTATCTTCCTCAAAAAACATATGTTCCGTTCGACACAAACCAATTCCTTCCGCTCCAAACTCTCTGGCTGTCTTAGCATCTTTGGGTGTATCGGCGTTGGTTCTGACTCCCATTCTCTTATATTTTTTAGCCCACTTCATCAAAGTTCCAAAGTCGCCTGATAATTCAGGTGTTTTCTTCGGTACTTCTCCCAAAAACACCTCACCAGTCGATCCGTCCAACGTTATCACATCACCCTCTTTTATATCTTCCTCTCCAATTTTAGCCGTCTTGGCTTTTTCACTTATCACTGCCTCACTACACCCTGCCACACAACACTTGCCCATACCTCGGGCCACCACGGCAGCATGTGAAGTCATTCCGCCCCTAGCCGTCAAAATACCCTGAGCCACGTTCATTCCGGTAATATCCTCCGGACTGG
>CAZRXL010000038.1:0-2590 GCA_964604055.1 uncultured Gammaproteobacteria bacterium
GATGCCCGAATGGGTAAGGGGTTAGGGGTGGATTTGGTAGGCAAAGCCAAATAACCCCTTGACTATATACATCCAATACATATAATATCTTTTATGGCTTTACCAGAACAATGTCAAAAATGTCAACAACCAGACTCTGCTTATTGCCAAAATAATTGCCCTGATCGCCCAGAATATGTCCAAGCTAGATACAACATACCCACCCCAGAACAACATCGAAAAACTTGCTCTAAGACCATCGCAGACAACGCTCCAGATCTAAGCCTCTTTGACCTAACCCAATCAAATCATTAAGGCTTTTTCCACCCCGCCCATTTGCACTTCGGATAGTTGCTACAGCCAAAAAATTTTCTCCCTTTCCTGGTTCTTTTGATCACCCCATCCGCCCCACACTCCGGACACTTAAACCCAGCCATCTCCTTAAATGCCCTAGTATATTTACACTCCGGAAACCGATTACAACTGATAAACTTCCCAAATCTTCCCAACCTAATTACCAGTTCTCCCTTTTTACACTCCGGACATTTTTCACCAATCTTTTCTGTCTCCACTTCCACTCTATCCGCATTTTTCTCCACTTTCTTTACTGTCGGCGCAAATACCTTATAAAAACTTTTCATCATTTTCTGCCAATCAGTCTTACCGGCCGCTACCCGATCCAAATCCTCTTCCATCTCCGCCGTAAATGGTAAAGATAGAATATCAGCAAAGTTTTTGACCAAAAACTTATTCGTCGCCTGACCCAACACCGTCGGGCTAAACTTACCCTCTTCTCTAACCACATATTGCCTGGATTGAATCGTTGACATAATCGGTGCATAAGTACTTGGCCGACCTATACCCTGCTTCTCCAACGACTGAACCAATGATGCGTCACTATAGCGTGGTGGTGGACTAGTTTCCTGCTCCTCTCCCCAAATTTTGTCTGAATCTAGCTTATCCCCCACTTTCAATTCCGGCAAAATCTGATCCTCATGCTTTTCTTGGGTAATTTTTAAGAAACCATCAAATAACATTCTCACTCCTTCCGCCTTCCAAAAACTGTTTTTGTTTACCAGCGTCAATTTACTTCTTTTCATTTTTGCCGCCGCCGCTTGGGAAGCCACTGCCCGTCGCCAAATCAAACTATACAACTTTTTACCATTAGTGTCAGCCTCAATCTCATCAAACTTATTAACATCGGTTGGTCTAATTGCCTCATGCGCTTCTTGCGCATTCTTGCTCTTGTTTTTATAAAATCTAGCATTTTCTGGTACATACTCAGCCCCATATTTATTTTCTATAAATTTCCTAAAACTAGCCACCGCCTTATCAGACAGATAAACCGAGTCGGTTCGATGATAAGTAATCAAACCCTCCTCATATAATTTTTGAGCCACACTCATAGTTTGTTTCCCTGACCAACCCATCCATCTGGCCGCCGCCTGTTGCAATTTACTGGTAGTAAAGGGGGGCAATGGATTTCTTTTTGTTTCTGTCTCCTTAACCTCTGTTACCTCAAAATTCTTGTCCAAGCTTTTTACAAATCCATCAACCTCGTCTTTTCTAATAAACTTTGTCTTCCGGTAACTATAACTACCATCAAATAAATTTAATTTGACAATTTCATAAAAATTTTTATCCCCAATTCTTGCCAATTCCACTACAAACTTACCCCTCCCTCCCAACTGGGCAAAAACTTTAAAAAACTTTTCTTTCAAAAATTTCTCTATCTCTGCCTCCCGCTCTACAATTAACCTCACCGCCACCGACTGAACCCGACCCGCCGACAAACCCCGTCTTACCTTCTTCCACAAAACCGGCGACAAAGTATAGCCCACCACCCGATCCAACACCCGTCTCCCCTGTTGAGCGTTAACCAAATTCATATCAATTTTTCTTGGGCTTTTCAAAGCTTGCTCGACTGCCTCAGCAGTTATTTCATGAAAAGTAATTCTTTTGGCTGTTTTTTTGCCAATTACAAAGGCAACATGAAACGCAATCGCCTCCCCCTCTCGGTCCAAGTCAGTTGCTAGATATATCGAATCTGCCTTTTTGGCCGCTTTTTGCAGTTGAGAAATTACTTTCTTTTTCGATTCGTCCAATACATATTCCGGCTCAAAACTAGTCAAATCCACCCCCATCTTACTTTTTGGTAAGTCTCTGATATGGCCCACCGTTGCTACCACCTCATAACCCTTACCCAAATATTTTTTGATTGTCCTCGCCTTCGTCGGCGACTCGACTATTAATAATTTATTATCCATATAATCTGTGTTTTATTATAAATTTTAGAATTTTTTTATTTAAAATTGTTTGTAAATTAAAAATTGTAAATTAGTCTCTGCCATTGTCTGTCATAATAACATTGTTTGTCAAATTGGTTATAATCTACCCATGACCAACCCAGTCACCTTAGAAAGCGTCCGAAGGCTTGCCCGCATCATCGAAGAATTACCTCTAGATGAGGCTAATCGAGCCGTGAGAGATCTTGGGTGCACTGGCGAAGGAGAACAACCAACCGAGTGGCAGAGCGAAGATCAAGCTGAACAAAAATCTATTCGTACACAACGTCTCCACCCACCCCGTACCTAGGCACTAGAGTTTCCGG
>CAZRXL010000038.1:2637-5287 GCA_964604055.1 uncultured Gammaproteobacteria bacterium
CCCCCACTATTGGCGCCGCCACGTCCGATCCTTCCCCTCCCCGCTCCACCAACACTGTAATACTAATTTGTGGATTATCAATCGGCCCAAAAGCCGTCAACCAAGCATGAGTATCATCCGTCCCATCTCCCACCTGAGCCGTCCCCGTCTTACACGCCAACTTGGTTTTAAAGTTAAACAACGGCCAAGCTGTCCCTCCTTCACTACATGCCTGTCTCATTCCTTCTATCACCACATCAATACTTGACTGTTTTATCGGTAACTTTTCACAACTTATCTTTTCATCCGCCAAAATACTCATCTTACATTTTTCTCCTCGATTGGCCACTATATTAGTCATCTGGTTAACCTGCAACGGTGTTGTCAACATATCCCCCTGACCAATTGCCAAATGGTAAGTATTACCCAAAAACCATCTCTCCCCCCTAGTCTCCATTTTCCATTGCTCATCCGGCACTACTCCCATCTCTTCATTCAAAAGTCCCAACCCAGTCCTATCTCCAAAACCAAATCGAAACGCCCACACTTTTATATTATCTACCCCCAACTTCTCCCCCAGTCTATAAAAGAAAATATCATTACTTCTTTTTAGACCTTTTACCACATCCACCATTCCATCAGTTGTTCCTTTTTTGGTCCACAACCAATTATTATAGCTATATTCTCCTAATTTAATCACCCCCGTATCCTCAATCAAACTATTTTTATCAATCGCTCCCTCTTCCAAACCAGCTGTCGCTACCACCAATTTAAACACCGATCCCGGCTCATAAGTCGCCGCCACCGCTCTATTCAACATTGGTTTATTCTCGTCTGCCAGATATTGTCTTATCATTTCATCATTTTTTTTATAAGAAAATACATTATTATCAAAACTAGGCGCAGACACCAAAGCCAATATTTTGCCTGTCTGAGGCTCGCTCATCACTACCGCCACCTTTTTATCTTTTACCAATTCATAAATTTTTTCCTGCCAATAAGCATCCACCGACAAGACCAGGTCTTTGCCCGCTACCGGTTCTTGCCGACCCAACTCTCGCAAATAACCACCTCTTGCGTCCACCTCCAAAAGTCTTTTGCCGTTCTTACCCCTCAGATAACAATCCCAGGTCTGTTCCACTCCCAACTTACCTATCTCATCATCCCCTCTCAAGCCGACCCTACAAACATCTGACTTTAAATCATTACTGTCCGGTTTGCCCACATATCCCACCACCAAAGCCGAAGATGAGCCGTAATCATACTTTCTTTTTACCATCAAAGTCACATCCTCTCCTATCAATTTTTCCCCTTCAAATTCACCCACCACCTCTTCCCAATTTTGACCATCCTCTTTCAAAAATTGAAACACCGACTCTGCCATCACCCTCCCTTTTCGATCTATTATCTTACCTCTAGCTGCCGAAATTACCACTTGTCTGATCCTATTATCTCTGGCTAAATTTCGATAATAACTACCTTTTATCAACACCAGTTTCAGCAAACCAACTATCATATAGCCAAAACTGACTACCAAAAAAAAACTCAACAAACCAAATCTTACATCTTCTTCTTGGTCCACTCCTACACCCCTCCTACTAGTTTTAGCTGATAATTCATGTCCTCCGATTCGATGACTTGACCACAACCTCTAATCAACATCAACTCTGGTAAATCGGCCACTCTGGTATTAACCTTAGTTTCTTTTTCAATCAAACCAGCCAAACCAGCCAGTTTTGCCCCTCCCCCTGACAACACTATTCCCCGTCTTAGCACGTCATCCACCAAGTCTGGCCCCATCTCGTCCAACAAAACCGAAACTTCTCGAACAATCCGATTCAAAGGCAAACTCAAAGCCTCTGATAGTTCCCAGGCGCCAATCTTTATCGTTTTTGGCATATGACTTTCCAGGTCTCTTCCTCTAACCAACATTTCTTTATCCTTATTTCCCCAAGCTATTTTCAAATTTTCAGCACTGTTTTTACCAATCAACAAACCGTATTTCATCTTCACAAAATTAACTATCTGATCATCAAAATCCATTCCCCCCAACTGCAAAAATCGACTTGCCACCACCCGACCCAAGCACACTACACTTACCTCTGTTTTTCCTCCACCCACATCCACCACCATCAAGCTAGCCGTTCTAGCAATCGGCAAACCCGCCCCCAAAGCAACCAAGACTGCCTGTTCTACCAAGTGAACCTTCCTTGCCCCTGCCGCCTCAAATACCGAACTAAAAGCTCTTTTCTGAACCGAATTAATATTACTTGGTACCCCGACCACCACCCTCGGTTTAAGAATTTTTGGATAATTCGACTTTATTTCATAAACCATCTTCAGATAATAACTCAGAAGCGATACTGCCGCCTCCGGATCGGCTATTACTCCTCTCTCAATCGGAGCCACCACTTCCACCCCGTTACTTTCTCTACTTTTAATTGCCTTAGCCTTATCTCCAAAAGCCAATGGTAATACTATTTTTTGCTTTGGTGCCGACAGTCCCGTCCACCTTTTTCTCCTTTTTCGGGCCAGTAAGGCCGGCTCTTCTAGAACCATGCCTCTGTCTTTCAAATAAATTCTAATATTACTACTCCCCAAATCCACTCCAATGTCCCAATAAAAACTAGCCAAAACCGACCTTATTTTATTTTTTAAAGCCAGAAATTCA
>CAZRXL010000039.1:0-4231 GCA_964604055.1 uncultured Gammaproteobacteria bacterium
TGTTTTTGCATGGTTGATGAATAATATACCACCTAAAAAAAATATACTGGTCATGGGTAATCATGGGGATAGTATCTCTTGAGTCTGATGATGTTTTATCCTCTTGCCCGGGCCTTTGTGGCTTTGGTGAAGAAGTAGCTTAGCGGATGGAATGGTTTTTTAGAACTATATTTTTTGTAAGATTAAACCATGTCTGAGGTGATCGTGATCCGGGTGTTTAAAAATTTTTATAACAAAATCATCTTTTTTGTCCTGAAAATAGTTTCTAAAAAAGCGTAAGGCGTTTTGGTTTCGATCTTCGTCGCTTAATAAGGTGTCAGTAAAAGCGTCAATTGGGTACATTCTAAATTCTCCTTGGTGTTTCAGGATTCTGCAGATATTGTCCAGATAAACACTCATGTGGGAGTTTCTGGTCGGGTCTGATGATGTCCTGTCTAAATACATTCCAGGTCCCCAAGAGTCAATAATGAGGTCGAAGCTGTCGGCGGCAAAAGGTAGCGATGGTTGCAAAGAAGCAATTGAGTTAACAGCCTCATTTCTTCTATCCTGCTGATATGATTCGGACATTAGTTTTTGAGGATCACTGATGTAGTTAGCTTTTGAAGAATAAGTGGTTTGTCGTCCCTTTCCGTCTTCGTCTGAATCCATTATCCAAAAATGGTCAGATTCGAGACCTAAGGTGGCATCAGAAGAAACGACGAAGATGTCAGACCTTAACTTTCTGATGCCAGAGGCAGTGTGTTGAAAAAGTCCAGAACCAATATCTAAAACTTTTGAGTTGGGTTTTAATTTATTAACAGCATCTGTCAGGGATAAAACTCTGTCTACATCTTCAAAGGATCGGTTGGTGACTCTGAAATATCCAATTTCCTTAGCGGTTGGTGGAAGATGATCAGAAGAATCGTGCATAAAGAATTGTATTTAATTTAGTCATCGATTGTCCAGCTTACACCGGATAAAAAAATTAGGCGTTTTTTAAAGATGTTTTCTGTAGTAACTCAAACAACAACCTTGGGGGAAATCCTGTAGTCTACCAAAGAGTTTATAGCCGATCTTTTCGTAAAAGCTCGGTGCCTGCCAGGAAAAAGTATTGGTATAGGCAAAAGTACAGCCTCGCTTGAGGCCTTCCGCTTCGGCGGCGGTCATCAGTTTCGTCCCCCACCCCCGTCCTCTTAACGATTCGTCGACCCACAGGGAATCTATCTCCAGACCATTCCACAAAACCGAGGCAATAAGGCCACCAACAAACACGCCGTTTCTATCCCTTAAGGCGATTGAAAAAACGTCTTTTTTTCGCGGGTGGCCGTTACTGGCATGATGGTGCAACATGCCTTCGACCAAAATTTTTTGTCCTCTACTGTTAAATCCCCCGCATGTAAAACGATTTGGTATTTGGTCATATTTGGGATGTTTGATAGAGTAGCAGACCTAAAGACATGGTGGTAAGAGCGGAGAAAATTCCAACAGTTTTGACGAACAGACTGACCGCTTCTTTTTTCTTGCCGTCGATAAAAAGCTGGAGGGGTTGATAAAAAAATAAAAATGCCATGACGGCAACGGAAAGGGTTAGTAGCGACAGAAAAACGATCGGGGCAAAAAAGGTATCGGGTTGGTTTTTGAGAGGTTGGGTGACAAAGGTCATGACGGTGACGCCGAGGAAGATATAGGCCCAAGCGCTAAGGGCATTGATGATTGGATTTTGGGACATATGTAGATTATACCAACTCGACCTCCCGCCTTGGAGGAAAGCAAAACCTGTTTTGATTAAATCGATTTTCTTGTGAATACTAGGCTAAGATTTGAAATAAGAAGTAAAACCATACAGACGATGATAGTGGTGATAATGGTGGGATAAGAATTGTTAAAACCAGTTGGAGCGGTGTGTTTGAGCCAAATACCAAAGTAAGCCCAAACGGGGACGAGACCATAAGCCAGATTGTGGTCGCGATGCATCCTAAAAACTGCAATAGCCAGACCAACCAACAGTACTAATATCATCCAGGTAGTCTCGGGCAGACCAAAAGCGTTCCAGCCGAGACTGACTAAAAATCCAGTGATATTGGCAATGGTAGCAACGGTAATCCAACCAAAATAGATACCAAAGGGGATTTTATAAAGTAATTTTTCATTTGAATTTAGTTTTTCTTTGTTAAGGATGTTGGCAATTTTGATAAGGCTAGCAAGAAGCAGCAACATCAACAACACTGTTAGCCAGATGATTTGATAATGCCAGGCAAAAATCCAAGCGCTGTTGATAAAAGAACTGGTGATAAAGAGAGTATTAACCGGAAAAAATAATTTTTGGTTTATTTTGTTGGAAAAAAGTTGGTAAACCGAATAGGCACCGAGAAGTAGGTAAATCAGGCCCCAAATTGAAAAGGTTAAACCAGTAGGAGCAAAAAGATTAGGAAAGGAATCGGAAACTTGACCAGTAGTCAGGTTGTTGATGGGTAAGATGTTGGCCAAGGCATTAACGGCAATCATGACAAGATAGGAAATTAAAACCATTGATTTTAGGAGAATATTTTTATTTTTCATAATTGATGATAGCAAAAGTTGTATTCTAATTTGCCCAGCGGATGGAACGGTTTTTTGGTTAAATCAGTTTGTTATCTGCTTTATTGTTACAAATCCAACTAATGAAGGAACGATAATGATAAAGGTTGATACTATAAGAAGTCTGAATAGCATTTTAAAGAATCGATTCTTTTCCTTATAGATATAGAAAGACCTGAGATTACCCAAAATGGTCCCTGAACCGAGAATAAGCAAAAAAGACAGTACAGCGGTGGGTTAATATTATCTCAATAACCATTCATACAACGGCAAGACTTCAATTTCAACTCCTTCTCTGCCCACTGTTTGCTTATCACTTTCAGTAATCACCAAACGACTAGTTGTACCTTTTTGTTCTTGAACCGCGGACACAATTGCTCGTAGCTCTCTATCCTGTGTTTCTTGAGTATCAAAATATTGAGTGACTTGGATAAATGATTTTGTTTTTGGCAAAAAGAAATCAATTTCATAATCTTCATTAGTTTTGTAATAATAAATATCTTGATATTCTCTTCTCAGTTTCAGATAAACAATGTTTTCCATTAACTTTCCATAATTCTCGGAAAAGCTAAAACCTACTGATACGGCCAAACCAGTATCAATACCATAAACTTTTTTTGCTGCAATTTGTTGCTCCTTAACCGAATAAGCATATTTATTGACCACAAAAAACAACCAACTGTTTTCGAGATAATCAATATAACTTTTGACGGTGTTAACACTTCCCAGCTTCAAAAGTTTCTTAAGTTTATTAAAAGAAATAAGAGTAGAAATATTGGAAACCAAATAAAAAGTTAATTCTTTTAGACTTTTGACATTATCTAGTTTATAACGAGTAGCAATGTCACGATACAAAACATCATCATAAAGAGTTTTGTGGATTTTTAGTTCAGGATATTTAAGCGAATCTGGAATGCCACCAGAGATAACATAATCTTTTGTCAATTTTACAAGTTGGCCTTTTTCCTTAGTAGTCAACACCTTCAAATCAGGTATTTCAATATTTTTGAATAGTAAAAACTCTTTAAATGAAAACGGGAACAATTCGACTCGCAAATAACGACCAGTTAGCCTAGTCCCTAACTCTTGACTTAACAAAGAAGCATTTGAGCCTGTTACTATAAATTTATAGCCTTGATCATGGAGGCGACGAACAAACCGTTCCCACTCTGGAACGTTTTGGATTTCATCAAACAGAAAGGTTTTCTTTTCGCCAAATAAGCTAATTAAGGACTCATGAAGCAAATCAAAATCTTTTACTTCAAAATTTAACAGTCGTTCATCTTCAAAATTGACAAAGTAATAGTTATCTTTAAGATACTTATTCGCTATTTGGGCCAATAATGTTGACTTCCCCACCCGGCGTAATCCACTAATAACAGTAATTTGCGGAGCGGTGATATGTTGACCTAATTTGTCTAAAATCTCTCTTTTCACCCCCAAATCTCGATTCGCAAAAGATTGTTGTTGTTCTTTTAAGGCTGAAGCCAAAATATCTCTATTCATATCTTAACTATAATACAAATTGTTTTCACTGTCAATGAAAACAATTTTGGGTTTGTTTTCATTGACAATATCCTTCGACTGCGCTCAGGACATGTTTGATTAAATTTTTTTTGTGCACGATTTTTGGATTGTAAGCTCCCCGCCCTAGACTCAATCAGGACTGCGGTGT
>CAZRXL010000039.1:4241-5179 GCA_964604055.1 uncultured Gammaproteobacteria bacterium
CCGATGGGTTGTTTGTCAATTACTGATCTAAAATTACCAGTTTCCAAGACCGGCCCGAACTGGACTTTTGTATAAAAGACCATGATCACCGGTGCAGGTATCATTGGAGACTTCTTGGATAATACAAAATTCCCCCCATATGTCTTTACAAGAATATTCAGGGGTCGGCTTAGCAACAATTTTTACAAAATAGTTCCAGTTACACGTTTCGTAAACTGCTGGGTTTACTCCTGTAGCAGTCCAAGCATAAGTACCTTGATTGCTGTCAGTAAAAGTACCGACTAAACCAGTCTCGCTAATAGTAGCCGTGAAATCTCCGGTGTAGTTTAGCTCCGGAGGTCTTTCGTAATGAAGGTTTAAGATATTACCGGTAACGTTACCAACCAGTGTTCCGCCTTTGAGCCAATTTACTCCACTTAGATAATAAAAGTCACCCATAACATTACCGTCTTCGTCTTGGACCAGATCTCTGAATTCTCGATTATCTGTTCCGTTGGCAAAATCTAGTAGCCATGTTCCAGAAACATTCCAAGAAACAATTTCATCACCTTCATAGGTTCCGGATTGATGATTGGTTTCCCAAGCTCCTGAACCGATATAGGAGTTAAAGCCAAGATGTCTGTCTAGTAAACCGTCACCATCACAATCCTTATTGGATAACCAGGCATCGTTCCACTTCATGGACACTTGAACATCTTTATATGGCTGACACCAAGCCGCATTCCGATAAGCATCACAATAACCACCATGGAAAAAGTGGCCTTGGTAGTTATAACCCCAATCATCAAAACCTGTAGTTATGACTTCCCCAGCAGAATTTTCTAATGTACCCGATTGGATAGTGGTACATTTTTCTGGTTTCGTTGCCGATGCTGGAACGGCAACAAAAGACAGTAAGGCGACTGCGACGAACAATGAGAAAAGTTTTTTCATATTCA
>CAZRXL010000040.1:0-5048 GCA_964604055.1 uncultured Gammaproteobacteria bacterium
TCTGATTCAGCGGTTAGAAGGGCACACATAAATTCGACTGGATAGTTGGCTTTCATGTAGGCGGTGTAATAGGCCAACATACCGTAGCTGGCGGCATGGGCCTTGTTGAAACCGTAGCTGGTGAATGGTTCAATATAGGAAAAAATTTGTTCCGCTTTGGCACGAGTGAAGCCATTATTGACGCAGCCTTGAATAAATTTTTCTTTTTGCTCCTGCATTTCTTCTGGTATTTTTTTGGCCATGGATTTTCGGAATTTATCGACTTCCGTCCAGGTATAGCCGGCTAGTTCAACGGCGGTATAAAGACAATCATCTTGGTAAACCAGAAGACCATAAGATTTGTCGAGATACTTTTCCATCCTAGGATCAAAATATTCGGTTTTGCTGGGGTCTCTTTTTCTGGCGATGTATTCGGGAATCATAGCCATGGGGCCGGGTCGATAGAGAGCAACCATGGCCATGATGTCTTCGACTCTAGATGGTTGAAGTTCTTTGAGCCATTTAGTCATGCCTTCGCCGCTAAGTTGAAAAGTGCCCATAGTGTAGCCTTGAGACAGCATTTTAAAGGTCTTTTTATCGTCGAGGGGGATTTGTCTAATGTTTATTTTTTTATTTTTAGTTTTTTTAACATTACTAATGGCCGCACCCATAATCGATAAGTTTCTGATACCCAAAATGTCGTATTTTATTAGACCAACGTCTTCAACGGCGTGCATCTCGTATTGAGTGATGATTTTGTCGCCACCAGACTCCTTTTGAACCGGACAGAAATCGTTTAAGGTAGTGGGAGAAATTACTAAGGCGCAAGCGTGAACACTGACGTGTCTGGCATTGCCTTCAATTTGTTTGGCACTATCGAGGATTTTTTTGGCATCTGGGTCTGAGTCATATATTTCTTTAAGTTCGGGAGTAGTGTCCAAGGCTTTGTTGATGGACATGGGGAAACCTTGTGAACCCATAGGAATTAGTTTGCTGATTCTGTCGCCGATGGCATATTCGTAACCTAAAACTCTGGCGGTGTCCCTGACGGCTCCTCGAGCCATCATTCGGCCAAAAGTACAAACTTGGGCAACAGCGTTAAGACCGTACTGTTGACTGATGTGGTAAAGCATTTCTTGGCGTTTGTTATCGGCGATATCAAGATCGATATCAGGTGGGGTAGGTCGTTCTCGGGTTAAAAAGCGTTCAAAAGGGAGTCGGTAGATAAGAGGATCGACTGAAGTAATACCAAGAACAAAAGAAGTTAGAGAACCGGCAGCGGAACCTCTGGTGTTAGTGACGGTTTCAATTTTTTCAGCCCATTTGATAAAGTCGCGCATGATCAAAAAATAGGGACCGTAGCCTTTGGAACAAATAATATCGAGTTCAAAATTAAGCCGGTCAGTAATTTCTTTTGATAGTTGACCATAATGATCTGTGGCAGATTGAAAGGTGAGTTTTTTAAGATAAGTTTCAGTTGTTTCGCCTTTTGGGATATTGAATTTGGGGAAATACCATTTGCCTATTTCTATGTCTAGATTGCATTTGTCGGCAATTTTTTGGGTGTTTTTTAGGGCTTCGGGAGTATCTTTAAAAAGTTTTTTCATTTCTTGGGGAGTTTTGATATAGAAGTCGGGAACGTCGAGCATCGAAAGGCGGTCTTTACTACTAGTGGTGGTTTGAGTGTTGATCATCATCAAGACGTCTTGGGCAAAGGCATCTTCTTTTTGGATATAATGAGCATCGTTGGTGGCAACGAGAGGGATGCCAAGTTGATGACTGATGTCGATAAGACCCTGATTGGCTTGTTCTTGTTTGGCCAGTCCAGGGTGATGTTGAATTTCAAGATAAAAATCGTCTTTGAAGAGTTTTTGATATTTTTTGGCAGTAACGATGGCCTTAGCCATTTTGTTGTCCAAAACAAGTTGGGCGATTTGACCTTCAACACAGGCACTAGTACAGATCAATCCTTGATGATATTTTTTTAGCAATTGCCAATCAATTCTGGGTCGGTAATAGAATCCTTCTAAATGGCCTTTTGAGACTAAGCTAATTAAGTTTTTGTAGCCAGTTTGGTTTTTTGCCAAAAGAATAAGATGATAATTTTTTCGATTACTGGCAGTTTTGTCAGTGCGGTCTTTTTCGACCAGGTAAAGCTCGGCACCGATGATAGGTTTGATGTCTTGAGACTTACAGGCTTTGTAGAATTCAATGGCACCGTACATGTTGCCATGATCAGTGATGGCCAGAGAGGACATGCCCATATCTTTGACAGCGGCCACCAGTTTTTTTATTTTTGAAAGGCCATCCAAAAGAGAGTATTCGGTGTGGACGTGGAGATGAACAAAATCAACCATGATCTATTTTAGAGCATGGCCTTTAAGGCGGCAATTCTTTTTTCGATTGGCGGGTGGGTGGAAAAGAGGGTGACGAAAGAAGAATTTTTAAACGGATTGTTGATATAAAGCGAGGCGGTGGCGCTAGAAGCGGAATCTAAAACATTGTTGTCTTGAGAGATGATGGTTAGTGCTTCGATTAAGCTTTGGGGTTGGCGAGTGAGTTTGACTCCGGAAGCATCGGCTAAAAATTCGCGTTGTCGGGAAATGGCCAGCTGAATAAATTTAGCAATTATGGGTGAAAAAATAAGTAGAATTAGGCCAACAATGGCGAGTGGGTTCTGATTGCGGTCGCGTTTTCTGTTAGGTGTTATTCTGGTTAGCATTGATAAGGAACCGATTAAAACTGATACAATCATCATCAATCTGATGTCGTAATTTTTGATGTGGGAAAGTTCGTGGGCAATGACCGCTTCGAGTTGACTTCGGTTGAGTTTTTGCAAAAGACCGGTAGTGACGCAAATTAGGGCATGGTCAGGGTCACGACCAGTAGCAAAAGCGTTGGTGGCGGCAGAATCAATGACGTAGACTTTGGGCATAGGGATTTGGTTGGCTAGACTAAGATTTTCGACTGAAGTGTATAGATTGAAATATTGTTGTCGATCAGCTATTTTGGCGTTGTTTAGGGTGGTGACAATTTTATCGCCCCAAAAAAAGCTGATTAGACTGCCGGCAGAAGAAAAAAGGATGGCAAGAATTATTAGATCTGGACCAAGATCGAGACTGGAACTGATTAGATAGACAGTGGCAGTAATGAAAGTGATAAATAGGCCAATGATGAGACCTGATTGGATCTTGTTTTTACTAACTTGTTCGTAGACGTTGAGCATAAAAAATTAGTCTAGTTTGACGGTTGGTTTTTTGAGTTCTTCACTACTGACTTGAATGTGTTCACCGCTGGTGGGAGTGGCAAGACCGGTTTGTTTTTTGAACCCCAAAAGACTTGCGAGCCAGACTCCGGGAATAGTAACAATACTGGTGTTGTAGTCGGCACTAAGGTCGATTAAGGTGCGGCGGGCATACATCAGTTTATCGGCGGTATCTCTTAGTTCGTCCATAAGTTTGGTAACTGTGCCTTGAGAAGATAATTCGGGTGATCTTTCGACGATAACTCGAAGGGAGCTTAGAGCTTTACTGACTAAATCCTGGGACATTTCGATTTGTTTTGGGTCAGAACTGGCAACGGCAGTATCGATGGCTTTTCTGGCGTTGGTCCATTGAGTAAAGATATCTTTTTCGTGTTTGAGAAAGGATTTAGTTGATTCAACTAAATCAGGGATAAGGCTGGCCTGTCTTTTGAGCTGGTTGCCTATTTCTTGAATTGAGGCTTCAATTCTAACTAAGAGAGTTTTGAGTCGGTTGTAAAAACCAAAAATATAGAGGACAAGAACGACAATAGTGACAAGAAGAATGGTGGATATGGCCATGAATGTGTTTTAATTACTAATTGACTTAGTATAACATTTTTTAGCCTGGTCGATTTCGGTTTGACCAAGTCTTTTTTGAGGTGGGATATAGCAAAGTTCAAGAAAGTTATAGAAATCTTTTTCGGTAGTGAAGGTGTGTATTTGGTTGGTTTTGAGGTCTTTTATGCCATATTCAGATAAACTTAGGTTTTTGTCTTGGGCATAGCGACGGAGAGCGATGTTGTGTTGTTTACTGCCGGTAAAATGTTGTAGAAGCGAGCCCCAACATTTTTTTGGTTGAACCATCAGGTCGACTCTAATATCGCCCTTAATTTTGATGGATGTTTTTTTTGGGCCTTTGATAAGAGTCTGAATGTTTAGAGGGTAGTTAGAAAAATAGTCCAGGATTTTTTGGCTCTGGTTATTTTGGGCGGCGATGTCGATATCGCCAATAGTAGCAGATTTGCGTCTAAGACTGCCAAGGGCGATAAATCTTGTGTTGGGAAATTTTTTTTGAAGGTAATTTATTATGTCTTGACTAATTTTTTCAGCCCTTTTAAGTGAGATCCTTTTTGATTGGCCTAAGAAATTAAGAGTATTTTGTAAAATTAGGTCTTGGGATTTTTGACCAAATGTTTCTAAAGTGGCAATTTTGTTGTTTTGAGCGTATTTGATAAGCTGGTTGAGAGATTTTTGTGGGTCTTTTGAGAATTTGAGTTTTGTGGTTAATTTGTGTGCTATTTTTGGTCCGATTTCGTTTATTTTTTCAAAAACAAAGACAGCTGGGTGAATATCTTTTAGGGCAGCGGTGACATGGGGGTGATTTCGGCCGGTTTTAAACCAGTAGTTAAGCTTAGTTAGGATGTTCTCCCCTACTCCGGGGATATTGTCTAAAAGCTTTGGATCTTTTTGCCAAATTTCAAAAACCGATTTTGGGTAAGTAAGAATAGTGTCGGCTAAATCTTGATAAGAGCGAATTCGAAAAAAATTTTTGTTTTTGATCTCGTAGGCAATGGCAATCTTTTGAAGGTAGGAAGCAATGTCTTGGTTACTGATGTATTTTTTATCCATCTTTCTAAATTATAGCCGATTTGGTATATTAATGGGTACTTTAGGGCCCTTGGTGCAGCGGTCTAGCACATTCGCCTGTCACGCGAAAGATCGTGGGTTCGAATCCCATAGGACCCGCCTTCGCCTCGCTGAAGCTTGGCTACGGCCGTGCGTCGCCAAAGGCTATGCCGGCGGCACGCGGGTAAACCCGCTTTTT
>CAZRXL010000041.1:0-1490 GCA_964604055.1 uncultured Gammaproteobacteria bacterium
TATAGTGTCTCATTTGTCTCATTTAGGCACAAAAGACTGGTAGAATAAGACAGAGTTTGGGGACAGGGTTATAAGGACAGAAAGGTTCCAGACCCCAATGCTCCGCTTTAATAAAAAATCCCCATCTTGGGGATTTTTTATTAATACGAAAGGGGGGATGAGAAATTGAGCGGTCATACTGCGAAATCCAGCGAGCGAAGCGAGTCGGAAATCCCCCCTCCTCCGCCCGTGCCGTTTAAAAAATGGTCACCTGAATTTTTGTTTTAACCTTTGAAATTTGGTTTGTATAATTAATGGTTAAATAAATAAAATTAGCCAAGCTAGTTAATCTTGTGGAAAATCAGAAAAGTTGATAGACTGAATCAGTGAAGAATAAAAAATTTCGTTTGGTGGTAATCGTGATTTTGATTTTGGTGGTAGCTTATATGTTGTATTCGGTGTGGTGAAATGGCAATTCCAAAATTTAAACCATTAGCTAATGCCAGTGAGGGAAGTAAAAAGGTAGTTAAGCCGGTGCTGATGGGAGTGCTGGCAATTTTGATGGCGGCTTTTGGCTTGGAATCGTGTAACACTGACTGGGATTTGGGCAAACTACTGTCAGGTGAAGGTTGGGAAGAATCGAGAGTAATGAGGGATAAAGAAGGAAATGTAGTAACTAGCGGGGGAAAATATACTGATGAATATAATTGTGATGATTTTTCGACTCAGGCTGAGGCGCAGAAATTTTTTGAAAATGCGGGTGGAGTGAGCGAAGACACAAACAGACTGGATGGAGATAAGGACGGAGAGGCGTGTGAAAGTTTACCTAAAACTCAGAAGTAAAAAAAGTCTAGACTTGACGACTATCGTAGGCCCAGTGTAAAAGAGCTTGACGCTGACGGGGACGGCAGCCGAAATCACCCGGACGGCAATTGTTTTTGACTTGGGTCAGATGACGCCTGAAAGCGCGCCAACGTCTAATCTGCCGGTCATCATCGGGATGACGGCGACCATGATAATAGCGACAATACCACTGAAACCAGCCGCGGGGATCGTCGGGATGAATCCAGCCGTTTTGGCGCCAAACCGATAAGGGCTGACTGGCGTTAATTTTGAAAAAATTAAGATTGGGATCGTGAAAGTGGGGGTTTAGCTTGGCGTCTTGATACCAAGATGGCGGAAATTCTTTTTGACAATCGGTCATATATTTACCACCAAAAACACCTAAGGCAAGCATTTGCTGGGGGGTAAGATCGGGATTGAAATGAGAATTAAAATTTTTGCCAATGGGTTGGGTAAGAAAATAGGTGTATCCTGATTGCATTTTGTCATTGACGACAATTTGTTTGGGAGTCATATTTTTTAAATTAATTAATTTTAATCTATTTGCTATAATCCGGCTATGAAGAAAATTGTAATATTTCTTTCTATTTTGTTAGTTATTTTTTTGGGGTACAGAGCAAGACGGGAGTGCTGGTCAGTATCTGATTGTCCGATGGTCAACAAACAGG
>CAZRXL010000041.1:1500-5046 GCA_964604055.1 uncultured Gammaproteobacteria bacterium
GGAAGTAGGGGTGGCAAAAAAGTCGATTAATGATATAAACGAAGAAGTGGTGGCTTGGGTGGCGGAAAAAAGTGCAATGGTGGAAAAAATAGAAATTAAGGCGGGTAATTATGGCGGGGTACTAAGAAAAGTAAGTTGCAGAATAATGGGACCAAGTGGTGGCGAGATCGCCCCGGCAAGAGAGTCGGTGGCGTTTACTTCGAGTAGTGGCGCAAATTGGAGAGAAATAAATTATGCTAATTTGGAAGCAAAAATAATTCAGGGCCAAAAATATGAAATAAGATGTAAGGGGCAAGACAGCTGGAACAGTATGTATTGGATTTATGATCCGTCTTTGGGAAAAACTTTTAGAGTTTATGGTTGTGAAAAAATAGAAACTAGTCCAACGGGGATAGCGATAACCGAACCGGTTATTAGCCCAACACCAACAGCAACACCAGTACTAAGCAATAATAAGGTAAAAATTGTTCATTTTTCGGATATAGGAGGAGAGCCGCCAAGTGATATTTTTGGGGTTTTGAAAAAATATGAAGGAGAGAAGGTGGTTTTTTTGGGAAGCGGAGACTATGTACTTTATCCGGAATTGGTGGATTTGGAAAGAGTTAAAAAGGCGGTTGATAGTTTTGTGGGGCAAAGCAGTTTTGGGAATGAAGACATAATACTGGCACTAGGAAATCACGATGATCCGGGCCGGGTGGGTACTTGGAAATGGAATCAGGTATGGAACAACAGTCGACCGGCGGAGGGAGTAATAATAAAAAATAATTTGATAATAGCTTGGTTACATACGGAAAAACCGGATTTAGCGATGATAGAGGCTGAAATAGCAAAAAAAAGAGCCATTTGTGCCGACTGCGTGGCAATAATGATCGGACATAAACCAGTAGTAATGGAGGCTGGAATGGAAGCGTACCAAAGTTATATGCTACCAATAGGATGGCGAGAACAAGTGCTGGCGTTACTTAAAAAGTATAACTTTAAGTTTTATTTGACCGGCCATTTTGAGGTCCATTCGACATTGACCAGCAACGGAGTGGTTCATAACCGAGCAACTCCAGCTAGAAACGGGTTTGAAGAGATTAATTTTGAGACAGAGCTGGGGGGAGAAATAAAGAATTTGAACGTAATTACGAGAGATTATAATTTTGTCGGGACTGGGGTAACGATGCCGGTGCCAACACAAACCAAGGTGACACCAACCGCAAGCCCAACGCCAACAACGGGCCTGATCAGTGGCAGTTGTCACAAGGAATGTGTCAGCAATGACCAGTGTCAAAGCGGCCAGATTTGTGCCAGAAACTACAATGTCAGGCCAGACGGGGCAAAGATTTGTTTAAACTGGTATTGTTCGGCGGAAACAGATTGTATCTGTAGCTGGCAGGAATAAACTGATTTGATGGTTTTGGTGATTTGATACAATCAGAAATGATTCAAGTCAGGGATTTGTCCTATTCTTATGGACGAGATCCAATTTTTACCAAAATAAATTTTACGATTAACAATAACAGCAAGGTGGGGCTAGTGGGAGCAAACGGGTCGGGTAAATCAACTCTGTTTAAACTGATCACCGGCCAAGAAGAACCGGATGAAGGCAGGGTGGAAGTATATGGTCAGATATTGTCGGTACCGCAAGAGGTGAAATATGATGAAGAAATGGAAAAGGCGGTTGATACCAGACAATACTTGGATCCAAAAGGGCTGAAAGAAGATTGGGAACTGACCAGAATCCTGGCAAAAATGGAGCTGGGTTATCTGGACCTGGACTGCCCGTCCCAAAATATGAGCGGGGGGCAAAAAACTAAGCTGGCAATCAGCCGAGCTTTAATCCAGGAACCAGATATATTGCTGTTGGATGAACCAACAAATTTTTTGGATACAGCCGGAAAAGAATGGGTGATGGATTTTTTGGGAAAATATAAAAAAACGGTGGTAGTGATTTCCCATGATTTGGCACTGCTGGATACAAAGATAGATAAGGTGCTAGATATAAACCAACAAAGCCACCAGGTGGAAGAATACGCCGGTAATTATAGTAATTTTCAAAAACTAAAAGGCGAAAAAGAGGCCTTGTTGGTCCGGCAAATTCATGTCCAAGAAAGACATATTGTGCAGATGAAAAAAGGGTTACTAAAAATGGCCCATGTCAAAAGCGAAAAAGGAGTAAGGCAAAAAATACAACTGGTTAAAAGAATTGAAAAAATGGAAAAGAATTTGCCGGCGATGCCACCAGAAGCTAAAAAGATAAAGGTGCGACTGATTGAGCCGGCCTGGGTGGGGTCGATGCCAATAATGGCCAGTAATATCTGCAAAGCTTATGGGGATAATCAAGTGCTTGACGGGGTTGAATTTAATTTGGCCAGAGGGGAGAGAATTGCCTTGATGGGAGCCAACGGAGCGGGAAAAAGTACGCTGATAAAAATTTTGATGGGGATAGTTGAGGCAGATAGCGGCACAATCAAAAAAGACGAAAAATTAAAAATCGGTTATTATAGCCAAGAATTTGAGACACTGGATTTTTCGAAAACTTTGGCAGAAACAATGCGAGACCAATGCCAGATGGCAGAAGAAAAATACAGACCGCATTTGGGTAGGTTTTTGTTTTCGGGGGATAGAATATTTCAGAGGGTGGCGACATTGTCCGGCGGAGAAAAAACCAGATTGGCGATTGCAGTTCTGCTGACTTGGAATTACAACTTGCTGATACTGGATGAGCCGACCACCTACTTGGATGTGTTGTCACAGCGACTGATACTGGAGGCATTAAAAACCTATAAAGGGGCAATGGTAATCGTGTCGCATACGCCAGAATTTGTGGCTGAATTAAAACCGGCTCGAAAATTGTATCTGCCGGAGAACAGATGGGAGCGGGGGTGAGAGTGAAAAAGACGTGGATTAATTATTTTGAGATAATGAAGAGATGACAGAGACAAACAGATATTTTTCTACTTTTATATCGGGTTTTGAGACGGTGGTGGAGAAGTTTTTGAAAGAAAGTTTGGGGCAGGTAAAAATTGAAATGCTGTTAGATGGTCTGGTGATATATTCGACGCAAGCAGGGGCAGACCAGATAAAAAATATTAAATTTCTGAGCAATAGTTTTATCTTGTTGCGGTTGGTTGAAGATAAAGAAATAACAATTGAAAAAATGATGAAGCTGGTGTTGGATGAGGGGATAAAATTTGAAGAAAGATGGCCAGAGCTAATTGAAACTTTCCGAGTGGTAACTTTTGAAGAAAATCAGGCGGTGGCAATAGAACCAAGATTGATGGTGGAAATGGAAAGGTTGATAATCAGGAGTTTTGGCTTGAGGCCGAATCGAAGCAAGCCGGATCTACAATTTTGGTTTTTGACCAGAAGTGAGGGGTTGGGATTATTTGGGGCTAGGCTGACTCAGCACCCTGATTATGGCAAGGTGTTGGAAAGAGGTGAGCTGAGGCCAGAATTGGCTAATATGTTGTGTTTACTATCAGAGCCGAAAGAAACAGATGTGTTTTTGGATCCGTTTGCGGGCTCCGCGGCAATTGCCAGGGCCAGAACCGAATTTGG
>CAZRXL010000042.1:0-5034 GCA_964604055.1 uncultured Gammaproteobacteria bacterium
TATTATTACACAAGAGATGTGGAAAATATTACAGTCTATTGGTAGTAGCTTTTGACTTGAAAAAGAAAATAGAAAGAGATAAGAGAGCCGATTACCAGACTGCCAAGATCAAAACGAAGCAAAGAGTGGAGAGCGTTGACTAAAGAGGCGTAGAACATAAAACGCCAACCGGGGACAGTTTTGGCAAAAAGACCGGGAATAGCTTTGGCCATCAGAAATAGGTTGACGAACAGAACCGCCAGGGAGATGAGATAAGAAAAACCAACCCGAACATGAGTGTAGGCGGCAAAAGGTAAAGAGATGGCGCCAAGGCCAAAAAGAGATAAAAGCGCCGGTAAAGAAAGAACCAGGCCTAAAATGGCTAAATAAGGGGCAATTTTGACAAGAATATCCTTAATATTGCCAGGTAAGGCGGGAGCTTTTTTGACTAGATAAAGATCGCCATAGCCTTCAAGAGTATTAATCAGACTTTTCCAGTCAGGAGCGGATGTGTTTTTGGTCATAAATTATTTTATGACTAGATTTGACCAATAGCAATGTCAAGAATAGTGACGGTCTGACCGTTGACTTGAAATTGATCGCCTTTCTTTTTGCCCAAGAGAGCCTGGCCGATGGGGCTATCGACCGAAATCCAGTTGTCTTGGTGCTGAGCGTCGTTTTTGCCAACTAGGGTAAAGGTCATTTGAGGACCAGAACTGTATTTGACAGTGACTTGATGGCCAAAAGCAATAGTCTTGGTATCGGTGGGCAAAGATTGAACTTGAGCAGAGTTGTAATCTTCCTCTAACTGGCTAATTTGGGCGCGCAAAACTTGAGCCCGTTCACCTTGGAAGATGTAGGCTGAATTTTCTTTAAGATCGCCTTCGGCGGCGGCCTCTTGGCGTTTTTGGATAGTGTCGGCTAATTGCTTTTTGAGGTTTTTGATCTCCTGTTCCAGCAGAACTAGCCCGAGACGAGTAATCATGGAGGTGTTATTATAGCAGATTAAATTCTGTCGGATGCAAAAATAAGGCAAGAAGCAGTCTCTTTTATACCAATACCAACATAGTGCCAATCGGGGTTAAGTTGATTTTGATTATGAGGTTGGTCACCGGCATAAATCCATTCAATGAGGTGAACCCCAGATAGGCGGTAACCGTAGCTAGCGTTCTCCCCTAGCCCCCTGAAACCAAGCTTAGTAAAACCGTCTTGGTTATCTAAAAAATCCTGAAAACCAGCGTGGCTATCTAAACCTTTTTGATCGGTAAAAAATTGGGCTCGAGACTGAGCGTAGTCAGCTAAGGTTTGGTTCCATTCCAAAGTAGCAGAACCATGAACTTGACGATAGTTGTTTAGAGCCTCGAGTAATTCTTGAGGAGTAGACATATTGGGATCAAGCTCTATTTTCATAGTCCAAGTGTGCTCATCTAACTGTTGGGCGATACCCCAGGGGAACGTATCTCCCTCGCCTTGGCTTTCAATGACGTTCTGAAGTGTGGAAACTGGAGTAAGAGTTGGACTAGGGGTATTTGTCGCTATTGGTGGTGTGGGGGTGGGAATCTGGGTTGGTGTGGGAAAAATGCGATAGACCAGAGGACGGATAAGAACTTGGTTGGGATTTAAAAAAATGAAAAATAAAAACAAAGCAATAGTGGAAAAAAAGAAAAAGATGACAATTTTTGACACAAATTGATTGTACCAGTGTTGTAATATTGGTTACCCATTTGATAAACTGAATTATGCTAACGGTGTCTTATGTAACGTATTTAATAGTGAATGCGATTGGATTGATGGTAGTTAATATTATCTGGCCGGAATGGGTGGTGTTGGGAACTTGGCACATACCAGTGGCTTGGGCTGTGGCTCATTCAATGGGGGCTTTGGCTTTGATAAATATTTTGGCAAAGTCGGCAGTAAAGAGAAGCAGACTGGGTTGGTGGATAGTTAATTCGGCCGGAATTTGGTTAATAGCCAGAGCGGCGGATCAGTTTGGAATGGGGATTGCCTCATGGCGAGTGGCAGTGTGGCTGGGACTGGTAGTAACGTTTGGCCAGGCCTGGGTAATGCGGGGACAAGAATAAGGTATGACAGGAGTAGAAAGACAAAGTGGGCAATGGTTTGTTTCGGAGGATAGAGCCAGAGTAACAGATCCGGATGGAAACGAGTTTTTTTTGACAAAAATGGGAGGGGTTTTTTTGGTGGGCGGACCAATTAGGGCTCAGCTTGATGAAGATGCTACAGTTAACGGTGAAGCGGCAGAACACGTCCGGTCGATAGTTGAAAGCGCAAGAAAAGTCTAGTCGTCGGCGCCGGAGGGGGTTTCTTTTCTTTTGGCAATGCCAGAGCTAATGGCTTTTTTAACTAACGGAAAGATGGCGGTATTTGAAAACTGAGATAAGGCCTTTTGAAATTGGTCTAAATGAGACTGAAAAGAGGATGGGTCTTTGGCAAAAGAATATTTTTTGGTAAAAGTGATTAGGCGCTTGGACTGTTGCGCAATAAGATGGCCTTGTTTGGCTAGATCGTCTCGAACTAGACCAATAATCTGACCCCAGGGAGAAATGTCGTCTTGACCTAAAATGTTGTAAACAGATTTTTGGAGTTTAGACTCGCTTTGGCTGGCATCTAAAAGAGATGATTCCAACCAAGCTAATGATGGATCAGCTTTTTTGAGTGCTTTGACAAAGACATCTTGGCCGGGGAGAAAAAATAGTTTTTTAGTGTCGGCGACGGTTAATGATAAATATTTTTGATCAATTAAATAAATCAGGGCTGAAAGAACCAATAATTCAGATAGGGGCTTGACGGATATTTTTTGGCCGGTGGGATGGAGGTGGTAATTAACAAAACCAGAACGGTCGGAAACTAACTGGTCGGCGAAAAGGTAGACGATTTGGGAGTAGGTCATATTTTTTATAATTTAATAATTAAGGAGAAAGATTATAAAGAGTAAAGTTGATGGCGTATACCAAGATTGCTGGCGAAACAAATATAAGTGGGACTAAAAAATCTTTACGGGCGATGAGATCAGATAAGCCCAGATAAACAAACGGTAAAAGGAGAAGAGAGTAGCGGCTGACATCGATGTGAACAAGAAATGGAATGGGTAAAAAAAGGAAAGACGATAAAATGGCTAGCGTGAAAAACTTTTTGCGAAACAGAACAAAGATGGGGATTAGATATAAAAGATAGTTTAAAATGTAAACTTCTTTCCAAATGGAAACGTCACCAGCAACAGCACCGAAATAGTCGTAGGTAAATAGAATTTTAAAAGGCGGAAGACGAAGATGGCGAAATTGAGTGATGGAGTGAAAGAAGGCAAAAAAGTCGTTGTATTGGATTTGAAACCACAGGAAAAGTAGAATTAAAGAAATCGGAATTGAAAAATAGGGCAAAAACTGACGGACTGGTTTGATTAAATTTTTTTGTGAACTAGTAAAAAATTGATACGCAAAAAAACTAAAATAACCGGCAAATAATAAAATTCCCTGGGCTCTGGTTAACTGACATAATGCCGCGAAAATGGCGGAATAAAGAAATTTTTGTTTAAAAAAATAAATCAAAGATAAGGTGAGAAAAAATAAAAAAATGGGTTCAGAACTGCCAACATGGCTAACAATAAACCAGCGAGGAGGAAAAATTATCAATGGCAAGGTAAGCAATAAAGGCGATTTGGTTATTTTTAATTGTTTGACCAGATGATAAAAAGCAAGGATGAACAATAGAGAAAAAAGAAGGCTAACAAAAAGCATAGACTGAAAATAGCCAAGAAAAGAAAATAGACGGATAAAAAGAGGATAAAGTGGAAAGTGGTTGGCAAAATAGTTAGGCGGATGACCAAAAGTGTTGAGTTGATTAAGAACAGATGGTTGGTAAAATGACTTGGCTATCAAAACATAACTGGGACCATCCCAGTTTTGGTAAAGATATTGTAATTTACCGGGGACAAAAAACCAATAATAACCGAAAAAAATAGTTGTGGCTAGGGTAAAAAGACCGATGATAATTAAGTGGTCTTTGGTAAGTAATTTGTATAGTTTGGATACCACTGATGTGATTATAAACCATCTTTATATGTAGTTTTGTGGTAAAATGGCGGATGACATATTTCAATCAAGATAATCAACGAAGTGGTAGAAGAAGTTTTGGTGGTAGAAGAGATTTTGGAGGCCGGGGCGGAGGCGATCGGCAAATGTATCCGGCAGTGTGCGCCGCCTGTGGACGGGATTGCCAAGTACCTTTTTTTCCTGACGGTAGTAAACCAGTTTATTGCTCTGATTGTTTTGGTAAAAACCAGGCCGGTTCTGATAAAAGACAATATACGGGCGGGGGTGGCGGTAAGGATCTAAACAAAGAATTGCTAGTGTCAATTAATTCAAAACTAGGAAAGATTTTGGAATTGATGAGCAAGGCTAATAAACCAGAATTGAAAGAAGTTAAAAAGGCTGAAAAGAAGGTAAAAAAAGCTAAAAAAGTTAAGTCGGAAGTTTAAAGAGAAAAGACTTTATCAAGGCAATTTTTGGCTTTGGTAAAGCCGGCGGCGGCGGCCTGGTCTTCGGTACAAAACCAAACATCACCTTCGTCTAGTTCTAAAATAGTATTGGGGTAACTACCACAGCCAGGAAAAGAATAAATATTTTCCCGTTCACCATGGTTGCCCTTGATGGAACAGTCTGGATTATTGGGATTGGTCGACTGACGGCAAAGAGAACTGTAGACACCCAATTTTTGATGGCGGGCAAATTCTCCCGCGGCTTTGAGACGGTCATTTTCTGATGAGGTGGCACTGGTAAATTTGGCCCAGCCGGAAAGAAGCATTTTTTCATTTATCAGGATATCGCCAAGATAGACTAGGGCAATACGTCGACCATCACGGTCAACATAGTCACCCGTTAAATGAAGACTGACACCGGCAGGGAGAAGAGATTCTAATTGCTGTTTAGCTTGATCATAGCCACAAAATGTTTCTTCAGGAGCGTCGATGTTTTGGAGACGAATCCGCTGGCCAGTGGCTAAGACCAAGGTATCACCATCAATAATACGATCAACTACAAA
>CAZRXL010000043.1:0-3356 GCA_964604055.1 uncultured Gammaproteobacteria bacterium
AGGACTCCTATTCCCGTAAGGGAAGAGAGATCGCCGGGAGACTACCGGTTAATACTTTGTAGGTGTAAGTCCCGTAAGGGATTAAGCTGAACAAAGGATGGATCGAAAAAACTTTTTCGTAATTTCATGACAACTTGTTTTAGTTACTAATTTTTATTAATCTTTCTGTTCTGGTCATTGGTGCGAGGTGGAACCACCTTTTCCCATTCCGAACAGAGAAGTGAAACGCTTCAGCGCTGACAATAGTTGTCCGGAGACGGGCTTCGAAGATAGGTCGTGGCCAGAATAGAGGGATTAATTTATTTGACAAATTGATATATTTATTTGTTTATTTAGGGTAATCTCCGCCAGAGGCGGGCAGGAATCCCGTTGATTATGGTAAAAACTAAAGTTAAAAAGAAACAGATTTTGACAATGGGGGATTTGTTGAAGGAAGAGGGGGGAGAAATAGCTGCGTTTGAACAAGGTCAGGCAGTAAAAGGTAAGGTAACTTCGATTAAAAATAAGGCAATTTATATTGATATAGGAGGAAAGAGCGACGCGGTGGTGGGGGGAAAGGAGTTTGAGTATGTGAAAGATTATGTATCCGACTTGAAGTTGGGTGATGAGATAGAAGTACAAGTGAGACAACCGGAGAGTGATAGGGGACAAATTTTAGTATCAATTAGAGGGGCGGCTTCTGGTCATGGCTGGAACTTTTTTGCGGAAAAAGAAAAAGATGGTGGGGAAGTAACGGTTTATGCGAAAGAGCTTAATCGTGGTGGGGCGGTGGTGATTGCACCGTTTGGTTTTTTTGGTTTTATACCAGGCTCGCAAATTGGTGAGAAATATGAAGGAGATCCGGAAAAAATGATTGGTAAGAAGATTAAGGCAAAGGTGTTGGAAGTAGATCAAGCTAAAAATAGATTAGTTTTTTCTGAGAGAATGGTGTCTGAGCCGGGTAAGGTGGGAGAAGAGGTAGACACAATAGAAAATTTGAAAGTAGATGATGTGTTTGAAGCTGAGGTGGTGCGAGTTGAGCCTTTTGGAGTGTTTGTAAAGATTAATGTAGGTAAACAGGAAGAAAAAATTAATCTGGAAGGTTTGGTTCATATATCGGAAATTTCATGGGAGAAAGTTGATAATGTGAATGAGATTTATAAGGTGGGGGATAAAATTAAGGTAAAGCTTTTGAATAAAGAAGAGGGCCGATTGCAATTTTCGATTAAAAGATTGTCGGATGATCCATGGAAAAAAATCGAAGAAAAATATCCAAAGGATTCTGAATTTGAAGGCGAGATAACAAGAATTGCCGGTTTTGGGGTGTTGGTAAGGTTGGAAGCAGGGATTGAAGGCTTGGTTCATATTTCTAAGTTGGGTGGTGTGACGGATTTTAAGGAAGGAGATAAGGTAAAAGTGTATGTAGAAAGTGTGGATGTGGCTAGAAGAAAGATGTCCCTAGGTTTGGTGATGACAGACAAGAGCAAGATGATTTATAAGTAAGTTATAAATAAAAGTCCCGCAGATGCGGGGCTTTTTTGATGGGGTAAGTTTGTGTTATAAATAAGTATGGCGATAGAAAAAATGAATAAAAAGGATGCGGATACTTTGTCGTATTATTTGGCTGAACAATTGTATGGTTGGGATGGTAATGTGGCTGAATCATATTTTCTAGCGAAGATGAAGGATAAAGATAATATATGTTTGGTGATTAGAAAAGGAAATAAGGCGGTGGCTGGAATTGTGGCTCGTGTCGAGTCTTATTGGGATGATAAACAGGTATTGATTGAAATGGTAATTGCCAGAGAAGGAGAAGAGGAAGCTGGAACAGAGTTGGTGAGACAAATAGTTGAAAGAATGAGAAACAAGGTCAAGTATGTGAATATGGTGATAGATTCGAGATTGAGAAGATTAGTGGCCAACTTAGAACAATTGAACTGGGAAAACCCGACTTTAGTGGTGATGGGTAACGAGACGTTTGGATTGTTAGGGTAAATATTTGTATGTTTTACTAGAGGCGATTTGAGAGATGATTTTGATGTGGGATAATATGCAATGGCCAAGAAAAAAGAAATAATTTTTGTTTGTTCGAATTGCGGGAACGAGTTTGGTAAATGGGCGGGGCAATGTTCGATGTGTGGGGAGTGGAATAGCCTGAGGGAAGTTTCGGTCACAGGCCGATCGTCCTCTGGACGAAAAAGAGAAAATAGGGGAGGGAGAGTAGTAGAGGTCAAAAGATTATCGGAGGTAAAAAATAGAAAAACATTTAATATCTTTTCGTCTAAGATTTCGGAATTGGATAGAGTTTTGGGTAAAGGAGTTGTACCTGGGTCAGTGATACTTTTTTCGGGCGAGCCAGGGATAGGTAAAAGTACACTTTTGACTCAATTAATTGGAAGAGTAGGTGGTTTATATGTAGCTGGGGAGGAATCGGCTGAGCAGATTAAGCTGCGGTTTGATAGATTGGGGCTGAAGGCAGATAAAGCCGAAATATTGGAGACTAATGTAGTTGATGATGTTCTGGCATATTTTGATAGAGTAAAAGAGTTGCCCAATTTGATAGTGGTGGATTCGATTCAGGTGATGGCGCTGTCAGATTTAGAGGCGGCAACTGGAAGTGTGAGTCAAATAAGAGAGTCGGCTTTTGTATTAATACAGTTGGCCAAGGAGAAGGGGGTGCCGATAGTAATAGTGGGTCACGTAACAAAAGAGGGGAGTATTGCTGGACCAAAACTTTTGGAACACATGGTTGATGTGGTACTTTATTTTGAGGGAGAAAAGACCGGCGAGTTTAGGATATTGCGGTCAATAAAAAACAGGTTTGGGCCGACGGATGAGGTGGGAATATTTAAGATGGAGGCAAAGGGATTACGAGAGGTAACTAGTGATGAGGTTAATTTGGCTTCGGGTAAGAATGATAAGGTGGGGGCGATTAAGACTATAGTAATGGAGGGAAGTCGACCAATGATGGTGGAGGTGCAGGCCTTGGTGACAGAAAGTTTTGCGCCGATACCAAAAAGAGTATTTTCGGGGGTGGATTTTAAAAGAGGTCAGCTGTTGGTGGCGGTGGCACAAAAAGTTTTGGGGATACCGCTGTATAAGTATGATGTGTATGTGTCGGTGACGGGAGGAGTTAAATTGACAGATACCGGATCTGATCTGGCAGTGGTGGCGGCAATGTGGAGCAGTTTTAAAAATAAGATAGTGGGAGTAAAGAAAGTTTTAGTGGGGGAGGTAAGTCTTTTGGGAGAGGTGGTGGGGGTAAGACAGATGGAAAAAAGAAATAAAGAATCAAAAGTGTTGGGAAGGGAAGTGTGGGAGATGGGGAGTATAAGAGAGTTGAAACAGTAGAAAGTTTTTAAAGTTCATAAAGTTTG
>CAZRXL010000043.1:3366-5034 GCA_964604055.1 uncultured Gammaproteobacteria bacterium
TATTCACATAATGTTGACAAGGAGTATTTTGGGCTGGTTTTGAAGCTAAAAGGAATAATATAAAAATATATGAGATATGATATTTTTGCGACTTAAATTATTATGAGATATAGACAAAATAATAAGGGGGTGGTATATTGAAATTAATGCTGAAGAGGTTAGTAAGAAGACTATTAAAGAGACGGGTGAGTTGGGGAGAAAGACAAGTCAGGCAGATTGGACGGTTGAAAGGAAGGTTGGTGGTGAGTGCTTAAAAAGGTAAAACTAATCCCTCGCCTTTGGCTCGGGATTGTGTTTTAAGACAAATTTTGGGCGTCTTCGACTACAAAATTTGACCTTAAAAAACTAAAAAAGAAACAACTCTACCGATATTCGCAAAGCAGGTGGAACACGAATAGTGTTGTTTCTCCAAGAACAAGATAGAACTTTTTTTGAAAAAAGTCAAACTTTGTTCTTGGTTAGTATTAAGAGTAGCAGAGGGGGCAGGTCTGCTACTCTTTATACTGACCGATGAGTTTGATTTGACAGAGGGAAGGGGATTTTGTAGAATAGAGTTGAATTTGATTTTTTCCCCGCAGGTATAGCTTTATTTTGAATGTTTTGATGGTTATAAATTTTTTGTAAAAAATGGTAGATTCCAAAAAAGATCCAGTTAATAAGTCTAGGGTGCAAAGAAATGTGGTACAGCAGCCGGTGATGCCACAGGTGACAACGCAGGTGAGAAACGATGTGGTGGTGGAAGCGATTAGAGGAGTTTTGGAGATAATGTCTGATGGTAAGGGTTTTGTCAGGCCTAATTTTACGCCTAGTAGTAGAGATGCTTACATTGGTCAAATTCAGGTTAAAAAGTATCAACTGAGACCAGGGGATATGATCTCTGGTTTGGCAAAAAAACCTAGACCGGAAGAGAAATATTGGGCAATGGTCAAGATTGATAAGGTCAATGATCAGTCTTTGTCGGAGGCAATAAAGAGACCAGATTTTCAGGAATTGGTACCAATTTTTCCTGACAAACAGGTAAAGCTTGAAACTGGCCAAGAGCCAGTGTCGACTCGGATACTCGATTTATTTTGTCCGATTGGTTTTGGGCAGAGAGGGATGGTGGTGTCACCGCCCAAAGCAGGTAAGACGACTCTTTTAAAAGAAATTGCTGATGGAGTGGCAAAAAATTATCCGGAAGTTCACTTGATGGCGGTATTGGTAGGAGAGAGACCAGAAGAGGTGACGGATATGAAAAGATTTATCAAGGGAGAGGTGATTGCGAGTAATTTTGATCAAAAGCCTGAGGAGCAGACCAAAGCGGCAGAAATTGCGATAGAAAGGGCTAAAAGATTAGTAGAGATGGGGAAGGATGTATTTATGATTTTTGATTCGATTACTAGGTTGGCGCGGGCGTACAATTTGGCAATTCCAACCTCTGGGCGGACGTTGTCGGGTGGTTTTGATCCGGCGGCTTTGTATCCAAGCAAGAGGTTTTTTGGAGCGGCCAGAAACATTGAAGGTGGAGGGTCACTGACCATAATTGGGGCGGCATTGGTAGAGACAGGTTCGAAGATGGATGATTTGATCTTTGAAGAGTTTAAGGGAACGGGCAACATGGAGTTGAAGTTGGATAGGTATTTGGCGGAAAAGAGGGTGTTTCCGGCTTTTGACATACTTAAGTCAGGG
>CAZRXL010000044.1:0-4881 GCA_964604055.1 uncultured Gammaproteobacteria bacterium
AAGTGGAATAGAAAATATTTTTGCCATTATTTTTTGCCTGAAGAATTGGAGAAATTGTTCTTAAAACAAGAGATAAAGATAATTGACCGGGTGGGTTTGGAAGGGTTTTCACATGTACCCAAAAAGACTAATGCCTTGGCAAATAAGTATCTAAGGGCAGGAGATAACTGGCTGAAGGCTCATTGGCAGTATTGCAACCATCCGGCCATTTATGCCACCTCGGGTCACATGATGCTGATCGGAAGAAAAGAAAAATGACTGAACTTTAGATTAGTTTAACAGGTCCTCTGGAACTACCCACTTGCCATTGGGTAAACTATTGCAGGCCGAGATGGCATAGGAGACCGATTCTTCGGTGTATCCTCCCGATCCCTCTGAATAGACCCAAGCGATTGATTCCATGACCGAGCCGCCGGTCATCTGACAGCCACCGAATTGTGAATAAGGATTGTTTTTTACCAACACCACCACAGGAAACATTTTTTAGAATTTTGAGGTTCAGTTTCTGAGAGTGTTGGCGACTGGGTCGGTTGGGGAGATTCAGTTGGTGAAGGAGTAGGCTCAACAGCGTTATTATTTGGGACTAAAGTTGGAGTGACAATAATTTTTGATGAGGTTTTGGAAGAAAAGTATTTGTAATATGTTTGATTGTTGGTGGTGAATTTCATGATACTGCTCCAATCCCCCGGCATGCAACCGTTTTGACCCCTAACTTTAATGTAGTAAGTAGTATTTGGCTTTAAATAATTAATGGTATGGCTTTGGACACCTTCTCTTAATAACCTGACTAATTCGCCATGCTCTTCGGCGTGAGAATTTTGAGAAAAGCTGATGTAAAAATCAGAGGTGTTGCTAATAGGAGTAAAGAATAGTTTGGCAGTAGTAGCAGTGGTTTGGATTTCAAAAAGGTCAGAAATGGAACTGGGGGAAGGGTCACCACAGCAAGGAGGTCCAGGATTAGAAGATGATGGCGAAGAGGAGGAAGAAGAGGATGAAGTCGCCTGAACGGCAGTAAAGGTAGTAAAATGAGCGGCGGTAAAAGTTAGAGTGTGGGCAGTTTGATCATAAGACAAGCCGGAGACAATACTTGAATCTCCGGCAGAGCCATCGGTATTGGTTACCCTGATGGTAGGATTTGATATGGTAATGTTTCTCATGACCAGGGTAGCTTGAGTGTTGATTAAATTTTGGATTAGATCGGCGTCTAGAGCAATGGCTCCCTGGGAGATGACCATTTTGCTTTGAAGTTGGCCCAACCAAGTCATGGCATCGCGATCGGTAAAATTGATTTCATTGCCAAAACTAATGCGACCGTAAGTGGCATGGTCAAAGTAAATATTGGTGGCCCGAGATAGGTCTGTTTGTTGGCCTAAGTTGCTGGTTATACCCATTGAGCTAAGGTGAGAAGTCAAAGTTGATATCTGAAAACACTGGTCATCGCTAATGTCACACCAGCCACGACTGGGAGGGTTATCGAGGTTGGACGGATCACTTAAGACAAAGGTGGCGTTTGGAGGTGTAGCATCCGGCTCCCAAGTCATCTTGGCATTGATAGATTTAGCCTGCTCAACCACAATGGTGCCACCTTCGGTGGCATCAACGGCATCGACACCATCATCGCAGGTGCCATTACCATACTTGACTGAATGAATAGAACTGGTTTCGCCGATAAAAACTGAAATGCAGGCGCCATCGTCGGGTAGCTGATATTCGTCTGAAGCGAAATTAAAGGTTAAAAAACCTTGACGAGGAACACTGCCTGATAGATCAATTCTCTGTTGATAGTCATAATCAGGTTCGGTACCCTGGGTAACCATTAGCCACATACCAGTTAAATCAAAGGCTTGACTGTCACTTTTATTATAAAATTCGAGCCACTCATCTTCGCCACTGGCCGGATAGGGCATCAGTTCATTGATGACCAGATCGTCTGATGAAGCTTGTATGGGAAAATTGTCGGCCAACTTAAGACTAATGAGAAGAAACAAAAAAAGAGTAAGAAAAAATACAAACCTAAGCCTCATTAAGTAAATATGAACCTTTTGGTGTTTTTTGTCAAGAAAATTAATTGCTTATTACCTCAACCGTCTTGATGTCAGCTTTGGCATCTCCACTGCCACCAGCAGAAGTTCCCGGGGCAAACATAATCTTGGCACCGCCTTCATAGACGACCCCAGCCTCACCCCCGCCAGGACCGGTTCCCGGCGCCCAAACATGCTCGACTTTATTGAAAAATTCGGTTTGGCCTTCTTTACCATTGACCTCAACAACCCTTTGAGCGACCTGGTTGACAACTTGCTCCTGAACTTGAATGATGTTTTGTTTCGTATCTTGATCAACTTTGGTTTTTATATCTTCGATGGTTTTTTGTTGTTCTATGGTTCTTTCCTGAACTACCCCTAAAACATGATCGTCAACTACTTTGTCCAAGAAATTGTCTTGTTTTTCTTTGGCTTGAAGATAATCTTGGAGTGAATCTTGAACTTTGGAGTGGTTGCCAATATCAGCATAGTCTTGGGCCAAATCTAGCCTCGTCTCGGCCTGTTTTTCTAATACTTCAATTTTTTTGTCAGCGCTAAAGGCAAAGAAATATTGAATTTTTTCTCTGACCACCAGCCAATCTACAGCTTGGGCACTTTTGGGAGTAAAAATACTAATGGAACAGAAAAACAAAGTTAGCAATACTATTTTTTTGATAGTCATTTTATTTAATAATAGACCCTAGGACAGATAAATCAAGTCAACTTCTATCACAACTAACTGTCGAGTGCTATTTTTTGGACACTGATTCTATAGGTGAAGTAATAAGAATTGGAATGTAAACCGGACTATTTTTTGAATGCCGAAAAAGTGATGCTTTCAGTATAGTTTTTTAGAAAACCAGGGCTTGTTTTATGAATTTGAATATCAACAAAACCAACTTTTCTCAATAAACTCAAATAATCCCGTTTTAGAATGGCACCGGCGACACAGGCGCTTAATAACTGCTCGTCATTTTTGATCTTATCTGGTAAGGGTTTGACCAGAACCACATCGGAAACCATCAGTCTGCCACCGGGTTTTAAGACTCGATACGTTTCTTTAAATACTTTTTCTTTATCTGGAGCGAGGTTGATGACACAATTGGAGATAACTACATCGACTTCTTCATCTTTGACTGGCAAATTCTCGATATCTCCTTTTCTGAACTCGACGTTGGTAAAACCACCTTTTTGAGCATTGTCTCTGGCTTTTGCCAGCATTTCATCGGTTATGTCTACTCCAATAGCCAGACCCTGTGGTCCGATTTTTTGGGCGGCCAAAAAGACATCAAAACCAGCGCCAGAACCTAGATCTAAAACAAGATCGCCTTCTTTTAGAGAGGCAATGGCAACTGGGTTGCCACAACCGAGACCGAGGTTGGAACCGTCGGGGACAGCAGTCATCTCGGCTAGCGAATAACCCATTTGACCAGATTGTCTTTGAACGGTTTGGTTGGAGGCGCAAGCACAACCACAACTGGAAGATTGGGCGATCTTGGCGTAAGAGTCTTTGATAATTTTTTTAAGATGCTTGGCTGACATAGCAAAATTTATGACTTAATCATTATCAAAAGCATTTTAAACGGCTCCAGCGCCTTGATCGAATGAGGACTATTGGCTGGCATTAAAAGCGATTCGCCTGATTTAATTAGATTGACTACCCCGGAAACAGAAATCTCGGCATTGCCTTCTACTGCCAATACGAAAGGATCAAAAGGAGCGGTGTGCTCGCTTAAACCCTGGCCTTTGTCAAAAGCAAAAAGGGTGATAGTGCCGGTGGGTTTACTGATAATTTCTTGGCTGACGACAGAAGCTGTTTGATAATTTATCGCCTGATTAATATTTTTTGGATCGGTCATTGTCTGTAATTTTACTATAAAATTGGGTTCATCAGACAGGATGTCAGGATCATTCTGGGGGTTTAATGTAGGTTTTAGAATGAGGGAGGTTATTTTAGATTGGATATGGTAGAAAAATAATTGGTGCAATTGATGGTTTTGAATTTGTTTGGTAAAGGAAAAACGTCTTTGCGACCGCTTTTCTTATTGGTTTTTATTTCTAGACACTGGTATCGTTTTTTGTAGTCCTCCAAAACAAGATCAACCTCAGGACCAGAATACTGACGGTAAAAATATAGATTTTGTTTGATATTTGAATATTTGGTTTTCTTTTCAATTTCGGAAATAATAAAATTTTCAAAAACACCACCTTTGTCGGGCCGTAATTCAAGTTCTCTAAAATCTTTGATTAAGATATTTCTAATTCCTAGGTCGTAAAAATAAAGCTTTCTATTTTCAGAGACGGCTTTGCGCAGATTGGTTTTAAATGAGGGAAGAGGAATTAAAATATAGTTTTTAATAAATATTTCAATGTAATTGGAGACGGTGGTGATATTGGCATTAAGACTGTTGGCCAATTCTCTTAAAGACACTTCCGAGCCAATCTGAAGAGCGATCTTGGTAAGTATGTCCTTGGCTAATTTTTCGTTTTTCAAATTGTAGATATTGATAACGTCTTTGAGAACATAGGTATCAAAAATGTTTTGGAGTAGATCAATTTTGTCAGTTTCCGACAGCTTGGGATTGCTATAAATTTCTGGATAAGAACCAAATATTTGGAGCTGACTAAGCAGTTTCTTTTCAAAGCTGTCTTGTTCATAGTCTTTGATTGGAGTGTTGTTTTTTATCTCTTGTAGGGAAAATGGTAAGCAATATGTTTCAAGATAACGGCCAGCAAGGGAATCAAAATGATTTGATTTTTGCCGAAGTTCACTACTATGACCGGTACCCCTTAAACTAGACCAGTTAGTGAAAATGTTTTAATAGTTTATGGAGGTACAAATATGTCAATAATTGCTAAT
>CAZRXL010000045.1:0-4823 GCA_964604055.1 uncultured Gammaproteobacteria bacterium
TCTGCGGGAAACTGCCAACCGTTGGCCCAGTTGTTGATTAAGACATGGTCTTTTAAAAAAACTGGTTTAAGACCGTTGAAATAATAGGCAAGCCAGCCAGAGTCAAATGATTGAGGTAGGACAAGATATTGATTAATAGAATTGTTTTTTAATATTACTTTGTAATAGAAAATATTTGAGGAAGAAGACAAGTATTGCTTGTTTTGAGAGGGGAGTATGGTTTGGGCAGAGGCTTGGGCTTCAAAAAGCTGGATTTGGCTGATGTGGTTTTCGGTTGGGAGGAAATTAAAAGAAGGACTTCTGATTTGGATGGTTAGATCGGTTTTGTAGGGATCGTTTGTGTAGACAGGCAAGTGGATTTGTTTGGTGGTCCAATCTTTGGAATCATCTAATTTTAGAAAGAAATATTTATTGGTCTGGTTAAAAGCGGCTATGGTAAGAGAGTGGCCGGTGATGTTTTTGTATTTAATTTGGAGGATATAGGGTTTGGTGAGATCAAGGTCTGAAAGATGGTAGTTGTAACAGTTAGGGTCGTTTATGGAAATTAAGATGAGATTGTTTTGGAAATCTCTAGTAATTTTTGTATTGGATGAGGTGTTTTGACAAAGAGTTGGGTTTTGAAGGGTAAGGTTGTCTGTTATTGGGATGTTTGTACTAGTGACTTGAGGAAGAGTTGATACAAAATTTTGATTATCGGTCAGGTAAGGATTGGTTTGATATTTAGTTTGATAGATAGTGATTTGATCAAAAGTGGCGATTGTTTTGATGGTGTCAAGGTTATCTAGCATTTGTTTGGTTTTGATGGCTTGTAAGGAGTAGTTTCTCTCATTCGGGAAATAAATGGAGTTGTCAAAAAGAATGTATTGAATATCATATTGGGATAAAAGCTGATTAAAAAGATAGGGATCTTGTTTTTGGAGAGCGTCGTTTAGCTGCCAATAATAATTTTCGTTTTTAAGACTCCAGACATCAAAAGCTCTATCTAGAATAGGTTGCTCAATACCATACCAGAGAAAACCGGAGCCATTGCCGCCCCAATTGTAAAAAGTCCAACCCCAAAAATTACCTTGGGGAAGATTGGTTATACGGCCGGTTTTGGGTTGGGTTTTGAAAAAATTGATAGTTTCAATATATTGACTGGGAAGACTTTGTCTAACTTGGGGATAGAAGAAGTTTCCACTAAAAATTGGTAGGGAAAAAACAAGGATAAGGAAGACAGTGATAAGGCTTAGGTAAGTTGATTTGACTTTGTATAAAAGGTTTTGAAAGAGTTTGGTGATAAAGATAATACCAAGGGGTAGACCAAGGGAAAAAATAAAGGAGGTTGGAGCAATAAATTTGGTAAAAGGAGATCGAAAGACTTGGTTTAAAAAGGGAGAAGAGCGTAAAAGAGTATTGATAAAGGAAAAGGGAGGAACTGCAGACATCAAGGCTATAGCTGAAAGTATTAGAGAAAATTTTAACCAAGAGTGCTTGGAAAAAAGAATGCCGATTATTGAGACAATGCCTAGAAAATAGCCAATGATTAAGATATAGTGGTTTTGAAAATAGGCAACCCAAGGAGCCATAAGGGGGGTGGTGGAGTTGCTAAAATCATAGTAATAACCTCTTAGTAGGAAAAAATCGTCAAGTTTGCCACGATTAAGATTTCGCATAAAGGTTTCCTGGGAAGCCATGATGTTGCCAATACCAAGAGTGGTGTCTTTAAAATTTCCAGATAGAAGATAGTAAGCAAAGGGTAAAAGCCAGAAAGAGTTGGCTAAAAATATTATTAATAATATTTTTGAGTAACAAGAAATGAGTAACGAGAAATGAGATCGGTTTTTTAGAAGGTGGCTAGTGAATATGGCAAGAACAAAAAGGGTGTAGACAATAAAATTGGTCTGGACATAGAAGCTGGGAGTGGCTAAAAGATTTAAGATAAAAAGTTTTTTGAGGTTTTTGGAATTGGGTTTAGATAAATAATCTAAAAGGGAAGAGATTAAAAAAGGAAAAAAGCCCCAAAGGCACGAGAAGGGTTCAAAGGGGACATAGAAGTTTTGGATGGTACCAAAGTTGAGAAGGTAAAAAAGGCTACCTAAAAGAGATAGGGGTGGGGATAGCTTGAAATGCTTTTTGAGAAAGAAAAAAGCTCCAAAGGAGCCGAGGGTAAGCATAGAAAAGTGATAAAGATAGCGGATGAAAGAATTGGGGAGAATAAGGGTCAGGGGTAAGATAAAAATTTGCCTAATCAGATCAGCAGAGTGGCCCATACCACCTACCAAACCCAAACCCTGATATTCTTGCCATACAGCCAGAAGCGATCTTTTTAGATTCATCCAGATGTTTAGCTCGGGGGTAAGATTGTCCCAACCTAAAAGAAAAGTGTCTGGAATGTAATTTTTAGCAAAGATAACTAAAAGGACGAGACAGAGGCAGAGGTAAGACCAATATTTTTTAATAAAGCGAGTGTACACAATATAGTTTAACCCAAAAAAGGATTAGGTGGTTTGAGGAAGTAGGGAAAAATAGGATTGTGGCTTTGTCCAAAGACTGTTGATTAGATTTAGATATTTTTGAGAGGTGTTTTGCTGGTTTCTACTGATTTGCATTAAAGTTGAGAATTTGGTTAGTTTGGGTAATATTTTTTGAGATTGAGTGATTTTAGATGGAAAATGTTTAGAATTGAGTGAAAAGGAGATATCTGCTGGAGTTAAATTTAGTTTTGATAGGCTGGTATTGAAATCAGTACTATTAATATAGTTTTTGATAAGGGGTGTTGATAAAAGAATGGGTCTGCCATATGAAAAAGCAATGGAAAGGGGGCCAGATGAGGACATGAAAACTCTATAAGGCAGGACAATGAGGTCGGCGGCTGAAAAATAGAGATAAATTTTATCGTCTGGAATAAAGCCAGTAATAGATATATTTTTGTTTTTGGAAACAGATGAAGAAAGTTTGGAATAGTAGTTTTGGTAATATTTTTTGTCTTTTAGGGTAGGTGAGGAGCCACCAGCTAAAATTAGTTTAGTGCTTTTATCTTTGATGGTAGAAAAAGCTTTGACTAGCCAATCACTACCTTTGTACCAGTTGATAAAACCAAAGGAGATAATAACAAAATCATCTTTGGTGTAGCCAAGCTGTTGTTTGGCTAAGGCTTGGTTAATTTTTCTTTTTTTGATGGTTGAAATAGGGATGAAATTGATTTTGTCCTCAGTTACAAAATTGGAGAGGCGGTTTTTTAGCTCTTGTTCAAGAACAACGATTTGGTTTGATAGAAGACCGATGGTCTTATAAAAATTTAAAAGACCGAAGTTGAATATTTTTTGAAATAAGCGATTTTTTAGATTTAGATGGGTTTTAAGCTCTGAAATATCAGTAATGACTTGGTGAATTTCAAAGATTATTTTTTTGCCAGTTAAACGGAATAAATACAAAAATAGGGGAATAAAGAGGACAGGAGTAATACCACCAAAAATGTTGAATTCGAATTGAAATAAGATATTTTTGGCCTGTTTGAATTTAAAAACTCGGATTAGAGCTTTGAAGAAGGTAATAGGCTGACCTTTGTGCCAAAGGGGTAGGACTAAAATATTTGAGCCATCTTTATAAGGTTTGGTTTGGGAGCTAATTTCAGAAAAGACAACAACTTTTTGGTTAGAAGAGGCAATTGACCTTAAGGTTTTTTGGGAATGCCAAGCGACGGCATCGAGATCTTTGATACCGGTTTTTGGATCCGGGTAGCTGCTAACTACTAGAAGAGTATTTGGTTTATCAAAAGATTTTAAGATTTTCATAAGCGTATTCGTCCTTTGGGACTCGTCAGTACGGTGAATTTAACCGTAGTACGCTAATCTCTTTCTTCTTTCTTTCCTTTGTTTGTGTGTGTTGTCCGGGGAAAACCCCGGGGCAGAAGACCGAAACCCGGGCGGGTTTCGGTCTCCTTGAGAGAGCTACCTAGGGGCAGCTGGTGGGCTTGTCGAACCCCACGGCATCGATGTTCTTGGCCGCATCAGCGAAGTTGATACCCTGGTATTTGGCGTGTAGCATTGCGCAGTATAGTTCTTGCGCGGTTGCTTGCCAAATTGTGGCACCTTGAACTTCGACGGCCGCCAGAGAAACGAACTGACGTGGGTTGCGACCCGGATCCTGATCATAATACCCTTCGAGGGAGAAACCTGAGGGGTTGACCATAGTCCGAGTGGAATCCTCACGCAAGTGCCAGCCACCTTCGGCAGAAACTTCCCAACGGGAGGAGTCTGCTCCGAATAGCCGGGCGGCTTCTTCGGGAGTGGTTGGCCAGGAGACCTGTTCGGGGGGTGTGACGGGGGTTGCGGTCGATTCGGGAGTGGGGGTCGAAGACACGTCGGTCGGTGTGGGAGTCTGAGTTGGATCGGGTTCGCTCGGTTGAACCAAGCTTCCCGCGCAACCTGATGCCAAAATGGCGATCAGGAGGACAAAAGCAACTAAGCTGTACAGTATCTTCTTCATGGTTGAACCTCCCTTGACGGTTTCATTAGGAACCACTCGACGGTCTCGACGACGAGATCGAGCGCGACGACTCCGAGGGTGATGCTGAATGCGGTTTTTATGTCGATTCCGAGAGGAAGCGCAAGCACCGCGATCGCTACACCGTTGAGTCCAAAACTGATCACTTTTGCCGTGACACGCAACTTATCCTTCCACATGTGAATCCTCCTTTGGATACAAAAACAAAAGCTCGGCCGAGCCTTTCAGGTGGACGAAATGTCCCAAACACTTCACAAGAAGTGACCCTGATTTTAGAAATTATTGCTAATTTCCAAAGTCAGAGCCACTTTAGTGAGATGAACCTAAAAAACAGG
>CAZRXL010000046.1:0-4819 GCA_964604055.1 uncultured Gammaproteobacteria bacterium
CACCAAGTTTATGGCCGAAACATTGTACGACGAAAACACCGGTGGCGCTTTTGGCAATTTCCATCTTGCCCTCGGCACCGCTTATCGCGAAGCCATCACTAGCTCCAAACCCTCTGGATTTAATCAATCAGCTGTTCATACCGATATTGTCTCCACTCTCGACCGCACCGTCACTGCCTACTTCAAGAACGGCCGCTCCAAAATTATTTACCGTCATGGCCGTTTTTTGTTATAATGAAACTAATATGAATATCTACAAAGACAACATCGAAACTGCTACGCTTACCAATTCCAATTTCCGAAAAGTTCTCTGGACTGGCCAACACTGCCAGTTAGTTGTCATGTCTCTCAAGGCTGGAGAAGAAATCGGGGCCGAAGTTCACGACCATGTTGACCAGTTCTTTAGAGTCGAGCAGGGCCAGGCTAAATTTGTGATTGACGGCCAAGAATATATCTTAAACGAAGACGAGGTCACTATTGTCCCCGCTGGCGCTCACCACAACGTTATCAATACCGGGGCAGGCGATCTAAAACTTTACACCATCTACTCTCCCGCCAATCATCCCGAAGGCACCATTCACGCTACCAAAGCCGACGCTGAAGCCGCCGAGCATCACAGCTAAATTTTCATAAATTTCAATCAGGGTTTTTTACCATCTTGACACTTCGTCTTTTCTTCGGGTATGATCTAATTGTCATCCTGAACTGGTTTCAGGATCCCATTATGGATCTTTATCAAAAAATCTCCATTCTTGGTCCCGGCGCTCAGTATGACACCTGCGGTCCTCGGGACTTTGGCCAAACCACCAACATTCCTGGTGTTTACCATGCCAAATTCAACGGTCACACCTGCCGTCTGTTTAAAGTTTTACAAACCAATTCTTGTCAAAACAATTGCCTTTATTGCGCTTTTCGTCGTGGCCGTGATTGTCCCCGCACTACCGCCACCCCCGACCAAATGGCCCTGGCTTTTGATTCCGCCCATCATCGTCGTCTAGTCGACGGTCTCTTTCTTTCTTCTGGCATCATCGGCAGTCCCGACACTACCATGACTCAAATGTTGGATACCGTTACTATTCTTCGTCAAAAATATCGCTACCGCGGTTATGTCCACCTCAAGCTTATGCCCGGCACTTCCGATTCTTGCATCGGTCAATCTCTCAAATTGGCCAATCGCATTTCTCTCAATATCGAATCTCCCACTGAGTCCGATCTGGTTACTCTTTCTCCCGACAAAAACTTAAAAACCGGTTTTTTTAACACCCTCTTTCGTCTCAAGAAACTAATTCGTCAAGCTCACTATTTTGGTCGTAAAGTTCCCAGTTTTACCACTCAGTTTGTTGTCGGCGCCGCCACCGAAACCGACCAAGACATTGTCAATTCTACCAACCTTCTCTATCAACATTTCGGCCTTAAAAGAGTTTTTTATTCGCCCTTCAGACCGGTACCTGACACCCCCTTGGCCAACCACCCCGCCGAAACCATTACCCGCGCCCACCGGCTTTACCAGTCTGATTTTTTGATGCGTTTCTATCGCTTTTCTCCCCAAGATTTATATTTCGACCCATCTGGCCAGCTCGACTTAACCACTGACCCCAAACTACTTTGGGCCCGCGCCCATCCTCATTTTTTTCCTGTCAATCTCAACTCTGCTTCTTATTGGGATCTCTTAAAAGTCCCAGGTCTTGGCCCCAAATCAGTCAAAACTATCATTTCCCTCCGCCCCATTTTTTCTCTAACTAGTCTTGCTCGCCGCCGCCTTCGGCTTACCAGTCTTCAATCCTTTGTTCGACTCTAACAATTCTACATCTTTTATCCCATGCTAAACTTAAAGTCATGCTCAAAGATCGTCGGGTTTTGACCATTCTTATTATCCAAATTACTGAAGTTTTGGGCTTTTCTCTTATTTTGCCATTTTTACCCTTCATGGCTACCGATTTTGGAGCCAGTCCTTTTACTATTGGCCTAATTTTAACCAGTTTTTCCTTATTTCAGTTTATTTCCTCTCCCATTATGGGGGCATTATCTGACCGCTTTGGTCGCCGGCCTCTTTTGATTATTTCACAGCTATCAACCATGTTAAGTTTTATCGTCCTCGCTTTTGCCAACAGTCTGCCTCTCATTTTTTTATCCCGCATTATCGACGGCGCTTTTGGCAGCAATCAGACCATTACTCAAGCCTATCTTTCTGACATTAGCACCAAAAAAAACAGGACCAAAATGTTTTCTTTCATCGGTATCGCCTTTGGTTTTGGCTTTATGATCGGCCCGGCTATTGGCGGTATTTTGTCAAAAAACGGTTATCTTATTCCCAGTCTTTTAGCCGCTTTTATGGTTGGCATCAGTATTGTTTTGACCTATTTTTTCCTCCCCGAAACTGTTGCTAAAAGTTCAAACACCGGTTTAAAAATTAAAATTGTCGATCTGTCTCGTTTCAAAACCTTTTTTAGCCAAAGCACCACTGCTTCTCTTTTGACCATCTTTTTCCTTTATATTTTTGCTCATGTTACTTGGACTAGTGTCTTTTCTGTCTTTGCCAAAAATCGTTTTGGTTTCACTACCGTTGAGGCTGGTTATGCCCTAGCTAGTCTCGGTTTGTTTACTGTTATCTCTCGTGCTTTTGTGGTGCCCAAATTAATTGATGGTATTGGTGATTATTATTTGGTTTTACTCGGCTCTCTTTTTATGTTTGTCAGTCTTTTTAGTAGTAGTTTTGTTACTACCGGGCTTCAATTCTTACCCTTTATGTTTTTATTTTCTCTTGGTACCGGCGCTACCCGTCCCACCATCATGTCCTCCATCTCTCGTTCTGCCAACAAAGGTCAGTCGGGCGCGCTTTTGGGAGTCAGTAATAGTCTAAGCAGTATTGCCCAGATCATTGGTCCGGCTCTGGGTGGTTTTTTGTTGACCAAATCTTACACTCTTTTCAATCTCTTTACTTCTATTTTTATGTTTGCCGTTTTTCTAATTCTCCTCCGTCCCCCAGTTAGGTCCATCTTTGCCACCAACTAATTTCCCTTTTGGTTTTTGCCACGGGAAAAGGGGTTTCTTTTTTGCCAACTCCTCCATTTTCTTTCTTTCATTTTGATAAAAACTATAAGCCTCTTCCCCTTCTTCACCACCACCAAACGTTGTTGACATCAAATCGTTGTCTTTTTCTTTATTGACCTCCATAGCAATTATTCTAACTCTTTCCTGATTTTCTTCAACTCTTCTATAATTGCAATCGATTGGGGACACAATCCTTCACACCGGCCACACTCGATACATTTATCTGCTCTTTCTTCTTCTGGCAATTTGGCATATATTTTTTTGGCCTCATCTTTGGTATAAAAAATATCAATTCCATTATAAATATCAAAAATTTTGGGAATATTGACTCCAATCGGACAGGGCAGACAATATTTACAGTTGGTACACGGTATTGTTTTCGAGTTCTTATAAATATCTTGTATCTCTCCAATCGTCTCCAGTTGATCTCTGTTCAAACTGCCGACCCCAGAATTATCGGCGCTTTTCAAATTATCTTCCACCTGTTCCATTGTGCTCATGCCACTCAGCACCGTTGCCACCTGGGGCATATTCCACAGCCACTTTAAGGCTCCTTCTACCGGTTTCATACCTGCTTTCTGCCACAATTTAGTTATCGCTTCTGGTACCTTAGCTAGTTTTCCCCCCTTCAGTGGCTCCATGATTACCACCGCCAAGCCTTTATTCGCCGCATAGTGTAGACCCTCCAGCCCAGCCTGAAAATTAGTATCAATCAAATTCAACTGAATTTGACAAAATGTCCAAGCATTAGCATCAACTATTTCTTTAAATAAATCTAGTTCATCATGAAAAGAAAACCCCAGATATTTTATCCGTCCGTCTTCAATTGCCCTTTCTGCTCTTTCGATTAATTTCAATTTCTTAATCTTTGCCCATTTACTTTGGTCCAGTGCGTGCATCAAATAAAAATCAATCGATTCTGTTTGTAATTTTTTCAATTGTTCAACCAATATCCGATCAAAATCATCCCCGGTTTCAATCTGCCAAATTGGCGATTTTGTCGCCAATTTTACCCTTTGTCTATAGCCATTCAACAGTGCCTTGCCCACCACCACTTCACTTTGGCCTTCATGATACGGCCAGGCAGTATCGACATAATTAACCCCGGCATCAATTGCCCTTCTGATCATCTTTATCGCTTCCACCTCATCAATCTTGCTTTTGTTTTCACCCACAATTGGCAATCGCATCGCCCCAAATCCCAACGCCGATACCCGATAATCTAGTTTTCCAAATTTTCTATATTTCATCGAACCATTATACCAGCCGGACCTTTTTGCTTATTTTTGGCTCCTATTTTTTCATGGGGTGGCCGTTCGTCTCTTGGAGCCAAACACCTTTCATGTGGCGGCCTATTATCAACTACTACTTGTCCTTTTAAAACCCTAAATTCCACCTCCCATTATCTCATAATACATTTTTAGATACATCTACCAACTCACCTTTAATTTTTACCCCCTCGCTTTCAAGCATTTTTATCTTTCTTTCAATTTCTTTACCATCAGTCTTGCCATTAAACCCTCCAATACTGCCGTCACTTCTTATTACCCGGTGACAAGGTACTTTTGGGGCATAGGGATTATTTTTCAAAGCTTGCCCCACTGCCTGGTAGGCTTTTGTCCCCAATTCTTCCGCCACCTGCTTGTAGCTCATCACCTTCCCCTTTGGGATTTTAGCCACCACCGCATAAACCCGATCAGCAAAACTCATTTTCTAATTAAAACACAATAAATATGATAATATAGCTCGTAGAAATGGAAAAAGACGA
>CAZRXL010000047.1:0-2821 GCA_964604055.1 uncultured Gammaproteobacteria bacterium
TTGTTGCTATGATTCATCATGTAAAAGGGGTAAGAGTTAGATCCCTTGAGGGAAATGAAAGTTTGGGCGCCAAGTTTTTGAGGTTTGAACCAATATGAAACAGTGTAAGGTGTAGGAATGCCAGGAAGGGAGGGTAAATTAATTTGATCATCGATACCATCGAAGTATATGCATTTACCAGCAATGCACATGTCCTCTGTTTGCCAGGTGGCGCCACTAATATTGCCATGATTATTTCCTGCGGCGTCAAACGCCGTACTACCGACGCCCTCGTCAAAGGACCAGTGGGCGATGGGGGCGGTGCCGGTTTCTTCGGAACTTGGACTGTTTGACAAGGAGTAACTGTTGGGAGAGCTGTCTCGAAGATAATATCTAAAACGCTCGTTCCATTCAGTTTCGTTGATATAACCATCATTTCCAAAAACATAAACACCAGTATTTACGCCTGTTCTATGAAAATGACCGTAATGGCCACTGCTTTCTGTACAATGAACGTTGCTGGTGGCGGCTAAACCAAAATGTTGAGAACCGTATATTAAATTATTGGTACCAAGATGCCAATACCAGCCACCACCAAGTGAGTTACCTATATGATTGGCGTCTGCATAATTAGTTCCAGCATACCAATTTGAAAAGCCAGACATGTCAGTAAGTCCTGATGTGTTGTAGCTGTATCCTGAAATAGTATTGACTAAAATTTCTGAAATATTTAGATCTGTAAAATAATTAGAATCTTTTGGAATTCTGTAGTCGCTTGTTCCCACGTTGAGACTGCCAAAAGATGAGCCGTCAAAATAACCGCCTCCGTACACACTAAGATTTGAGGACAAAATTAACATCCAACCTCCGTTATTTGTGTCCATTTCACAATATACCTGTAAGGCCTCGTCTGAGTTTGGTTTTATCCAATATACTCCACTGTTTGCGCTTCGGTTGTTCTTTATGTCAGTACAAGAATTGCCTGGGTTTTCTTGATGGCCATATATGTTTTTTGAATTACTTAGACTTTCGGCATTTGGGTTACCGTAATACATGTAAACAGTTGTGCCAGAAGAATAAATTTCAGGAATAATTACCCAAATGTTTGCTGAATCATTGGTACTGTCTTCTATCCAGTAGTCTAGTATTTTTCCGTTGATGTCGGTAAAACGGAGATCATCTAGATCAGCTTGAAGTTTGTTGGAGGAAACTAAGGTTGATAAATCATAGTCGTCAAAGATTTGATAATGATAGTTGCTAATGTTTGAATTTGAATTGATGTTGATGGCTTTGCGGTAGGTCCAGGAGTCGTTCCACCACCCCGCCGTTGCGGGGTTCGCCGGTTGATTGATACGAAGCAAGAGGACGATTGGGATTAATAAAAATAATAAAATAATTAGTAATGATTTGTAAGAGAGGTTGGTCATATTAAGGTAGGGACAGGGCAATGCCCTGTCCGTACAGGCGATAAATTTGGTTCGGGGTGAAAATTACAGACATTGATTAATTATAATGGTTTAGGATGGTAAGGCGGGAACGAAAAGCAAATAGAATAAGAGGAAGAGATTATGATATGGCTGGTTTTTATTTTGTAACGGTGTGTTGTTGGAGAGGAGAGTGTTTGTTGGGGGAGATAAACAGTGGAGGGGTGGAATTGAATCAGGCGGGAAAGATAGCATTAGATAATTTAAAAAAGATAGAAAATATTTTTAAGGAAGTCAATGTTTTGGAGTTTATGATTATGCCCAATCATATTAATATATGGACAGGGCACTGCCCTGTCCGTACGGCAAAGATAAATCAGGCGATGGGGATAGGGCAATGCCCTGTTCGTACGAGGGGAAATTATGGGTTGCTATCGAAAATAATTAATGGATATAAAGGTGCAACGACGAAAAGAATTAAGAATGAATCTGGAGTAGGTTTTGGGTGGCATCGGTCATTTTATGATCGAATCGTAAGAAATAAAGCAGAATTAGAAAGGATTAGGCAATATATAAGAGATAATCCAAAAAATTGGGAGAAGGATAGAAATTATAAAAAAATTATTTCAAATAGAATTTACCGTTGAACGTATCATCCTTCGCTTTTGCTCAGGATTGACGTTCTGAAGATTGTAAATAAAACTTGCCATTGATTTCTTCTATTAAGTCAGACAAAGATAAGGAGGAGAGGTGGGGGGAGAGGTCGGAAACAGATAAATTCAATTTGAGGGAAATTTCGTCAAGGGAAAGGGGTTCGAGGGAGAGTAAATTTAGGATTTGTGAGGGGATGTGATCTAGTTTGGTGGTGGTGGGATGTAGGGTTAATTGGGTAGGAGATTGCCGCGCTTCGCTCGCAATGACGTCACTGGCGGAGGTGACCATTTCGGCAAGGCCCTTTTTGATCAGATCATTGGTGCCGATGGAGGCGGAGGAGGTGATGGGGCCGGGGAGAGCAAACAAGGGCTTTTTGGCTTTGAGAGCCAGACGGGCGGTGACCAGAGAACCGGAGTTGGCCCCGGCTTCGATGACCAAAACGCCAAGGGTAGACAACTCAACTACGGTTTTGTTTCGTTGGGGGAAGGACCAGTTGGTGGGTTTGAAATCGGGTTCAAATTGGGAGATAACTAGGCCGCCTTGGTCAAGAATACGGGAGTATAAATCGTCGTTTTCGGGTGGATAAAGATAATTGAGGCCGGAGCCCAAGACGGCAACAGTGGCTCCACCAAGATCGAGACAATTGGTGTGGGCCAGGGTGTCGATGCCGTACATGAAACCGCTGATAATAGTGATATTTTGGGCAATAAGACTGGGCATGAGGGATTCGAGGGCTTTGGCGCCATAGGTGGTGTGGCGGCGGG
>CAZRXL010000047.1:2831-4434 GCA_964604055.1 uncultured Gammaproteobacteria bacterium
CGACGATGGCCAGGGATTTGGTAAAGATTTTTTTGGTCCAGTGGCCACGGTAGTAGAAGTTGTGGTGTTTTTTGATTTTATATTTGGTCCAGTGTTTCATAATGTAGGGACAGAACAGTGTTCTGTCCGTACGAGAATTGGTAATGGTTGTGACTGTAAGTAAACAGTGGAGGTTGGGATGGGTGTCATGTATTAAAGAGTTAGGTTAACGTAATGTTTGATAGTGTTGCCGGTGATACAAACGGCGTCGAGGCGAAGGGAGGGATAGGCGGTGGCTAGGCGGGGATTTTGGAGCAGGAAGGCTTGGGCGGTGGTCATGATTTGGTGAATTTTGGAGGGGGTGATCATGTCTTCGGGGGTGCCGGGAGAGTTTTGGCTTTTATATTTAACTTCGATGAAGACTAATGTGTCAACGTTATAGCGTGCTGTAGGCGTGGCGATCTCGTTGGGATTGCTTCGTCGTCCACTGTGCGGACTTCTCGCAATGACGGGTGTGGACATTATTAAATCAATTTCGCCGAAGCGGGTTTTAAAGTTGGATTGGATATGTTGGTAGCCTAAATTTTCTAAATAGCGGCGGGCCATATTTTCGGCGTGACGACCGGTGGTGAAGTTTAATTGTTTCATGTATCAGTCCTAATTCGATACTGTAAGGCCTCGGCGATATGGGCGTCGGTGATATCGAGTGAGGCAGATAGGTCGGCGATGGTACGAGAAACTTTGATGAGGCGAAAATAGGTGCGGGCGGAGAGGGCATATTTGTTGACGGCTTGTTTTAATAGAAGATTGGCCGAGGGAGTGAGGCGGGCAAAGGATCTAATATGTTTGTTTTTCATATCGGAGTTGGTGTGGATGCCTTTGATTTTTGAAAAACGGCGGGATTGGATAGCCCGGGCTTGAATGACACGGGTTTTGATGGTGGAAGAGGATTCACTGGTTGGTTTTTGATCGATGGTGAGTTTATCGATGTCCAAAGTGGGGACGTTGAGGTGAAGGTCGATGCGGTCGAGGATGGGGCCGGAGAGTTTTTTTTGGTAACGGGCGACTTGGTTGGGGGTGCAGGTACAGTTTTTTTTGGGGTCCATCAGATAACCGCAGGGACAGGGATTGGCGGCAGCCACCAGCATAAATTGGGCGGGGAAGGTGGTGGAACCGGAGGCGCGGGAAACGGTGACCAGACCGTCCTCCATGGGTTGGCGGAGAGCTTCAAGACAGGAGCGGGTAAATTCGGGAAACTCGTCTAAAAACAAAACGCCGCGGTGAGCTAGAGAGACTTGGCCGGGGCGGGGTGGGGAAGAGCCGCCAATTAGAGAAATTTGAGAGGCGGTGTGGTGAGGGGACTGGAAGGGGCGGTGACGGACCAGAGAACCACCGGGAGGGATAAGACCACTGATACTATAAATTTTGGTGACTTCAAGACTTTCGGCTTCGGTTAGATCGGGCAAGATACCGGGTAGGGCGCGGGCAAGCATTGTTTTGCCGGCACCGGGCGAGCCGATCAATAGGATATTGTGGCCACCGGCGGCGGCAATTTCTAAAGCTCGTTTGGCCTGGAGTTGACCCAAGATTTCACTAAAGTCGAATTCAGGATGGATGTCGGTGA
>CAZRXL010000047.1:4480-4708 GCA_964604055.1 uncultured Gammaproteobacteria bacterium
GGTAGACTTGGATGCCGGCAATGACAGCGGCTTCGTTGCTAGCCAGGCGGGGAACAAAAATGTTTTGGATATGCTTTTCTTTGGCCAATAGGGCGAGGAGAAAAACACCCTTGGTGTGGCGAAGGGAGCCGTCAAGAGAAAGTTCACCATAAAATAAACTAGAAGGGGGGAGGGTAAGGCTGGTGGTGGCGGCGATGATGCCGATGGCAATGGGCAAGTCGTAGGCCG
>CAZRXL010000048.1:0-4693 GCA_964604055.1 uncultured Gammaproteobacteria bacterium
GAGATATCTCTAGTGGAAGGGGTGGGGGTAAGGGTAGAGGTGGGAGTGGTGACGTCACAGATACAATCAGTGTCAGTCAGACAGTCGGGATTGCGACAACGAGAGCTGAAATCACCAGAGGTATCGTGGAAACAGATTAAAGGAGAAGCACAGAGGGCAGTAGTGTCATTACAGGCTTGATTGCAAGCTCGAATTGATTGGGTCGGTGTCGGGCTAGGAGAAGAAGGATCTTGAGCAATAATATCTATAGTAGAAATAGGACTAATGGCGTTGAGGTTTTCGCCAGTGTCATGATCAATAACTTTGGTGTAACCAAGATTAGTAACAAGAGAAGTGTTTTGATAGCGCTGTTGAGTCAAAGGAATACTGGCAATAGTATAGTCAGCGTTATTGGAAAAAGGCACAGCAGGGTCGATAGTGAAAGCGGTGTATTTTAGGAGATATCGATATTGAGTGGGTTGATTCTCGATTGAATTGGTGATGACATTCAAGTAGGCTGGAGGGGGTGGCAAAATGAAAGAGTCTTGAGTGGGGATAAAGGCGGGAGAAGTAGTGTCGTTATAAGCTAAGTAGGCAACGAGTTGGACGCCGTCAATATTGCGGCCGTGGGTGTTTAATTTTAATTCCAAGAGACCATTGTTATAAGTGAAATAAAGGTAAGGCTGATTGGTGACTGGTTCGGACTGGGAGGCGCGGTTTCGAAGGTCTTGACTGGTTTTGACAGCAATCAGAATGACCGGAATAAGAACAATCAAGAGGGCAGGGATCAAAAAAGGGGCTATTTTTTTGAATGAAGACCTGAACATAATGTTAGTATGAGGGGTAGAAATGTTAAAAGTCAATAGAGCAATTGTGGTGGAAAAATTGTGGTGGCTAGGATTGTTGTCTGGGGCGGTAGTGTTTGATTTAAAATTGATAAATGCGTTTGAATTGCCAAAACTGATTTGGCTGGCGGGATGGTCTGGAGTAGGAGCGGTAATAGCACTATTTGAAATAAAAAATATATGGAAAAAGACAGATAAAATAATGATGATAGCGGGATTGGGATGGTGGTTGGGACTGGTTTGGTTTGGGATGAACAAGGAGATGGCCAGATGCTGGTGGGGGGAAGCAAGCCGATGGCAAGGTCTGTGGTTATTTGGAATGATAGGGGTGATTTGTATAGTATCAATCGGGTTTAATAGCCCAAAGGCAAGGGAATGGATCAATAAGGTATGGGTGGCGATAATGGCAATAACCGGACTGATCGGCTGGGGACAGTATGCCCTAAAGATGAGTGGGAGATATTATTGGGGTTACGCTGATAGGATGGGTAGTAGTTTTGGACAGGCCAATAACTGGGCGGATTGGGCAGTGGTAGGGATGGCAGTGGTGTTGTTTGACAAAAGATCGAGTCGAAAACTTAAAAATTGGGCGATAGGATGGGCAGGGATGGTGGTGTGGCTGGCCAGCTCCAGATGGGCAAGTGGAGTTTGGTTGATATTGGTGGCGGTATATGGATTGAGAAAAGTTGGAGGATGGGCAATAGCAATATGGCCAGACTGGGAACCAAGGATAAAGATTTGGCAAAAAGCAGGTGCTGTAATCAGGGAGATGAGAGGAAGGGGGCTAGGTCCGAGTGGAGTGGGAATGAGTCTGGGGACGATAGACGGGCTAGGAACAAATCAGGCTCATAACTTTTTGATGGACACAATTATAATGGGTGGAGCGATAAGCGGAGCAGGATTGGTAGTGATGTTGGCAAGAGCCGGGTGGATATTTGTTAAAAAAGCAGATAGGGGTGGATTGGCGGGGCTGATGAGTTGGATAGTACTCAATTGTGTCCATAGTCAGGGGGTGATGAATTGGGTAACACTGGCAATGATGTTGGGTTGGGCTGGTAACGAAACAAGATGGAAAAAAAATATTTTTGGCTGGCAAATAGGAATAGGGTTGGCATACGGAGTGGTGATAGCAGGAATAGTGGCAAAAAGATTAGGTTAAGATAACTCCCCTATTATTGTTCTCGTGAGCGATGGTGGGAGAGACGCGGATGATTTTGGCTTTTTTATGAAACTCCTTAATATTCTTGGCGCCGGAATAAGAAAAGCCAGAACGGAGACCCATCTCCAGACGCTTAAGGACATCAGTAAGAGAGCCCTGATAAGGAACAAGGCTTTCTATACCCTCAACATAACCAGTATAATCTTTGGTTTTGTCGGTGGAATTTTTTTTGAACTGGTTTAACTTTTCGGTTTGACTGGTAGAGGCGTTGTAGGTTTTGAACTTTTGGCCGTTTCTAGTGACTAGTTTACCGGCAGATTCACTGGTACCGGCAAGTTGAGAGCCAATAACGACAGCCGAGGCGCCACAAGCAAGGGCCTTGACGATATCGCCGCTGTTTTTGGTGCCACCATCGGCTAAAAAGGGGCGGTCAAACTCGCGGGCGGCGCGATAGACATCAATTAGAGCTGAAATTTGGGGAACACCGTGACCGGTAGTAACCCGGGTGGTACAAATAGAGCCAGGACCAAGACCGACTCGAACAGAATCGGCACCGGCTCTGTAAAGATCGCGGGCGCCCTGGTAAGTGCCGACAACACCGGCGATAATTTCTAAATCGCGATATTCTTTTTTACATGATTTGACAAAATCAAGACAAAGTTTGAGATGAGCATGGGCAACATCGATGGTAATAGTTCTGATACCGATGTCGTAGAGAGCTTTGACCCGGTCTTTTTCGGCTGGCTTGATGCCAACGGCAGGAATAACACGGGCTTTTTGGGCTAAAATCTGTTTGACGGCTTTGACTTGATTGGCAATAGTGTCAAATCGGGGGTAAAAAGAAATAGCGCCCAAATTGGACATTGCCAATGCCATGTCGATACCGGTGACACAGTCCATATTGATGGAAATAAGAGGCAGATCTAATTTTACTTTGGGAGTAATGTGGGTGCATAAATCGATATCAGAGCGGGAGTTGATTTCGGAATATTGGGGCAAGAGCAGGATATCGTCGAAGCTGATGGCGGGGGTAATCACAAATTAAGTGTAGAGAGAGAAAGATAAAAAGTCAAAGTGGATATGGTTACAGGATTCTGTTATAATCCTGTCATGATTGACCAACTGATAAGAAACGAAAAATTTACCAATATTCAAAATGCCCAGGCGGGACTGACTAGGTTATTTGCTAAGGCGGCTAAGAGCAAGAGTTTTTATAGAGTGCTTAAAAATGACAAAGCTTTGGGAGTCTTGATACCTAATGAGATGTGGGAAGACTGGTTGGAGGATTGGGAGGCGGCTAATAGCCCAAACTACTTAAAAAGCATTGTTGAAGCGAGAAAAAGTAAAAACTACTATGATTGGAAAGAAGTAAAAAAAATGTTAGATTTGTGATGTGTATAGTCTTAAATTAGAGAAAAAAGCGCTAAAGACTTTTGAAAAACTTGACCCAGAAGAAAGAAAAAGAATAGCAAAAAAGATTGATGCATTTTTTGAATACGAAAATCCACTGGCGTTTGCAAAAAGATTAAAAAATTATAAATTGGGAGAATACCGATTTAGGGTGGGAGATTACCGATTGATTGCCGATGTAAATATTGAAAATAAAATAATTAAAATTATGAGAATAGGACACAGAAGAGAGATATATAAGTGAACTTTAGACCAACAAAGGATCAAAAACGAGCGATAGAGGCGATAATGGAGTGGTATAGACGGCCAAAAAAACAGTTTATAACGCTGGGAGGATACGCCGGAACAGGTAAGACAACGCTGATAAGCGCGGTAAGACAGTTAATTAAAAAAGGAGGGAAGAGCAAAATAGCCTTTTGTGCTTATACCGGCAAAGCCAGCCAGAACTTACGGAAAAATCTGGAACCGATACTGGGGGCGAATGACAATATATCAACTATTCATGGCCTGATTTATAAGGCAATAGTGGAACCCGCCGTAGCGGGGCAAGCCAATAAAATTATTGGATGGGAAGAGAGAGAGACGGTGGAGGCTGATTTAATTGTGGTGGACGAGGCGAGCATGATTAATAAAAAAATTTGGGAGGATTTGTTGTCCTACAATAAACCAATTTTGGCGGTAGGAGATCATGGACAGTTACCGCCGATCGAGGGCTCATTTAACCTAATGGAAGAACCGGAGCTAGTATTGAGCCAAATTCATAGACAGGCGGAGGGAAACCCGATTATAAAATTGTCGATAATGGCCCGCGAAACTGGAAAAATACCAGTGGGGATTTATGGAACTAATATAAAAAAATTAAACCGGTACAATAGCGAAACAGGGATGGAGGTAGAAGAGATACTGCAAAATTTTGATGAAGAGTTGATGATTTTGACCGGCTATAACAAAACCAGGGTGGAGCTGAATAAACAAATTCGAAATTATCTGGGTTTTGAGGGGGCTGATCCCCTGCCGGGAGACAGGGTGATATGTTTGAAAAATAATTGGCAGGCGGGAATTTTTAATGGGATGACGGGGGTGATAAAGAGAATATCGGGAGAATATAACAAAGATTATTCAAAAAAAGACCACTTCCGGGCGGAAATTGAAATGGAAGACGGGCTTTTGTATGAAGGAAAAATTAAATTTGATGGTTCTGAATGGATACGAGGCTTTGATTATTTTGATTTTGGATATGCGCTGACAGTGCACAAGGCCCAAGGGGGCCAAGCGAGAAGGGTGCTGTTATTTGAGGAGC
>CAZRXL010000049.1:0-252 GCA_964604055.1 uncultured Gammaproteobacteria bacterium
ATTCAGACCGGCTCTGTTGTCAGCCAAGAATTAATCAAGCAATCCGGCGGCACTATCACCCTGTTTGCCTTTGACCAAGACCAGGGCCTCAGTGAGCATACCGCTCCTTATGCCGCTTTTATTTTTGCCCTCGAGGGAACCGCCGATGTTACCCTTTCCGGGCTGACACACACTCTCACTTCTGGTCAATCACTTTTGATGCCCGCCAATAGCCCTCATTCCCTCAAAGCCACCACCCCCTTCAAAATGCTC
>CAZRXL010000049.1:262-567 GCA_964604055.1 uncultured Gammaproteobacteria bacterium
ACTACCTTTTAAACCAGTCTTGCGAGATAATTAGCTGATGTCTGACTATCTTAAAAATGGCAATGACTTTTGTTGGGGGCCACAAGTGGTCAAGTTAAATCCTGATAAAGCTTTATTGTTAAAAAAATATGCTCGTGGCCATTGTCTAGATATTGGCTTTGCTAGCGGCATTTATACTAACTATCTCCATTCTTTAGGCCATACCGTTGTCGGTGTCGATTCCGAGCTAGAATTTGTCCGTCAAGCCAAAAAAACCTACCCCGGCATCGACTTTATTCATGGCTCTATCTATAATTTGCCTTTTA
>CAZRXL010000049.1:577-2318 GCA_964604055.1 uncultured Gammaproteobacteria bacterium
GAGCATCTTGCCGATCAACAGGTCCTAAAAAAAATTGCCAAACTTGGTACCAGGCTAATTATCACTGTCCCTCACCAAAATCAAACCCTTCTAAAAAAATATAGTTTATTCCACTCTCACTGCCTAGATCGCACCCATCTTCGCTCTTACACTGTCTCTTCCCTTGCCAGAGTATTGCGCCAAACCGGTTGGCATCCCCTAAAAATAAACCCAATTTTACCCACCAGCCTCTCCGGCCTGCTCATTACCAGCCTCAGTCGGCATCAACCAATTCTAAAACTAATCCTCAAAATCATTCTCAAACCATTTTTACCGGAACCGCCAATTTGTTCAGCCGTCTTTGCTCTTTGCCGATCCAAACCATTTATCCACCACAGTCCATCAAAACTGATCAGAAAATAAATGTTCTAATCTACTAGCATATTGTCTTTCCTCTATTTCTTTACCAACATTATTACATTTGGCAAATCTCTGCCCGGGCCAACTTTATAACCCCCGCTCCACAACGCCGTTGATCCACCATTATCCAAATTCATCGCATTTTCCATCCCCATCGTTTTTAGTACCAAAGCCGATTCTGCCACCGTTGCGTTATGGACCACTCCTATAAATACTTTATTGCCCACATTTGCTACAAAAGACCGGTTACCCTTACTCCCTTTTTTAGGATCCCCATCGCCTCCAAACACCACTTCTTTATTGAATACCAAAAGGGGATAGTTGGAGATTACTCCGGTCACAGAGGTATCCCTGCCCCATTGCGACACACTGGTCACAAATCTGACATAATTGTCACCAAAAATCACCGCTGGATTATTGCTATAGACATTATTGTCCGAATTAACATATGTCTTGTCCTTGTTCATCACTAGAAGGTCAAACGAATTTTTTTTGTTAGCGCAATCCGGGTATGTTGCCGGACAAAAATAAGTTCCGTTCACTCCGGCATAAGCTCCGTTTTCCGATACGTAGGCAGCCAGCGACTTGACCGGACAATTGTCCGCACAGTCGCCACTTGCCGCCGTCCCTACTATTACCCGACTCGAGCTTAAATCAGCCGAAACTATGCTCACAATAAAACTGCCAAATTCACCTGTCACTTTTTGTCTGGCATAGCCACTTTCTGGCGGACTGGCTGTCTCAGGTACATTGGCCATTGTTTTTGGTATTTCCGCCACCGCTAGTTCCTGTTCTTTTTTCTCAATTTCCTCTCCTAGTTTTTTTAAGCTAGCCGAAGCCGAAGCATAGTTAAATTCGAAAATATTAAACAAAACCTCGGCAAAAATTGTTCTTAAGCCAGTTGTGTCTTTAATTTTTGTTTCCATTTCAAGCATCTCTTCATATGCCTCAACTGCCAGTTCAAAGGTAGTTTTTATTTCCCCAATTTGGGCTGCCAGCTCTTGGTTGATTTTGTATTGATCTTCATTTTCCAAACTAGTCAGTTTTTGTCTAGTTTCGCTCAGCATTTCTTCAATCCGACCTTTTTCTTGGTTCTGTTTTTTATCATCAAAAATTTTTATTCCCAAAAATATTGCCCCTGCCAGCCAACCGGCCACCGCCAGGCCCCACCCCAATTTGGCATAATTTTTTTTCCACCATGTCATTATCTTCAGTATAAAGCAAATCCAACCATTACCTCAAACTGCCAAAACACTTTTTCGGTTTATTCTTCTACCGACATCTCCTGCAGCTGTTGCATCTGTTCTTCTGTCAAGTTTCCTGAACCCAAGGTGTCCATGTC
>CAZRXL010000049.1:2328-3008 GCA_964604055.1 uncultured Gammaproteobacteria bacterium
ATTGTCATTGTCTAATCGCCTAATCTTTATTCGGTTATGAAAAAATCACTAGTGATTTTTGTTTTGGGCCTACTTTATTCTTTCTTTTTACTTGCTCCGTTTATTCCGACCGTTCTTGCAGTTTCTCCTACCCCCAGACCAACTTCCACCCCCAGAAACACGCCCACACCCAAAAATACTCCAACTCCAAAGAATACCCCCACACCCACCCCACCTGCCGAAATGGATTTAAGCATCGACAGTCTTTCTCATACTGGTCTTAACCTAAAAACCGGAGACAAAACCACTCTCAAAGCAATCATCAAAAACACCGGCAATGCCACTGCCAAAAATTTTGTCGTCAAATTCTTCGCCGACAACAACGAAATATATCAAAAAACCATTTCTTCTTTATCCAAAAATGCCAAAAAAACCATTACCTTTTCTTTTACCATCCCAGATACTATTTCCTGTGATTTTATTTTTTCTCTTGCCCTCGACTCAGCCAATACCATCGCCGAGACCAATGAAGACAACAATCTTTCTTCCGCCACTGTTCCCGTCTCTCCAGCCACCAAAAATTTACTCATCGACTCTTTCACCCCCAGTCTCTCTCACCCCAAGCCCGGTCAAAAAATATCTTGGAAAGTCAAAGTCAAAAATATTGGCAATGCCAAAGCCAGTCAAGTTAAAATCAACCT
>CAZRXL010000049.1:3018-4667 GCA_964604055.1 uncultured Gammaproteobacteria bacterium
GGGACGATGAAGGAACCGCCAGTGGCGCGCGGGCGCGCTTGATATAGATCAGTTGATTGTATTTTCGTTACAGAACTACCACCACCAAAAGCATTTCTCAGACCATTCCTCAGGTCATCGCCGACCCCTCAAATTATCCCATTACCGTCAAACTAGACCCCGACAATACCCTCCTCGAAACCGACGAGTCAGACAACTATCAGACCTTTTCTCTTTCCCTAACCGTCCCCGACATTTCAGTTGAACTAGGGGAATATATGACCTTGGTTTCAAATCAAACCGCCAACTCCATGTCTCAATTTAGAGTTGTAGTCAAAAATAATGATGTTGTTAGCCTTTCAAATGTCAAGGTCGGTATTTTCTATAGTCTAAACACTCCCGACGGCCCCAAGACCAAAATTACCGATACCACTCTTACTTTAGCCAAAAAGGCCTCAGTTGCCTATATGTTCGATCAGGTTGCCTTGCCTTCATCGGCTACCTTGGGCAATCTTGTTTACTACTTTGTTGTCGTTGACCCCGATGCCACCATTACCGAATCTACCAAAACCAACAATCAACTCACTTTTCAAAGGACCATCGTCGAGCGCCCTCTTCAAGCTGTTTATCCCTATTTGTCTATTTCAGTCTATGATCCAGACGGTGCCCGCTTAAACGGCGCCGTTGTCAAGCTGACCGCCCCTTCTGATCTCGAAACCAAAACCACTGGCGCTGATCCTCTTTCCCAAAACATGCCCGGTAATGTTATTTTTGATGCTCTACCCAACACCGCCACTTTTAATTTGGAAATTACCAAATCTGGCTACCGACCTTTGACCCAAACCATCAATTACAACAAAAATGACGCTGACGGTATGCATCGATCTTTCACTCTTGATCAAAAATCAGCTCTAACCGGCACCGTTACCAATCAGGCCGGTCAAGCCCTTTCTTGGGTTACCGTCAAAGTTGAAGGTACCTCTTTGGAAACCGTCACCGATAACACAGGTAAATACGGTTTTATTTTAAATGGTGGCACTTATACTTTTCGTTTTATCAAGCCCGGCTATGCCCGTCAAATTATCACCAACAAATCAGTTCCGGCCCTAACTTCCATAACTCAGGACATCACCATGTCACCAACTACCACCGCTTTTGTTTCTGGTCTAGTCGAAGATGATGAAGGCAACGGCCTGGCTAATGTCGACATTTACATCAACGACACCATGGTTGCTGTTACCAGCAATCAGGGCACTTTTACCTTCAACCAAATGTCTGCCGGCGACAAAACTTTCAAGTTCAAAAAGCCTGGTTTTGTCGACACTCAATTTTCCCAATTTGTCGAAGCCGGTGGTGAATACAATTTAAATTTCACCATGTATCAACCTTCCACCGATACCCATGTCGAACGGGGCACAGAAATTGTCTCCTGGCACCAGCACGAAGGCACCCCCGCCAATGCTTTCTGGATTCCCGAATACAACGTCGATATTTGGTGGGGTTTGGCTCGAACCAAAATGGCTCTAGATTTTACCAAATCCGGAAATACGGCTAATTTGACCAAATTAGTCATTCACAATCATGGCAAAGAATGGGAATGCAACCAAGTCGAAGGTTCAGGCGATATTGAGACCTCAGCCATCGACATCCCTATTACTATTTCGGCCGGT
>CAZRXL010000050.1:0-4503 GCA_964604055.1 uncultured Gammaproteobacteria bacterium
TCGAAAAATGGGTATTATTGTTAGCCCTCCCGATATCAATAAATCAGTTAGCGGTTTCGAAATCGAAGCTAACCCAGATTCAACCGAAGGTATGGCCATCAGATTCGGTCTAAATGCCATCAAAAATGTTGGCGATGCTGCCATTGAAACCATCATTTCTGAACGCACTACAAATGGTCCTTTCACTAATTTTTCCGACTTTTGTCTCAGAGTTGACACCAGAAAAGTCAACAAAAGAGTTTTAGAAAGCTTAATCAAAGTCGGTGCCCTTGACCAGTTTGGCAACAGAAACTCGCTTTTGGCCGCCGTCGACGATACTAGACAAAAAACGGAAAAGTTAAACCAAAAAAAACGAAGTGGTCAATTTGGGCTCTTTGATCAAAACCCCAAAGATGGTAAGACCGAAATCAACCTGGTTGACACCCTCCCCAAGCTACCAGACATGGACGAAAAAGAAAAACTAGCCATCGAAAAAGAACTTTTGGGTGTTTATGTCACCAGCAACCCTATCAAAAAACTCTTGCAAGAACTTAACAATCTCAATCTGCCAAAAATTGAATCAATCAATCAAAAAAGTGAAGGCACATACGTTAAAACCGTTGGAGTCATCAGTAAAATCAAGCAAATCAGAACCAAAAAGACTAATGCCAGAATGGCTTTCCTCACCCTCGAAGACGAAACCGGTCGAATTGAAACCGTCGTCTTTCCTAAAACCTTTGAAGAATCAGAAACACTACTAACCGAAAATAAGGCTATTTATATTGAAGGAAGATTATCTCTAAAGGATAGTGAACTATCTCTTTTGGCCAATCTAATCCAAGACCAGGCACCAAAAGATCAGCAACAGTATGATTTTGTCATCGAAATTCCACCCAAAACCAGTCCCAGCAAACTGATGAATCTTAACAATCTTTTAAAGCAAAACCCAAACGGCCATCGCGGTCTAATTATTTTAGAAAACGGCAAAAAAGTACCTATTAGCTTTGGCGTCCACTACAATTCAGGCTTACAAAAACAAATCGATCAAATTTTAAGCTAGAATCCTACAAACTTCTTTGCTATAATTGCCAAGCATGGCTCTAAAATTTTCATTTAAAGACAAAACTTATTCAGTAGGGGACACCATCAGTGTCAACTACAAAATTAAAGAAAAAGGCAAAGAACGTCTTCAGGCCTTCGATGGTATTCTTATTGCCGTTAAAGGTAATCCTGCCACCGGTACTTTTATCGTCCAAAAACAAGCCAGCAACAATGTTGCTGTTGAACGCATTTTTCCCATCAGCTCTCCTTGGATTGCCAACATCAAAAAACTCCGCGGTCCCAAAAGAAGAATCGTTAGAGCTAAACTTTACTTCTTGCGTGATCCCAAAGCAAGAAAAGTATAAACAGGGCCCTTAGCTCAGTTGGTTAGAGCACCTGCCTTTTAAGCAGATGGTCACAGGTTCGAATCCTGTAGGGCTCACATCTGTGTTCAATCTATACGGACTTACCATCGGCTTTTCCATTCTCCTCACATACCACCTAGCCTCCCAAAAAAACCATGTCGTCCCAGAAAAAAAGATAGATTCGTTATTCTTTGGTCTAATAATTTCCGGTATTATCGGTGCCCGACTTTATCATATTTTCGATTACTTTGAATTTTACCGCCGCCAACCCCTTCAAATCTTAAACCTCAAAGCTGGTGGTCTAGGTATTTACGGTGCTCTTATTGCTGGCCTAATTTTTATATACCACTTTTCTAAAAAAAATCAGCTTGATTTTTTTAAGATTACAGATTTGATTGCCCCATACTTACCTTTAGCTCAATCTATCTCTCGTCTTGGTAATTTTTTTAATCACGAAATTCCTTTCTGGTGGCTTGAGGCACTACTTAACCTTAGTCTCTTCCTTCTCATCCAAAAATTTCCCCAAAAACCAACCGCTAAATATTTAATTGGTTACGGTCTCATCCGCTTCTTTTTTGAATTTTTTCGCCCCGACACCTGGCAAATATCCGGACTTAAAACTGCCCAAATTATTTCAATCTCCTTTATTCTCATTGGACTCCAACTTCTAAAAACGAGACAAAACTAAGTTAAACTATATTTGATGAAACTACAGACAAAATTATGGTTCACCCCCTTTCGATCGTTCATTGGCTTGCTAATACTGTCCATATTCGGATTGTTTTGGCCATTTTTTTTAAAAGGCAAAATACCCTTACCAGCCGATATCATTCTTGGAACATATCATCCTTGGAAAGATGTTGTTTGGGAAGGCCTAACAGCCGGATATCCCGACAAAAACTTTGAACTTTCCGATGCTGTCACTCAATTCTATCCTTTTAAAAAAGAAATAATTAACCAAATAAAATCAGGCAAAATTCCCCATTGGAATCCCTATGTTTTTTCAGGAACCCCCTTTTTAGCTGATGGTCATTCAGGAGCTTTCTACCCTCTAAATCTAATCATGCTTCTACCTAATTTTAATCTTGGCTGGTCCTTGTTTATCTTACTACAACCACTACTCGCTACCTACTTTACCTACCTATTTTTAAAATCATTAAAATTGTCCCCACTCAGCTCAATATTAGGATCAATTTCCTTTGGTTTTTCATCTTACTTTATAAACCAAATGGAATTTGGGACCATCTTTCACACCGCCCTTTGGATTCCCCTTTCTCTGTTTGCCATCAACACCCACCACCGCAATCGAACACACTCACTATTATTGTTGTCTTTTTCTTTAACGATGAGTTTTTTAGCCGGTTTTATGCAACTTTTTATTTATCACATTGTTTTTAGTGGAATTTATTTTTTTATTACTGTTCCATTCAAAAAAACGAGTTATTTAAATGGCTTTTGGACTATTTTCCTATTTCTTGGTCTATCAGCAGCACAGCTTCTCCCCTGGCTTAAATATATGCCCCAAACCTCCCGATGGGCTGGAATTGAACAAGAAGTCGCCTCAACTTCATATCTTCTAGAGCCAAAGCTATTGATCACCCTTCTTGCTCCAGATTTTTTTGGCAACCCAGTTACCAGAAATTGGACCGGTAGTCAGTTCCGTTATTACGAATTTATTTTTTATACCGGATGTCTAGTTCTACCTCTGGCCATAATTTCTCTAAAAAAAGACAAAAAAATATTATTTTTTGCCTTTATGACCATCTCCAGCTTACTTCTAACCCTTGACACAAACCCAATCCAGTCACTATATCAATCAAAACTACCTATTTTACCTTCGCTAACACCTCCTAGGATACTGGGCATTACTACTTTTTGTCTCTCGGTTTTATCCTCCTTTGGTTTAGAAAAAATACTTCATAACATAAAAGCAAAGCACCTGTCCGTTTTTATTGGATTTTTAGCTGCTTACTTTTGGTTATATTTTTACTCAAAATCTTTTTTAGACACAAATATCCGCTTAACAGCTCAACGCAATTTAGTAATCCCCACCATCTATGCCATTAGCGGTCTTTTTTTAATATTTGTATATTATTTTTCCAAAAAAAGGATCTTCCTTTCCGGCCTAATTATCCTGACCACACTCAGTCTTCTTTATCAAGGAAATAAATTTAATTCATTTATCTCCCCAAAACTCATTTTTCCTTCGACAAAATCTATCGATTATCTAAAAGAGCATTTAGAACCTAACACGAGATTCATTTCAAGCCACCAAGAGGTATTTCCAGTCAACACCAACATGATTTACCATCTAGAATCTCCCAACGGTTATCACCCCGTTCATTCAACTTCATATAACGATTTTGCCTCAAAACTTCAATTTGGAGAAAACGACACCAACTTTGGCAGAACAGTTTTTTTTACAAATCCTTCACCAGATATATATTCCCAAACAAACTCACAATATATTATTACACTTGACCAGATGGATCAGAAGTTTTTGTCTCTGGTCTTTACTGAAGGCAAAACAAACATTTATCAAGTCAATTTACCTAACGACGACAAAGAATCAAATTTAAACGTCCAATTAAAAAAACAATTTTTTGATGAACCTTTTTGGACCAACCTCGGAATCTACATTAGTCTTGCAAGCTTAACCGTCTGGACCACTATCGCATTACGTACAAGACCAAAACTTTTCAATTGGTGAGCGGCAAATATCGGGTTTAAAAGTCGCCCAAATTATCTCCATCCTGTTTATCACCCTAGGAATATTTCTCTAAAAAAACTAGCTCAAAATCTCACTCCATACCTCTCTAGCCGCCACCCTTCTAGAACAAGATAATTTTCCCTTACGAGATCTAGAATGTATAAATATATATTTCTCAATGTCTCTTGCAAGATCCCGATCTGCCAGTTTAACTACATCTCTTTGAGATAAACCAGTAACCTAACTACCAACAACCACATCCACACTCACTAGGCCTTTCTCACTAATAGGATAGGATAATAATTTTTCTTTCTTCCAAGCCATAAATAATAGATAAATTTATAATAAACGCTCCCGTTTTTTAAACGGTACGCATGGTGACCCCACTGTCCCTAATCTGGAACACCT
>CAZRXL010000051.1:0-3616 GCA_964604055.1 uncultured Gammaproteobacteria bacterium
CACTATTACTGTCCGTGTTCCCACAGACAAGCTTAATTCCGCCCTAGACCAGTTCAAAAACCTAGCTATCAAAGTTGTCTCCCAAAACACCACTGGTCGCGATGTTACCGATCAATACCAAGATTTAGACGCCAGACTATCAACCCTGACCAAAACCAAAACCAAATTTGAGTCTATTTTAGACCAAGCTACTCGTGTTACTGACATTCTCGAAGTTCAGCGGGAGCTAATCAATCTCCAATCCCAAATTGACTCCATCACTGGCCAGCAAGACTATCTCAAGAAATCTGCTGATCTTAGCAAAATTGTCGTCTATCTCTCCACCGACGAACTCTCTTTGCCCTACACTCCCGACCAAACTTGGCGTCCCGCTGTCGTCTTCAAAACTGCCGTCCGTTCCCTTCTGTCCACATTTCAATCTTTAGCCAGTCTTCTAATTAAGCTCTTTGTTTTCACTCCCATCTGGCTACCACTTCTGCTCTTTGTTTTCTATCTCAAAAAAAGAGGTAAAATCTGATCAAATGAACGATCTCTCTTCCCGTGCTCCCTTGGCCGACTTGATCCGCCCTCAAAATTTGGATGAATTTATTGGTCAACCTCACTTGGTTGGTCCTGGTAAGCCCCTAAGGGTGGCCATCGAAAACAAGCAAATCTTCTCCATGATTTTCTGGGGTCCGCCCGGAGTTGGCAAGACTACTTTGGCCCGAATTTTAGCCAAAGAAACCGGTGCTGATATCCACCAGCTTTCCGCCGTTTCCGCCGGTAAAGATGATATTAGACGTATTGTAGGGGCGCAGCGTGATGCGCCCAAATTAATCAAAACGATCTTATTTCTAGACGAAATTCATCGTTTCAACAAAGCCCAACAGGATTATCTTTTACCTTTTGTCGAGTCCGGCCAGTTGATCTTGATTGGTGCCACCACCGAAAACCCCAGTTTTGAAATCATTTCTCCACTTTTGTCTCGTTGTCGAGTCTTTGTTTTAGAAGAATTATCAGATGATGATATTAGAAAAATCATCAAACGCGCCGTCAAAGTTCTAAAAACTACTATTTCTCCTACTGCATCCAACTGGCTTGTTACCATGGCCAATGGTGATGCCCGCCAAGCCATTACCATGCTCGACAATGCCCACACTCTCTACGGCAAACTGACACTTGATAACTTAAAATCTACTCTTCAAAACAAATATCTTCGTTTTGACAAAAAAGGTGAGGAGCACTACAACACCATCAGTGCCTTTATCAAATCTATGCGCGCCAGTGACGCCAACGCCGCCCTTTATTATCTAGCCCGGATGATCGACACCGGGGAGGATCCCAAGTTTATTGCCCGCCGTATGGCCATTTTTGCCTCTGAAGATATCGGTGTTGCCAATTCCTCGGCTTTGCTAGTTGCCAACGCTGTCTTTGATGCCGTTACCAAAATTGGCTATCCCGAATGTAGTCTCAATCTAGCCCATGGTGTTGTCTATCTATCTACCTCCAAAAAATCCCGAGCCTGCACTGATGCGCTTGCCGCCGCTACTGCCGACGTCAAACAACACGGCAATTTACCCATTCCCATGAATTTACGAAACGCGCCCACCAAGTTGATGAAAGACTTAGGCTATGGCAAAGGTTACGATAAATATTCAACTGAATCTTTTTTGCCCGACCAGCTCAAAAACAAAAAATATTTTACCGGTAATAAATCTTAGCCCCGTCTTTTAAGGCCGTTAACCAATTATTGATCGCTTCATTCTTGGCCTGACCACTCAGTTGCCCCACTGCCAATTCTTTTAATTCTTCTTCACTACTATCTTCTGGTAACATTTCTTTGTTTTCCAGCAGAAAAGCATCAATTTCCTCTTGACCAACTTCAATCTCAGCCGCTCCCGACATCTTTTCCACCAATTTCTGCAATCTAATTTGTTCTTCCAAATCCGCTCGGCTCATCCCTTCCGCCGCCAGGGCATCATCTAAGCTTTGACCTGAAGCCTGTAGTTGATCATCAATCTTATTTATTTCATCATCAATCAACCCCTGTTCAATTTCTGCCCCAGTTTTAACCGCTTCATCCAATATCAACGACTCGGTTACCATCTGATCCAAGGTTTGTTCTCCCACCTGTTCTTCCATTCTGCTTATATATTCAAATCTAGAAATCAATCGGTTGTTGACCGTTGCCACATTGCCATATTGATAATAAACCAAAAGTACTAACGCTATCGCTACAATTTTTTGACTGATGTTCATTTTTAAAATAAATTTTTTAATCAAAACAATTGCAGTATAACACCTCCCGTCTTTTACCTTCCGTTCAACAACCCACCCTCATCTTTTTCTGTCTTGCCCTTAACCTGCAAAGTCCATAGTTTTTTATACACTCCATTCTCTTTTTTAATCAACTTTTGGTGGTCACCGGTTTCTACAATTCTACCCTTATCAAATACTACAATTCTTTTGGCCCTTCTTATCGTTGCAAATCTATGGGCAATTATAATCAAAGTTCTATTTTTGGCCGCCGACCACAACGCCTCTTGTATTTTTCCTTCTGATTCTGAATCCAAATTGCTGGTTGCCTCATCAAAAATAATGATCGGCGAATCAGCCAACAGTGCTCTGGCAATCGCCAGCCTTTGTTTTTGCCCGCCTGACAGTTTTATGCCTCGTTCACCCACTTGGGTCTCATATTTATCGGGTAAACCTTCAATAAAATCAGCCAAATTTGCCATTTGGGCCGCTTTTTTAATTTCCCACAATTTTGCTCTCTTCTTGCCATAACCAATATTGAACCCAATTGTGTTGTTAAATAAAATTGGCTCTTGCGGCACCACGCCCATAAATGACCGCAAATAACTCTTGGTCATTTTTTTAATATCTACCCCATCCACCTCGATCTTACCCCGGGTCGGATCATAAAACCTTAGAAGCAGTTTAACCACGGTCGATTTACCCGCTCCCGATTTACCTACCAAAGCCACTGATTCACCCTGTGGTATGACCAAATTAATTTTAGACAGTACTTGTTTTCTATTACTTGGATATCGAAAGCTAACCTGGTCAAATTTTATCTTGCCTCTAAATTTTTCGATTTGTTTTGGCACCGCCGGATCTTTGACTTTTATTGGATTATCCAAAATCTGAAAATATTTTTCCAAATCGATAAAACTTTTTGCAATATTTCTCAGCTGAAAAAATAATGAAAAAAATCGATAATAAAATCCAGTAATAAATCCCGATATCATCACAAAATCTCCCACTCCCACCTGGCCCTTAGCCAACATTTTTACTACCACCGTCATTATCCAAAACATACCCAGCCCTGACAAAGTTCCCAGACTAATATCCATCAATCTAAAACTATTGCTAAATCCCCAAATTGTTTTTGTCCAGCCTACAAAACTTTTTGCCAATCTTTTTCCTTCCTTATTCTCTTGGGCAAAAAACTTGACCGTCTCGTAATTTAATAAATTATCAGTAATTACCGCCGACACTTCATCTTCTGCTTCATTAAATTTTTTTCTGGTTGCCATGTTCAACTTAATCAAACCCAACATCACCATCGTATTAGTTGCAAACAATCCCATCATCATCCAAAAAATTTGATTATTGACCCGCCCAAAAAAGAACA
>CAZRXL010000051.1:3666-4498 GCA_964604055.1 uncultured Gammaproteobacteria bacterium
GTCTCCCCTCTTAAAAGCCGAAATCAACGAGCCGGTATTTTTATCTACATGAAAGGCAAAATCCAAATCTTGAATATATCTAAATATTTTTTGTCTGGCGTCTCTGGCCGCTGGTATCTGAACCTTATCTGCCAGCCAAAACGACAAAGTTGCTACCAAATTACCGCCAATTTTAACCGCCGCATATATCGCCACTAGTTTAGCCAAAACAGCCGTTTGGCCGTCGCCAGCCTTATCTACCAGCAATTTGATAATATATGGCCCAATACTTTCCATCACTTCGCCCACTACCATTACTACCAAAAAAACGGCAAATGTTAGTTTGTATCGCCATACAAACTGATAAAATCTTTTTATTATTTTGACCATAAGGTCCTTAATATTATACGATTCTCAAATCCAAAAACAACCTATCAAAACGGTTTTATTTGTGCCAAAGCCGTGATCGAAAACAGCATCACCACCGAAAACACAAAACTTACCACTACAAACATCAAATAAAATACTTCAAATATATTGACCTTTCTTGTCTTTTTCCACTTGTCCGCCTGATGATATATCCAAACTGATGATTCAAACAGCAGGGCCGCATACAAAAACCAACTGTCCTTATCAGGACTGATTACCCCTGCTACCTCGTCCATTGCCCCAGCCACCTCTCCGCCTTCTGCTTCAAGCCCTCCTGTTGCCGCCATCACTGTGCCATATTTATTTTTAACTCCAAATTCAGTTTCCGACCAGTTTGATTCAATTTCGGCCCCATTTTGATCCCAAGCATAAATTACGGTTTGACTATAGTACTTGCCTGGTTGGGTTTTTGGTGTTATCACTA
>CAZRXL010000052.1:0-4464 GCA_964604055.1 uncultured Gammaproteobacteria bacterium
ATCCTCAAAAAATCCCCTCAAACCACCGCTCTTATCAAATCTCTTCCCTTCAAACTCACTTCCGATCAAAAAAAAATTTGGTCTGTTGTCCAAAAAGACATCACCTCCAAAACCAAAGTTACCAATCGACTTATCCAAGGCGACGTCGGTTGTGGCAAAACCGTCATCGCCCTTTTAGCCTGCCACCTCGCCTCCCAAAACCATCACAACTCACTTTTACTGGCACCCACGGAAATATTGGCCCAACAACATCTTGCCACCTTCAAAAAACTATTACCCAAAACACCAATCAAACTTTTAACCCGCCACAGCCGACTTAATCTCAAAAGTTTACCCCAAAATGCCATCTTAATTGCCACCCATGCCGCCATCCATCAAAGAAAAAAGCTGGCCAAAAAAATAGCTCTGCTGATCATCGACGAACAACACAAATTTGGCGTCAAACAAAGAGCATTTTTGTCCAAAGTCTCCACTCCGCCCCATTTATTGACTCTATCTGCCACACCCATCCCCCGATCAATCCACCTGACCATCATGGGCAATACTGACCTATCAATTATTCGTTCTATGCCCACTGGCCGTCTACCTGTCAAAACTTTTTTGGTTGCCAACTCCAAAAAAATGGCTTGCTACACCTGGTTGCGGTCACAAATCAAAACCGGCGCCCAAGCCTTCATCGTCTGTCCATTTATAGAACCATCCGAAACCCTTGCTACCGTCAAGTCAGCCAAAAAAGAGTTTGAGTATCTAGCTAACACCGTTTTCCCCGATCTAAAACTAGCCCTAATTCATGGCAAAATAAAAAACAAGACCAGATCCGATCTTATCAAAAAATTCCAAGCCAACCAGATCAACATCTTAGTCACCACCCCCATTATCGAAGTTGGAGTTGATATCAAAAACGCCACTACTATTATTATCCAATCTGCTGATCGATTTGGTCTCGCTCAACTCCACCAGCTCCGAGGCCGGGTCGGTAGGGGAGACCAACAAAGTTACTGCTACTTATTTACCGACTCAACCAATCACAAATCCACCGCCCGACTCAAGTTTTTAGAATCCCATCACAACGGTCTGGCTCTAGCCAAATATGATCTCTTAACTCGCGGCCCCGGCGAAGCCTTTTCCACCCTCCAATCTGGTTTCCCCAGTCTCAAATTAGCCGACCTATCCGATACCCGCCTCATCACCACCACCCGCCAAATCCTCACTCAAATTATCGCCAATTACCCCGATTTTAATCTAACCTCCCTCCTACCCACACCCGGTGTGTACAAGGTAGACACACCGGTAAAGTCTACTATTCCGTCTCAAGGTGTTTAAACATCTCCAAACTTCTTTGATAATCGGCCCGATCTTCAGTAAATTTTTTAAAATTAACTAAGTTTCCAAACATTCCTTTTATATAACTAGTTTCTACGAAAGATCTTGGACGATCCCCCAAATAATCCAAATAAGAATTCCAAGGATACCTTTCCAACTGAGCCATATTCTCCAATACATAAGAACTAAAAGGATTCAAATGAATGTACCGACAAACATGAATTAACTGTTCTTCCGTTTCCATTCTCACCCCACTAAATCTACTCTCAAACAACGGTCCTTTCCGCTTATATTTTAAATTATAAAATTTGGCAAAACTATTTTGAATTAACCTAAGACTATTGCTGATCCCTTCGTCTTGTCGTTGCTTTACCAATAAATGGTAGTGATTTGGCATCAAGCAAAAAGCATAAATTTCACACCTAACACCAGTACTATTCAAATTTACTAAATACTTCTTTTTTTGCTTTTTAGATAGTCTATAGTAATGAGAAAATCGCAAATTATTATTTTTAAACCTATAAAAATTCAACAAATCTAAAAAACGTTGATACGCCCCCACATCCTTATACAACAGAGCTCCTCCTACTGTTCTGTTAAAGATGTGATATATCTCATCTGTCACCAAAGGCACCTTCCTCAACGGCATAATCAATTCTATACCCACACCCGGTGTGTACAAAATAAAAAACCCAAAATCTCCATTTTTCTGTTAAAATAGCATCTATATGACCGCCTTACCTAAACATTGGCCCAGTTCTCGCCGCCAAGGCAAACGCCGAGCCTCTATTCACAAAAAACTCAGTTCAGTTTCCAGCTGTCTTGCTTGTGGCAAAACTAAACGACCCGGTTTTGCCTGCCCTGCTTGTGGCAAAACTACCAAACAAACCAAAAAATAAGTCCGCTCTTTATGAAAAACGACAAGGACCCCAGACACATCAAGCGCATTTATCGGATGCAACAACTCTTTGCCTGGGAATTTGGTTTTCAAAAAAAATTTACTAGTAAAATCAGACAGATCGTTAAAAATATCCCCGACCTAGATCTTTTAATCATCAAACACGCCAAAAAATGGCCCATCAAAAAAATCAACCAAGTTGATTTAGCCATTCTTAGAAATGCCCTCTGGGAACTAACTGTCGATCAAAAAACCCCCGCCAAAGTAGTTATCGATGAAGCCGTTGAAATTGCCAAAAAATATGGCACCGATACTTCACCTTCATTCGTCAATGGCGTTTTAGGTTCTATTATCAAAAAAACCAAACAAAATGACTGATAGTCTCAAGCAACTCCAAAAAATCATCAAATTCACCTTCACAGATGATACGATACTAACCCGCGCTCTCATCCATCGTTCCTATTTAAACGAATATAAGCAAACAGATCTTGAAAGCAACGAACGTCTCGAATTTTTAGGTGATGCCGTTTTAGAACTTTGGGTCAGCCACTATCTATTTACCACTTTCACCGACTACCCCGAAGGTCATCTAACCAATCTAAGAAGTTTAGTTGTTTGCACCACTAATCTGTCCCAAATTGCCCAATCTTTTAAACTTGGTGATTATCTCTTCTTAAGTCACGGCGAAGAAGCCAATGGCGGCCGCAGCAACCCATCAATTTTGGCCGACTCCTTCGAAGCCCTAACCGGCGCCATTTTTCTTGACTCCGGCCAGACCGCCTCCAACCAGTTCTTAACACAATTTCTTACCAAAAATATCAAAACTATTGCCAATCAAAAAAATTACAAAGACCCCAAAAGTATTTTTCAGGAAATTGCTCAAGCCAAGAAGGGGATTACCCCCAGTTACCAAACTGTCAAAGAAATTGGTCCCGATCACGCCAAACAATTTACTGTCGCCGTCTTTTTGGGCAATACTCAAATCGCCACTGGTACCGGTGCCAGCAAACAAAAAGCCGAAGAAGAAGCCAGTAAGATTGCTACAAAAATACTTGTAAATACTGTATAATCGCCCATATGCTCAAAATTAAACTCAAACCCGTCGGCAAAAAAGGCAGAAAAAGCTTTAGAGTCGTCGTCGATCCCGCCAGATCCAAGCTCAATAGTCGTTTTATCGCTGATTTAGGTTTTTACAATCCTCAAACCAAAGAGCTCAAAATCGACAAAATTGCCTTAAAAGACTGGCAAAACAAAGGCGCTCAGCTAACCATTGGCGTTGACAAACTTTTAAATCCTGATCAGTACCAAGATTTGGCCAAAAAGAAAAAAGCCAATCGACTTGCCCGCCGCCAAAAAGGCAAAGAGCAACCAGCTCAGCCCAAAAAAGAAGACGTTAAATCTACTGATACACCTAAATCAGATCAGGAAAAAACAGACGCTAATGTAGGGGAGATTCAAGAATCGCCCAAATCTCCCGAAGAACCAAAAAAAGAAATAAAACCAGAAACCAAAAATGAACCAGCCTAAAGACACACTCGAATTCATTATTAGCTCCATCTTGCCCCAATCTAAGGTCGAGATCGCCGAAGAAAACGTCCACGGCCTATCCAACCTGACCGTTTCCGTTCCTCAACCAGACATGGGCAAAATTATTGGCAAAAATGGCCACATCATCAAAGCTATCCGCTCCATCATGGCCGTTGCTTACCCGCAAACTCATCTCTACATCAATTTGATAGAAAAAACGGATTCCGTACCGGATAAGGCTTAAAGCCGCTCTGTTGATTTCCAAAATAAGTTTCCACCACATTGCCATTTTCCGCAAATGATGCGATTGTACCCACCACTTCTGCCTCATCCTTGGTCAAAGTTAAATCAGTCAAACTCAACTTATCAACATTTACCTTCTTTTCTTCCGGAATATAATAAGCCGACAAATTCAATTCAACTGTAGCCAACTCTCCCTTTTTAACTTCCATATTGTTAATCGACACCACCGGCAAACCACTTTCCAATGAATCAATCAAATCCAAAAAATTATCTGACGGTCCTAGCAAAGCTATTTGAACTGGCAAACTAACCGCATCCATTTTAACTGTTTCTACCGCCCCTTCTTCCTTTTTTATTTCTCCAATCGATACCGAAAAACTGACCACCCTAAACCCATGTTTTTCAGCCACTTGCCGTACCACCCCCACCAACAAATAGGCATTATCTTCATCCAAAAGCGCTCTATCCAACGC
>CAZRXL010000053.1:0-4419 GCA_964604055.1 uncultured Gammaproteobacteria bacterium
ATTTCATTCCAAATTTTGACCTGAAAATCTCAACAAGTTTATAAAGATCTCAGTTTTTCAGATCTCAGGAAAACAACAAAACAGATTTAAGATTTATGATTTAAATCTTGAATCTTATATCTTTTAATATTTAGGGATGGCGATGAGGTTGATGGTGGTTTGGTAAATACCAGTGGCTTGTTGGGGGGAGATGTTGATCTTGTAGGTAAGACGGGCGCGGCGGTTGGTAACGGGTGAGGTTTCAGAGGCGATGATTTGAGCGGTTTGGTGTTGAGAAAGATGAGCAAAGGGGCGGAAATGATTTTCTGAGGGAAAGTAGGAGAGAGTGCCGATGTGATTGGGTTGATCGTAGCTGTCGATGCCGATAGCATTGTAGCCAAAGCCAAAGCTGGCAGGACTGGTCCAGAGACCGGAAGTATTGATAGTGCAGCCGGCATTACAATTGGTATCAGGGATGGCAACAGAATTTTGATTGATTAGGGGATGGCTGGCGACAGCCATAATTTCATAACCGCGACCGGAGGGAGTGGTGATGGTAGTGATGTTGGATTGGGTAGAGCCGATGCCGGCGGCAAGGGAGTCAAAATTAATGTCTAGCTGGTCGATTTTAAATTGAAAAGGTTTACTTTGTTCGTAAAGGTATTGAAAACCGGCTTTGACGGTGTAACCGTCACTGGTAAAGCGACCGGGGGCATTTTGACCGACAGTGTCAGTAAGATGATAGTTGGCGGATTGTTTGTGACCACTGGTCATATTGAAGTGACCCCAATCGATGTGATAGCTGGGAGAGTCAAAGGACTGGGCCTGACAAGTTGAAAGTGGCAAGTTTATCAAGTTTATAAAGTATAGAAATAAGACAATAAAACAAAAATAAATTAAGAGACGTTTTTTAGGTTTCATCAGATTGGCGGTCAACGGAGTCTTTTAATTTTTGGGAAGAGTTGAGGAGTGATTTGGCAGAATCTTTGATGTATTTGAGGTGGTCTTTTTGAGTGGGAGTAAGAGGAGTGGAAAGAACTTCAGAGGCGGTGTCGATAATTTGACAGATACCGGTTTTAAACTTGAGCGACAGCCAGAGAAGAACGTTGGTTTCGCTGATACTAAGATCAGTGTCAGTTTTGGTTTTGTCTAGATATTGTTTACCGATAAACCAAGAGAGGGGAGTGATAAGTAAAAGGGAAACAAGAGGAATTAGGGAGGGGAGGGAATTAAGCGATTGGGATAGAAGTAGGATAAGGACTAGGGAATAAGAAAGAGTGGTGGTGGGAGGGTTTTGGAAAGCCAGAGTAAACAAAAGAAAATAAATTAAAAAGAAGAAAGGTGAGTTGAGACCTTGGGTATGAAAAACAATCAAGCTGATAATAAAAGCAATAAGATGGAGAGAAAATTGGCGGCGGCGGAGGGAAATAACAATTAAAACAATGGAACTGAGGGCAATGATTTGAGGAACAAAATTGGAGATGGGTGAGATGGAAAATAAATAAGCGGTTAGGGAGGAAAAGGTGAGAAATAAAATATTGGCAAATTGAGTCATAAGAATAGTATAGAATAGTTTTAGGATGAAGGAAAATTGGCAAAGATTTAAATGGGTGGATGGTTTGTTAATATTAGGGTTGATTTTGGTGGTGGTGGGAATTGGGATGAATTTTAAGAATAATTTTTTGAGTCAGGATAAAACAGTGGTGGTAAGCCGGTCGACACCGACAATAAAACCTGATGTAGAAGGTAATAATAAGGTAACTATTGATATAGCCGGTGAGGTGATAAATCCGGGGGTTTATAGTTTGGATGCTGGCGCTAGAATCAATGATGGTTTGGTGGCGGCGGGAGGGTTGGCGGCTAAAGCTGACAGAGATTGGGTGGAGAAAAATATTAACCGAGCGGAAAAATTGAGCGATGGACAAAAAATTTATATTCCAAAATTAGGGGAAAATGTCAGCAAAACCTTGGGAGTGTCGGTGGTGCCAACGGGAGGGCAGGTGAGTTTAAACAAGGCTAGTGTGGCGGAATTGGATCGACTAAGTGGAGTGGGACCGGCGTTGGCGCAGGCAATAATTGATTACAGGGAGCAAAATGGGGGATTTAAAAATATTGAGGAATTGAAATTGGTGCCGGGAATAGGGGAGAAGTTGTTTGCCAAGATTAAGACGAAAGTGAGTCTTTGAGATCTCAGATCTCAGATCTCAGTTTTTCAGATGTCAGGAAAACAATAAAAGAGATTTTGAACTTGTTGATTGAAGATAAGGGGTGGATTAGTTGGGGGGTTGGTTGGTAAATTGGTAGTAGATGAGGAAAAAATATGGAGAAAAGTGGTGGTGGATGGGAGCGGTGATAGTGGTAATGTTGATGTACAAGTTTATAAAGAAGGAGAGTTTGATAGTAATAATAGATGAGAGTTTGACGATGAGGGAGGCGGGGTTGTTGAAGGGAATGTTGTGGGGAGATAAAACCGGATTTGGGAGGGAATTTTATAATCAGCTTAAAGATAGTGGTTTGGTGCATTTGGTAGTGGTGTCGGGGAGTAATATGATGTTGGTATTTAGAGGAACGGTGGAGTGGTTAGCTAAGTTTTTGGGGAGAAAAAAAGCTATTGGAGTAGGATTTTTGTTAAGTTTGGTTTATTTGGAGATAGTGGGTTGGGAAATACCGGTGGTGAGAGCTTTGATACTGATAGGGGTGATGTATTGGGCGCAAATATTGGGAAGAAAATATAATTTAATTAGGGGTTTGATTTTGAGTGTATTAATCATAGTGGCGGCATGGTCGGGGTCGATTAGAGAGGTGAGTTTTTGGTTGAGTTTTTTGGCATTTATAGGGGTGGCGACCAGTCCGTGGAAGGGAACATTGGGTTTGAGTTTGTGGGTGAGTTTATGGATTAGTCCGGTGATGGGATTGGTGTTTGGAAAAATAAATTTAGTTGGTCCGATAAGTAATTTGTTGGTGCTGTTGACGGTGGAGGTGATAACTGTGGTGGGGTTGGTGGGGTCGATGGTGGGATTGATAATACCGGTGGTGGGTCGAATAATCTTGTGGACAATCTGGCCACTGTTGAGATATTTTGGAGAAGTAGTAGAAATAATGAGCCAATGGCGGTGGGCGAATTTGGGGGTGAATTTTAATTGGTTGATAGGGTTTGGATGGTATGTGATATTGATTTGGGGATTGATAAAATTAAAAAAGTCGGGAGATATAATTGATGAAAAATAAAATTATATTTTTGTTTGGGTTGGCGGCGGGGTTGATAATTTTTTATTTAACCTTGCCAGAGAGTCGGGGTAAGGTGGTTTTTTGTGATGTTGGTCAGGGAGATGCCATACTGGCCAGTTACAAAAATATTCAGATACTGGTGGACACTGGTCCAGACAATAAAAAATTGGGGGAATGTTTGGCTAGACAAATACCGTTTTGGGATAAGACAATTGAGACGGTAATTTTGACCCATGGGGACAGTGATCATATTGGAGGATTAAGGGATTTAATGAAGGCTTATAAAGTGGAGAAATTTTTTAGCAATGGGTTGTTGAATGATGATATTGAACAAAAAATTTATTCACAAAAATTAAGGCAAAATGATATTGTTAGTAACAATTTGTTTGAATTTGAGGTGGTGTCGCCAGGGCAAAATAATATTTATGAGATGGATGACAATATTAATTCGTTGGCGGGAGTTTTGAGGTATAAACCGACGGGGTGGTCGGTATTGTTGACAGGAGATATTGATATTGAAACCGAACAAAGATTGGTGTGGCGACAAATTTTGGATCAAAAAATCGAGGTGTTAAAAGTATCTCATCATGGATCGGAAAACGGGACCAGTGAGGAATTGTTGGAGGCGATTAAACCAACGACGGCAGTAATCAGTGCAGGTCGAGGGAATCGATTTGGTCATCCTCGGGAGGAAGTGTTGGAAAGATTATCTAAAAGAAATATAGATGTCAAAAGAACGGACAAAGAAGGGGATATCATCTTTATGATGGAGAGATGAAATGTTAAAATAGGATATGGTTAATCCGGAAAAATCAGAAACCATCCGTAAAAGTTTGAGAGAAAGAGGTTTTGGGGTGTCGGGAGGAGGAATGAAGGTGATAAGTGACAGGGATGAAACCGGTAAAAGGATAAAAAAGCCGGTTGTTAGAAAAACTCAGGAGAGGTATGCGGTGGGGACGGATAAAGGTATAACCAAGGGTTCATTTATGAGTGAGATGGCGACGTTGGAATTGCGGACATCGACAGATGAGGGACAGGAAGGGCGATCGATGGAAGAAAAATTTTTAGTAGATAATGAAGTGGCGGGGTAACTATGGATTTTAAATTGATTGAAGATAAATGGCAGAAATATTGGGAGGCACATCCGGAGATTTATGAGGCGGGAGAAAAGGGTAAAGATAAAAAAGATAAAAAATATGTGTTGGTAGAGTT
>CAZRXL010000054.1:0-4373 GCA_964604055.1 uncultured Gammaproteobacteria bacterium
GTGGCTAAAAAACTGGGTGGTTTGCCGCCGATTAAGATGCATTGTTCTTTTTTGGCACTGGATGCGTTGTCGGAGGCAATTTATGACTATTTTAAGAAAAATAAGTTAGAGATTCCGGAGAAAGTGGCTAAAAATCATAAAAGATTTGAAAAAGAGGAGAGATTGGGTGGAGCCTAAGGCGAGATTCGGACTCGCGACCTGCTGTTTACAAAACAGCTGCTCTAGCCAACTGAGCTACTTAGGCAGAATATAGTATTATATCAATCATGAAGAGAGTGTTGGTCTTAACTGACGATATGCCGTGGGGGCATAGGTCAATTGCCAAGGCAATTTATGGTTATCTTAAAGATAAAAAAGAGTTTAAAACTGATTATGTGGAGGTAAAAGCGGAGTTGATGGGTGGGGGAGATGCTTATACTTTTGTTTATCGTTTTGTACCGTCTTTGAATAGAGTACCTCATAGATTATCGGAAAATCGTAGGCTTTTGAAATTATTTAATAAAAAATTGGATAAGGTTAATGAAAAGTCTTTGTTAAGAGTGGTCAAAAAATACAGGCCGGATTTGATTATCTGTAGTTATGCGATTCATAGTCATGCTTTGGCGGAAATAAGAGAAAAATATAATTTTGATTATCAATTGTGGACGGTGGCGGCTGATCCAAGAACGATTAACGCTTATTCATTTGTGGCCAAGGCCGATTTGAATTTGGTTTATGATCGGGTAGTTTATAACTTGGGGATAAAACATGGGCTGGAGCCTAACAAGTTGTTTATGACTGGTTGGTGGACTAGGCGGGAGATGTTTGAAAAGAGAAATAGGAAAAAAGAAAGGGAGAAGTTGGGGATAAAAGATGATCGGCCGGTGGTGTTTGTGGGCGGAGGGAGTCTGGGGACAAATTCGCTGACCCGACTATTGCCGGTATTGTTATTGGTAAAAAAGCCGATAACAGTGGTGATTAATACTGGGACAGATAAACTAGCTTATAAACTGGTGGAGAGCTATAAAAAATTAGTAATAGCGCTGAAAAATGGAGCTGAAATTGAGATAAAAAATATGGGTTGGGTGGAGGACATGGCGGGGGTGTTGACGGCCAGTGATATTGTGTTTGGCAAGGCGGGGCCTAATTTCTTGTTTGAAGTGATGGCAGTGGGCAGACCGTTTGTGGCAATTACTCATATTGGGGGACAGGAAGATGGCAATATTGAGCTGATTGAAGAAAAAAAATTGGGTTGGGTGAAAGAAAAAGCGGGCCAGGCGGGTAAATTTTTGCTAGCTTATGTCAAAAATCCGAGGAAATATGAGAATAAATATAAAAAAAATATCCAAAAAGAGGCTTTAAAAAATAAAAAAAGTCTGGAATTAATTTACAAAAAAATAATATCCTGCTAGAGGTCAATAGTGGCTTTTCCACGAATGGAAAAGGTGGAAAACTCATTCCAAAACCACGGTTTTGGAATATATGTCTTCCGTTACTAGAAGGTTAGTTAGAAAAAGCACCTTCTTGACCTGTCGCAGGATATATAATTATAGCATGTTTAAAGTATCAAAAAACGTTGAATACAGCCTGGCACTGATAAGATTTTTGTCGTTAAGACAGGGCGAATTGGTGTCGGTGACTACGATTGCTAATAGTCTAAATTTGCCAGCTAGATTTAGCGCTAGATTGGCATCTGATTTGGCTGGTGGAGGGGTATTGATCAGTAAGGAAGGTAAGGGGGGTGGTTATGGTTTGGTCAGAGGTTGGCAACAAAAAAGTTTGTATGAGGTGGTGGTGGCACTAGGGGAGGACAAAAGATTGGTTGATTGTCTAAACCCTGATTGTAGTTGTCCTCGGGAAGGCGGCTGTAAAATTAAGGCGCTGTGGGTGGGTTTGGAGAAGGGTATAATGAAACAGTTGAAAAGTATAAAGTTAGAGAGTTTGTAAAGTTAAAAGTTTTTAAAGTTTTTAAAGTGAAAAGTAAGAAAATAACAAAAAAAATGATGATTGGCCAAATTTTGGGAAAGCATCCGGAATTGGCTGAAACTTTGATTGAGAGTGGTTTTGGTTGTGTGGGTTGTTGCCTGGCTGGAATGGAGACTCTGGAAGAAGGAGCGATGGCCCACGGGATGGATGAAGAAGAAATAAAGGTGTTGGTGGAAACTTTGAACGAAAATTTAAAGTAGAAGATTGAGAATAAGATTAATGACAGGGGAGATGATTTGAGATAGAAGGTTGCCGCCGGGGACGGGTAGAATGAAGAGGAGAATGAGAAGCAGGGGGCCATACGAGCTTAAGGCTTGTTGCCAGGCAAAAGAACTGTTGGCGGGTAAGAGATTGAGAAGAATGTGACTGCCATCAAGTGGTGGGATGGGTAATAAATTAAAAATAGCGATGGCAATATTGATGGTAATAAAAGTTAATAAAAAGGAGGATAAGCCGATGGTGCGACTTAAAAGGGCGGTCAGAACGGCCAAAACTAGGTTGCTGGCGGGGCCGGAAAAAGAAACTATAAGCTCGTCTTTTCGGGGATTTTGGAAATTGTGAGCGTCAACGGGGACAGGTTTGCCCCAGCCGAAACCAGCCAAAATTAGCATTAGACTACCTAGGGGATCTAGGTGGGCGAGGGGGTTTAGGGTAAGGCGGCCGGAAGCGCGAGGGGTGGGATCGCCAAGTTGATCAGCACTAAAAGCGTGGCAAAATTCGTGGACGGTGATGGCTATAATCAGGCTGACTAGGGAAAAAATGCTGAGCATGTGATATAGTATACCCCATGAGTAGTTGTAGTATTTGTGGTCGAAAAACTATAATTGGTAGAAATAGGTCGCATGCTCAAAACAGGACCTCAAGGCAGTTTAAGCCCAATATTCAAAAAGTAACAGTGAAATTGGGAGATGAGTCGGTGTCAGGTAAGATCTGTGCTAGATGTATTAAAAGATTAAGGAAGGGTTATCGGGACCAAAAAAAACCCCCTTCTACCGAGGCAAAAGGGGAGAAAGAAAAGATTTAATTATCTTCTTTTTTTGGCGGCAGTTTTGCGTCGGACCACTTTTCTCTTGGCTGGTTTTCTCTTGACTGTTTTTCTGACCACTTTTCTTTTAACTGTTTTTCTTTTTTTGACTGGCATATTTTTTCCTCCTTTGGTTAATAATTGCACCAAGCTTTAGGTAAAATCAATTGAAAATATAAGGGAATAATAGCCAATAAAGTATTAAATTGAAGCTAAAGATCAGCAATTTTTAACGATTTGATAGTAGTCTTTGATTTGGGACCAGTTGGTTTTGTTTTTGCCTTCAATTTGGACAAAACCATTGGGATACATCTTCATTTTTAGTTTTTTATTGCTGGAGTCTAAAACATAGGTCCAAGCAATGGGCCAGGGTATAAGAGCTTGGATAAAACGGTCGATTTTATCAGCCGACCAGGACCAGTTGATTTGGGCTTGATCTTTGGTGATTTTGGGGTAGTAGCTCTTTTGACTGTGGTCTTGGGCTGTTAGCTTTTGTGGTTGAGTGATATATTTTTTGAGAACTTTTGAGGTATTGGCCGCGGCGAGGCTGAAGGCTTTTTGATAGAAAGTATCGGCGGTTTCGTTTTGATTGATATTAAAAGGGATTTGAGTAATAAGAGGGCCATGGTCGGGTAATTCGTCTATGACGAAGAAAGAGAGGGCGGAGGTGCTTTCACCGTTGATGATTTGCCAAGGACCGGGGGTAGCGCCACGATAGCGGGGCAGAGGGGAGGGGTGAATGTTGACGATTTTATATTTTGGAATATCAATCATTTCTTTGGTGAAAAAAGGCGGGCCATAGCCTAAAACTAGGGCGAGATCGGGTTTCAGAGATTTGAATTTGGCAATAAAATCGGTGTCAAAAATTTCGGTTTTGATAGTATTTAGTTTTAATTTTTGAGCTAGTTGGGCGACGGGATTGGCGGTTAAAATTTGTTTTCGACCGAAGGGTTTGTCGGGTTTGGTAACAACGGCGGTGAGGTTGAAATCTGGGTCTTTGGCTATAGCGTTTAAGACAAGGTTAGAATAAGGAGAAGCGCCGAAGAAAACTAGATTAAGCATAGTGAATTATAAATTATGATGCGTTTTTTAGTAAAATAGGGCATGAAGAAAATTGTGACATGGCCAGATCCGGTTTTGAGACAGAAGTCGGGGGAGGTGGTGACAATGGATGAGTCAACAAAAAAAGAGATTAATGATTTAAGGAAAATATTGATGAAAAGTGACAATGGGGCGGGATTGGCTAGTAATCAAATTGGAGTGATAAAGAGATTTTTTGGGCTAAGGGATAAATCGGGGGCGGTGACTGTATTTATCAATCCGAAAATTATTAAAACTAAAGGTAAGAAAGTTTATAGCAGCTTGGTGGATGAGGAGGGCAAAA
>CAZRXL010000055.1:0-1571 GCA_964604055.1 uncultured Gammaproteobacteria bacterium
TGGGGCAGCCTCTTAACTCCGCCAATAAGCCGACAAATTCACGTCTTGGTTCATCGGTTAAAAGCGATTGAATCTCGACTTGAGCTAGTGTATCTTGCAAGTGTTGCACCACCTCCTGCCGGACTTCCTGTGGTTGATATTTGGCCTCAAAACTATCAAATAATTTTTTTAGGGAAGGTCTATTTGGGTGATAAAAATCTAGTTCATTATCAAAAGAAACACCGGAGCGATATAGTTGCACGATTGGTTTGAGTAAGCCGGCTTGGTCTAGAGTTACAATATTTTCAAAAACAGATGTCGCAGTTTGTAAAAAATATGAAGACTTTGAAATAATAAATCTGCTCAAGTAAGCAGTAAAATCTAAATAATCTGGGTTGGCGATGATTGTTTGTAATGTATTAATGTCCGCAGCTCCTACTTTCATATTAAATATTGTGGATAATATATTTATTTTTTGAACTAATTCCAGAGGGAAGATTGCACCTGGATCAGAGCTTCGGGCGATTTGAGTTAAAAATTCAATATTACCGACTTCGATTGGTCTATCGAAATAGTCTCCATCGTTTACAAACCAAGTACTATCCCAACAAGAAATTTCTTTGGCTAGTTTTAGAACTTCTTTGACGTGTGGGGCGGTCAAGAATTCACCTAGCTTTTTCATCCTATCAGGTGACTCTAATGTATATGGATGAAACGCGAAGCCTATCTGTTTCATGCTTTTGATCAATTCAAGTGGATTATCGTCAGTAGATACAATATTTTTGATTAATTTAACATGCTCTCGACCAAAGCGAAAAGGAACGGTTCGGGTTAAATGTAAACTGTCATATTTTTGGTTTGGGGATTCCCAAATATCATCGGTTCTTCCACTCCAGCCTTTTGCTCTCCAATTTTCTATGACTTTATTTTTCTGCTCATCTGAAAGCCCTTTCGATAAGGCGATGGTTCTAGTCTCTCTATCGTATACTGTTGATTCGAAGTAATCTGCAAGCTCTTGAAATCTGTCTAAATCTTTTATGCCCTCAAGGCGGGCTTGTATAAGGAGGGTCTGGCGATGAACTTTATCTGTAATCGATCGGGGTCTGGATTGCTGTTCTTCCTGATAATATTCAGGGTTTTCTCTGCTTGCAGCAATTTTTTTTAATTCTTCCCATGCTTTTTGGCCAGGTAAGCCCTTTTTGATTTTGCGACGAGATACCTCCCCTTGATAAAGAGCCTCCAGATCTACTGACCTATGTGGAGGAAAAACAGGCTCTTGAGAAGAAAGCTTGGTAGCAATTATAGGGGTAAAGTGTTGCTCTGTGGTTACCCCTTGTTCTGTTGAAATTCCTGCGCCGCTCATATTTTGTGTCTGTTGTTAGTATATACAAATAGTGAGACCAGGACAATTTTAAAATTCTCATTTTTTATGGTATAAATGCACTATTAAAGCTTAGAGTTGGATAATTTGGGACAGAGAAACGCTATTCCCTAACTGTTAAAAAAAGTAAGCAGATTGGAATTACGATTATTTTGCTAAGAAAACAAAAATCCCCCTCCGCTGTTTCTTCGGAGAGGGATTTGAATCACAA
>CAZRXL010000055.1:1581-3986 GCA_964604055.1 uncultured Gammaproteobacteria bacterium
CTATTGGACCATTTTCTTGATCTTGGTACCGGGGACGTATCGGGGCATGCGGCGAGGTGCAATTTTCTTGCTGGTTTTGCTACCAATGGCGGTAATGGTTTTACCTTTAAACATTTTGGTTTTGAATGTCCCAAAACCGGAAAGCTTGACGACTTCACCGCCGGCTAAAGCTTTCATGATTTCTGATAAAAAAGTCTCAACAGCCTGTTTGCTGGCTTTTTTGCTGAGACGGGCTTTTTCTGATACAACTTCGATTAGATCTTTTTTGGTCATGTATTTTGTCTTAACTTATAATTGACCTAATTTTAACGGAAAGCAATTAAATTGCAAGGATTATTGGTCGTTATTTCCCGCATTTTTACTGATTTTGCTGCCGACGACGGTGCTACTAGTCTTGAATTCGCGGAAGATAGTGACCTTTATTTGACCGGCCCATTTGGCCTCTTCTTCCAGCTTTTCTGATATCTTCTGGGCAAGAACTTGGGCTTCATCGTCACTAACCTTGCCTGGGTCGACCATAACCATGACTTCTCGACCAGCTTGATAGGCGGCAACACTGGTGACACCAGGAAAGCCAATAGCAATTTCTTCGATGTTTTTCATTCGCTTCAAATATTCCTCGTGAACCTCGTATCTGGCACCAGGACGAGTACCAGAAGCGGCGTCGCCCATATAGACAATAGCGGACTCGGGGGTGGAAAAGTGGTCAAGATGGTGTTCTGAAACACAGACAATGACAGCCTCTGGGATGCGGTATTGGCGAAGAAGGTCGATACCCAGATCAATATGAGTCCCCTCTTGATCGGTGACAACTTTGCCAATATCATGGAGCAGGCCAGCCAGACGAACAACTTGAACATTGGCTTTAAGTTCGTTGGCCAAAGCGACAGCAATTTTGGTGACTTCAATGGTATGCTTGGCTAAATTCTGGCCATAAGAATAGCGGAATTTGTATTTTCCGACTTGCTTGATCAGCTCTAGAGGTAGCTGGTAGATACCGACTTCTTGGCAGATTTTTTTGCCCTCAGTAATTAAAATTTTATCCATGTCTTGTTTGGTCTGTTCGACTAAACGCTCAATTTTGACCGGCTGAATACGGCCGTCTTTGATAAGTTTTTCTAAAGAAATTTTGGCGATTTCGCGTCGAGTGGAGTCGAAAGAAGAGATTCGGATATCATTGGTTTCGTCTAATTCCAGCTCGACACCGGTGGCTTTTTCGAAAGCCCGGATATTTCGGCCTTCCCGACCAATAATTTTTCCTTTGACGGTGTCATCGGGCAAAGTGATAGTAGAGACGGTGTATTCGGCGACATAATCAGTGATGCCATGTCTGATACTGTCAATGAGAATCTCTTTACCTAGCTCGTCTTGTTTTTGTAAAAGCTCGTCTTTTGATTCTTGAATTTTTTTGGCAATCCAGCTGGCCATCTTTTTTTCGACGCTGGATAAAAGCAATTGCTTGGCGGAATCACGAGTTAGATCGGCAATTTCTTCGAGCTTATCGAGTTGTTTTTTGTAGAGAGTGTCTAAGGAATCGAGTTTGATTTTGACTTGATTAGAATCTTGGTCGATTTTTTGTTCTTTTTGGATAAGATATTTTTCTTTTTCGTTTAGAGAAGAGAGGCGTCTTAATATCTCTGTCTCCATGGCCTTGGCTTTGGCTTCGATTCTTTGGGCATTTTGGATAACTATTTTGGCCTGTTGTTGATCTGGCTGAGAAACGGAGGCTGGCTTGACAGAAACGGTTTCAATTTTAGATTTACTTTTGGGGGTAAAGACAACCCTGTTTTTGGCTGATTTGATAGTTTTGGCTGGTTTTTTTTGAGGGGCACCAAAGACAGTAATAACTTTTGACAAAAATGAATTGAGCATAAAAAACTCCTTTTAGTAATTACTTTTACCCGGCCTAGTCATCGACAAACTTTTTTGAAACATAAATTGCAGAAAATTGGATAAAAACACTAGATTAAACGGTAAAAAGTAACAATTAAAAATTAATAAAAAATAATCTTAATTGGTTGATTTTATACTTTTTTTGCCAATTCGTCAAACGCAATTTTGACATCAGATAGGAGAAAACCGTTTCTTGCGAAATAGAAAAATGCCCGTTTTGAGTTGGTAAATTTTTTTTTGAGGATTATTTTTTTTATTTTGACTAAGTCTTGGTCAAACTCTGGAGTGAAATTGATTTTTTGCCTTTTTAATTCATAAGCCAGACGACGATTGGACCAAAGTGAGTGGCGACGAATAAAATAGTCAATAAAAAGTCGGTCGTCTAGAAAACCTAATTTTTTGAGTTTAGCGATAATCGAATTGATAGAAGAAGTGGAATTTAGCTGGCGACGTTTGATCTTTAATTTCTGAATTAAAGATGCTTCTGATTTTGGAGAGATGGCCAACTGAAA
>CAZRXL010000055.1:3996-4319 GCA_964604055.1 uncultured Gammaproteobacteria bacterium
CATAGTTATAGAGTTTACTGTTCTGCTCTGGCTTGTTTAATGATTTCATCCTTCAGCTTGGCGGTAACTTTGGGGTTGTCTTTGAGGTATTTTTTGGCAGACTGATTGCCTTGAATATTTTGACCATCAATTTTTATAAAGGCGCCGGACTTGGTAATCAATCCATATTTTAGAGCTAGATCCAAAATACCACTGTAAATTGAAATACCTTCGCTATTTAATATTTCAAACTCGGCGGTCTTGAAGGGAGGAGCGACTTTGTTTTTGATAATTCTGGCTCGGTGCTGGGAACCAATTGGGTCGCCACCACTGGTCTTGATATT
>CAZRXL010000056.1:0-3811 GCA_964604055.1 uncultured Gammaproteobacteria bacterium
ATTTTGCCGTTGCCAGTAACGAATATGCCGGCGGTATCCAAATCACCGCTTCTCACAACCCCAAAGAATACAACGGTTTTAAACCGGTTTTAGCCCGGGCCATTCCTGTCGACAAAGACGGTCTTGAAGCCATCAAGCAAATCGCCCTTTCCGGTCATTTTTCCGATCCTGGTAAAAAAGGCCAATTGTCAACCAAATCTGACCTCCTTGATCAATTAGTCACTGATCAAAGTCAACAATGGCCAGTTGATTTTTCTGCCATCAAACCCCTAAAAGTCGTTTACGATGCCAGCAACGCCATGGGCAGTCTCGATGCTCAAGCCATTTTTCAAAAAACCCCCTGTCAACTAATCAAACTCAATTGGGATCTTGACGGCACTTTTCCTAATCATCTTGCCGACACCCTCCAAGAGGACAATTTATCTCAACTCAAACAAGCCGTTCTCGACCACAGAGCCGATCTTGGCATTATGTCCGATGGCGATGGCGACAGAGTCGTTTTTGTCAACGAACTTGGTCAAGTTGTTCCTCAACACATTTTACGCGGTATTATCGCCCAGTTGGTTCTAAAGGATTACCCTGGCGCCACCATCTGTTACGATATCCGCCCCGGTCGGATTACCAGAGACATGATTGAACAAGCCGGTGGTAAACCCTCCGTAACCCCTGTCGGCCATACTCTTGTCAAAGCACAAATGATTCGGGAAAACGCACCTTATGGAGGTGAATCATCGGGCCATTATTACTTTAGGTTTAATTATGGTTATTTCGAATCACCTGCCGTTTTAATTTGGAAATTTCTCCATTATGTTTCCACCCAAAACCAACCTGTCTCTCAACTGACTAAGCCTTACGAAATCTACTTTCAAAGCGGCGAAATCAATTCCGAAGTTGAGGATAAAGATGCCAAAATTGAACAGATCAAACAAGCCTATGCCGACGGGCAGTTAAATGAAATGGATGGCATTACCATCACCTATCCTGATTTCTGGTTCAATGTCCGAAAAAGTGGCACCGAGCCTCTCTTGCGTCTCAATCTCGAAGCCAAAACCCCCGAAATTATGACCCAAAAACGCGACGAGTTAATTTCTTTAATTCGATCCTGATGTTAGACCAAACTGTTGAAGCTCCAACTTTAGTCGTACCAGATCTTGCAAATCAACCGATCATAGATTCAATTATCAAGAAAGGCGCAGTTGTCCACACAATTGACCAGTCAAATCAATTGCCTCCAAAAGAAAAATTACTTCAGATTTTAGGTCAAAAATATCAAGACTCCGACAATGCCTCCAAAAGAGTCTTGGATAGGGTATATGAATATGCTCAATTACCAGCGATAACAGTCGATATTTCAAAAGTAGATCCAAGTCATTACTCTTCAGAACAACTTCAAAAAGTTCCGGGTTATTCACAAGAAGCAAAAAACGAACCTGATTCCAAAAGAAATATTTGGCTTTATTTGGAATTAAGCCAGGAGGAACAAAAGGTCTACAAGGAAATAAATCGCCTAAAAGGTACCGTTATAACTCAGTTTCTAACCGGGACAATGATCCTCAATTTCGATTTAAATCAATCCTTACTTGAAAACCATCTGTCTAATTTATTAGGTCTATATGAAAGAAATTATCGCAATCTGACCGATGAAGAAAAAATCGCCTTTACCAAAAACATGGTCGCGAGTACGGGCCAAGTCTTAAAGGAATGTATCCAAACTTAAAGTACTACCTGTTTGTCTTCCCAAGTAAACAACTCTCCTAATGACTCGTTTTCGTGAATTCGCCGAATTACTTTGGCCATCAATGGTGCAATTGAAATAATCTTAATTTTTTTATTATTCTTTCTTACCTTCACTGGTAAAGTATCGGTCAATAAGACTTCATCGGCCGCACATTTGTTAAGTCGACTGACCGCATCGCCCGACAAAATCGGGTGAGTCGCCGCTACAATAATTTTTTCCGCCCCCATTTTTTTGATTTCTTCTACTGCCGCCACTATCGATCCGCCAGTATCAATCGAATCATCAACAATTACCGCCGTTTTCCACTTAACCTCTCCTACCACGCAAGCTATTTCCGCCTGGTTATGCGCTTTTCTGATTTTATCAATTATTGGCCCGCTTTACTCCGCCTATGTCTGGAGCTACAATCGTTAAGTTTTTATATTTTTTCTGCTTTAAATATTTGGCAAATAGGGGATAGCCGACGAAGTGATCCACCGGTATATCAAAGAAACCCTGAATTTGTTCCGCGTGTAAATCTACCGTCACCAATCTGTCTACTCCTGCTACCGTTAACATATTTGCTACCAGTTTGGCCGAAATCGGCTCTCTTGATTTTACCTTTCGATCTTGGCGGGTATAGGCCAAAAATGGGCAGATTAGATTAATTCTCCCCGCTGATGCCCTTTTTAGGGCATCAATCATTATCAGTGTTTCCATCAAGCTTTCATTGACTGGTGCTCCGACTGACTGGATCAGATAGACATCTTCTCCTCTCACTTTCTCCATGATTCGGATATAAATTTCTCCGTTGGCAAACTTATGGATATCAACCGGCGTCAAATTTACTCCCAAATTTTCAGAAATTTTATCGGCAAAATCCGGGTGGCAGCTTCCCGAAATCAATCTCATGTTCATCGTCTCTGATTTTATTATAGACCATAATTTAAGATATAATTGCACATACCAAACACAGCAGAAACGCTTCCAGTTCAAAATCTCGATAGTTTTCAATTTTTGCCCAGTTTTCTAACGCAAAAAGGTTTTGCACTCCCTGCTACTGCCGTTATTTTTGATATTGATTGTTGTCTCCGCGAACCATTTGCCACCTGTCGTTTAGGTGGCATTTCTGATGCTAGTATTAATACTCTTATTCATTTACAAGGGAAAGGCACCTTTCTTTTAGGCTGTACTGACAATTTCTATCGCCCAGGCAAAGGTCATCAGATTAGCCGTAGTTTATACAAGGGCGGTCCAGCTAGGTTCCCTATCAGCCTCGAGCATTTAAACATTCCCATTTTGGGCGGCGGCCTTTTGTTCCCAATCATTTCTTACAAAAGAAGCGAAAGATCGACCGGTGACATTCGCCAATCGCTTCCAGGTCGTATAACAACCACTATATTTATCGGCGATAGCGATAAAGACAGAAATTTAGCCCAAAGATTCAAAAATAAATATAATGATTATGGTGTTTATCACATCCACACTCCAAGCTGTCTTGATCGACTCGAGCGTAGAATAAGTTATGTACCAGCCAGAACAATCAATCCTTAAAAACTACGCCAAGGTTTTATTAAATTACGCCCTAAATGGCGGATCCGGCATCAAAAAAGGCGAAGTTGTCTTTTTGCAGGTGCCCGAATCAGCCAAGCCCTTACTATTCCATCTCTATCAAATCACTTTAAAATCTGGCGCCTATCCCATTATCCAATACCTTCCCGACCAGCTCCAGAGAACATTCTTTGACCTAGCCGACGACAACCAAATCTCCTTTTTTCCTGCCACCTATCTTAAGGGCAAAATCGAACAGGCTGACCACTTTTTGACCATTATTGCCGAAACTGACAAACACGAATTAGAAGGGGTTGATCCCAAAAAAATCATGACCCAAAACCAGGCCTTCAAGCCCTATCTTGACTGGAGAAATAAAAAAGAAAACCTGGGTAAGTTTACCTGGACCCTTGGTCTTTATCCTACCCCTGCTATGGCCGCCGAAGCCGGTTTGACTCTCAAATCCTGCTGGCAACAAGTTATCCGGGCCTGTTTTTTGGACCAAACCGATCCCATCAAAAAGTGGCAATCCGTCTCGGCCAA
>CAZRXL010000056.1:3951-4230 GCA_964604055.1 uncultured Gammaproteobacteria bacterium
TACCAGTCCTGACTGGCGCGGCACCGAGGGCCATGTCTATTTCAATCAACCTTTATACCGTTACGGCCATTTAATAAAAGATGTTTTTTTAGAATTCAAGCAGGGTAGGGTAGTCGTCGCCAAGGCTAGCCAAGGTCAGGCAGTTTTAGGTCAGATGGTCAAAACCAAAAACGCTGACAAAATCGGTGAGTTTTCTTTAACTGACTCCCGTTTTTCTCGTATCACCAAATTTATGGCCGAAACATTGTACGACGAGAACACTGGTGGTGCTTTTGGCAA
>CAZRXL010000057.1:0-3939 GCA_964604055.1 uncultured Gammaproteobacteria bacterium
CGAGTGGCGATTAGAATGGAAAATGGTCAGGTGGCTGAAGTTAGAGGTATCGGTGAAAATCAGCATCTAGAAGCCAATTTGGTTGATATTGCCAAAGAAAAATATTCCCAACTTCTTGGTGGAGATAAGTATGACAAAAAAGATCAAGATATGAGATATCTGACTTTAATTGAACACAAACTGGCTGATAATCAAGATTTGAGTATAGAAGATTTAAAATTTCTTTATGAAATAGATTCACCAATTGAAGGTTTTGGTTTTACAAAAGATCCCAGAATCAAAAGTATTATTGAAACAAGGGATATGAAACGAGATTTGGGTTTGATTTTTGATTGTCGTCCTGATCAGATTAGTATTACCAAACAAGAAGCTTTGAAAGGTGGGTTTAAATTTCATTATGGTGATCTTGATTTATCTGATTTTTATTCGTCGGAGAATCTGGTGTTACCAGAAAATATTGTTGGTAGTCTTAATTTGTGTGATCTCATCTCAGCTGAAGGTTTGGTTTTACCAAAAAATGTTGATGGAGGTCTTTTTTTGTCTAAACTTACCTCAGCTAAGGGTTTGGTTTTACCAAAAAATGTTGGGGGTCATCTTTACTTATCAAAACTTACCTCAGCTAAGGGTTTGGTTTTACCAAAAAATGTTGGTGGTTATGTTGATTTATCTAGTCTTACTTCAACCAAGGGTTTAAATTTGCCAGAAAGTGTTGGTGGTGGTCTTAATTTATCTAAACTGACTTCAGCTAAAGATCTGGTTTTACCGAAAAACATTGATCGTTTTGTTGACTTGTCTGGTCTTATTTCAGCTAAAAAATTGGTTTTACCAGAAAGTGTTGGTGTTCATATTGATTTATCCAAAATTCCCACTATTGAAAAAGAATTGTTAAGAAAGAAATATCCTCAACTGAAGATAACCTAAAATTAAAATAGTTAAAATTGATGAGTTGACAGAAAAATAGGGGTGGTTATACTTAATCATATGAGTGATAATGATCGAAATATTAGAACGTTGATTATTTGTTTTGTGGTGGCGTTGTCAGTGTTGGTGCCGATGAGGATAAGTGAGGCGTTTCGGGAGAGTCAGGATCAAGTGAAGGTGTTGGGAGAGGAATATTTTTTTGAAGAAGAGCCGATGGTTGAAGTATATACAGAAGCGGAAGAGATAATATTACCAAATGCTGAGTAGAGTTATTTGATGAAAATAGAATAGAGATTTTCGGGAGCTCCAGGGTAGGGAGTAGTGAGAGTGATAATTTTGTCGCTGCTCCAGGGGACGACTAGGCGATGATTAAAGTTGGAAGCAAAGATAATTTGACGGTTAGTGCCATCATAATCAATAACTTTGAGATTGTCTTGATTAACAAAGGTAAGATTGTTGGTGTTGGGAATCCATGAAGGGTGAAGGATTTCGTCTTTGGAACCGATAAGAAAGTTAGTGTCGTCTTTGAGGTCGTAGACATAGTAGTGATTAGCTTGAAGGTGGCGATGTTCGGTTTGAGTGCTGCGGGCAGGGGGAGGAGTAATTAAATTGGTTTCTAAATCAGCATCAGTTTTGGCTAGATAGAGAATTTTGTGATTGTCACTAGAGAATTGAAGGTTTTGGGCGGAATCAGTGGCAATTAGAGTTTGAATGGCTTTGGGAAGAGATTGAAGCTGGCTGGTAAGGATGGTTTCAGTTTGGGTTTGCCAGTCGAGATGAATAGTTTTAAGATTGTCGGTAACGTTGGTTAAAATTTGAGAAGCAATCGGGGTGTCAAGAGAGAGAAGATAATTTATTTTTTTGGTGGGATTAGTGGCTAAAATTTGGCGAGAGTTTGGGGAGAAAGTGAAGTTAAATTCAGACCAATCGATGGTTGAAGTATTGGTAGCGAGTTGACGAGAGTCACTACGGATAAGGGATAAAGGCAGACCAGTAGATTCAATAATATAAAGACCATTGTCTTTGGCAGCGGAAGCGGAGGCAACAGCATAGACAATTTTGGTATTGTCGATGTTGACAGCCGGGTTAAGAGCGCCGGTAAGAGTAACTGGTTTGAGGTTGGGAACGGTGCTGAAAAGTTGAATATCAGCTTGATAGACAGTTTCGGGTTTGATGGTAACAGTTTTTTGCCAAGGCAGAAAGCCATCTTTGGTAATTTTAAGTTGATAGACACCGGGGGAAAGATTGATAGTGTCATCGGTGGCAGTGATGAGTTTGTCATCAAGATAAACAGAGGCGCCTTTGGGTCGAGAGACAGCGGAAATCATACCGGTGGGTTCTAGACTAAAGCCGTCTTTGAGAGAAAAACGGTAACCTCGAGCCAATAAAGAAATAAAATAAGTGGCTAGAATGATAAACAAGCTGACAGAAGTGATTAAAATCAAACTGAGTCGATTGGGGGTGGTTTTCATATGAGTTATTATAACTTACTTAGGTGGAGTTAGGGTGAGTATTTAGGATATATGAATTGTGAATAAAACCGTTAAAATTAAATATGAAGTTTTTTAAGAAGCTGGCGATTGATTTAGGAACAGCCAATAGCTTGGTGTGGGAAGCAGGTAAAGGGGTGGTCTTAAATGAGCCAACAATTGTGGCGGTAGGAATTGAAGATAGAAAGGTGTTGGCGGTGGGTAATGAAGCTAAAAAAATGTTGGGGAAAACGCCAGAGTATATTGAGGTTATCCGACCGTTGGAGGAAGGGGTGATTGCTGATTATGAAGTGACAGAGGCAATGTTGAAGTATTTTTTGATTGATGAACCATTGGCGGCGGCAATTGGAGCTAAAATACCAGTATCTGAATCATTTGGAAATATGATTGTTGATGTTGGCGGCGGGGCGGCGGAAGCGGCGGTGATAGCTTTGGGAGGGGTGGTGACTCACAAAAGTGTTAAAGTAGGCGGCAATAGACTGGATATGGCGATTGTGGATTTTTTGAAAAAGAATTTTAATTTGATGGTGGGGGAACAGACAGCGGAAGTGGTTAAGATAAAATTAGGATCGGCAATTAAGCCTAAAAAGGTTGAATCAATTGAAATTAATGGTCGGGATACGGTTTATGGTTTGCCAAAAAATATGATGATGGATAATGAGATGGTTTATGAAGCGATTAAACCGATGTTGGAGATGATTATAATGGCGATTAGAAGTACCTTGGAAATAACGCCACCGGAGTTGGTGGCGGATATTGTTGATCGAGGAATAGTCCTTAGCGGAGGGACGGTGCAGTTGAAGAATTTTAACACCTTGGTAACCAGAGAAATCGGGGTGTCGGCTCATGTGGCTTTGGAACCGCAATTGTGTGTGATTAAGGGGACAGGGATGGCGATAGAAAATTTGGAAGTCTATCGGCGGGCGATCAAGTGATATAGTTTTAGTTTTAAACCTATAAAATTTTAAATGATGAAATTTTTGTTGATATTTTTAAAATTATTTTTGGCATTATAAGTGAGATTTTATAGAAATTTTTATTTTAGAGAAAAAAAGCCAATATTGGTTGGTTTAGGTTTAATTTTATGAGTAAAATAATTGTTCTAAATGGTAAAAATTAAGGAAAATTGATTTTTTAATAATTTATCTTATAAAATTTTAGGGTATGAGGAAGTGATACAGTTGAACTTGTCACTTTAATATTATTGGTTATAGGATAATTTTTGAGATATTTTTGCCCCAAAATTTGGGCAAGAAAAATGCTAAAATTAACCAATGACCAAAAAAAAGACGAAAAAACAGGTTCAGAGGTCAAAAAAGGTCAAAAAATTGGTAAGGTCTAGTGATGTTTATACCCTAAGTTATTGGAAAATGTTTGATATTCCTCTTTTTGGCGGAGACAGGTGCCGAGTGCTAAAAGAGCTAGAAAGCAAGTTGAGAGAGGGGAGAAAAAAATATTGGGTGGCAACAGTAAATCCGGAGTTTGTGATGGCGGCGGAAAAGGATCGACAGTTTAAGAGATTGTTACA
>CAZRXL010000057.1:3980-4186 GCA_964604055.1 uncultured Gammaproteobacteria bacterium
TGATGGGATTGGTTTGATATGGGCACGTGAGTTAAAGAGAAGATCTCAGATCTCAGATGTCAGATGTCAGGGTAAAACAAGGAGGTTGGGATGGGGTTTTAAGACTGGAGTGGAGGTTTTGAAGGGGGAGTATAAAAATAAGGTGGCATCGGGAGCGGATTTGGTGGTGGATTTGGCGAAGATGGCAAAAAAATACGATAAAAAAA
>CAZRXL010000058.1:0-4124 GCA_964604055.1 uncultured Gammaproteobacteria bacterium
GGGAGAGGGGGCGATGGGGGTAGCGATATCGACAACGGAGATGGTAAAGGTACCATGGTGGCAGTTTTATAAAGGAGTGGCGGCCGGATTTAGAGAGGGTTATTTTTGGGGTAAGATAATTTTGTCGGGGGTGATGGATATGATCAAGGGTTTGGTAATGGGCCAGGTGCCCAAAGATGTGTCAGGGCCTTTGGGTATGTTTGAGGCAACTAGTAGTATTAAGGCTAATCAAGGCATTTTGGCGGTATTTCATTTTTTTGGAGTGGTGGCGGTGAATTTGGCGGTGGTAAACATGTTGCCTTTTCCGGCTTTGGATGGAGGTCGATTGATGTTTTTGGGAGTGGAGGCGGTGACCAGAAGGAAAGTGTCGCAGAAAATTGAGAATGCGGGTAATGGAATAGGAATGGCGGCTTTGATGCTAATGTTGGTGCTGGTGACACTGGGGGATATAAGAAGAATTTTTAATTTTTAATTTTTAATTTAAAAACAATTTATAATTTTTTAAATTCAAGAATTTGGGCGGTATTGGGGGGTAGGTAAACCTGATCACGATAGGCAAAGGTAGTTGAAATGGTTTTTTGGTATGATTGGCCGGAAAAGTCAGTAGTGGTTAAAGTATAAGTGCCGGGGTCAATGTTTCTGATAATAAGAGGGGTGGTTTCGTGGTGGTTGGCGGCAGGGTCGTAATTGACTAAAAGAATCTGGATGGTGTCAGCTTGACGACTGGCTAGGGCGGAAACGAATGAGCCATTGCCAGAAACGGTTAGTTGCTGACCGGAGAGTTGATTTAGAAACTGAAGGGCCTGATATCGGGGTCGGGGAGATTGGTTGGTGGCGCTAGGGTGAGGCAAGATACCCCAGCCGTTGTGGTTGGGTCCGTCGACCAGTTCGAAGGTAAAAATTTTGTCAAAAGAGGTATAAGTTTGAGTGATCAGAGATAAAAGATGATAGGCTGAGATGGGGCTGGTGTAGATGGGATCAAGCTGTGAGGTGGGACCGGATTCGGTAATAAAGATAGAAAGATGGCGAAAGCGAGGGTATTTGCTTAAGATATTTTTGATGGTGGCGGCGTGAGTCAAAAAAGAATTGATAGTGGGGGAATAGTGGTGGAAAGAGAGAAAGTCGAGTTTGAGACTGTTGGCTTGAGCGGTTTTGAGAAGGGATTCGATCCAGTTACTGTAAAGATCGGTGGTGGCCGGGCCGCCAATAAAGTAGGTGCTGGTGCCAGCGCCAGTACTGATGGCTGTCGAAGTGTTGATAAAAAGAGTGGTGTAGTTGGGTGATTTGGCATAGTGCCAACCGCCAAAGAGATCAGGTTCGTTGTAAACCTCGTAAAAAACACCGTCGATTTTTTTGTCAACTGAGTAGTGGCGGGCAGTGGCGGTAATTAAATCATTCCAATCTGACCAGTTTTGGGGTTGACCGGAAGTATCTTTGGCCATATTGTCGGGAATATAACTCAAGGAAAACATGGGGGTAGCACCGGTATAAAGAATGGAGTTAACAATGGTATCAAGGCGGGAAAAATCGTATTGGCCGGGAGAGAGGTAAACACCATAATAGTCAAAAACGTGATCGATTCGGATAACTTTGGGGGAGAGGGCGCGGGCAGACTCTAGAACTGGCAAAATCATATTGTCAGTCTCTTCGCCGCCTTGGGCTAGATTTTGCCAAAAAGCGGAATTGATATTGTTTTTGGTGGGTTGGGCGTCGATGGTGATATTGGCGGGTTGGAAAGAGGCACCTTTTCGAAGGTCGACAATAGTTTTGATGGCAACCAGAAGTAGTGGAAGGATGGATAATAAAAGAAAAAATTTGATTAGTTTTGACAGGCTTGACCTTGACATGTGACCGTGTTTAACTTAATTAAGTATAATGTATAAGTTTTTTAAAAGTAATTTTTTGGTAACTGTTTTTGTGTCGTTTGGTTTTTTGGCGGCTTTGTATTTGGTTGGGCGAAATCAAGAAGGTCGACCGGAGGCAAGTTTTGTTGGCGGTTTTATGAGTTTGACAAGCGCTAGTGGAGCTGATTTGAGAGTGGGAGATGAATTTGAGCTGGAAATAAATGGAACAGTTGAGACGGGGGTGCAGGTTAATTTGGCGACAACAAGGATATGTTTTGGAAGTCAGATAAGATTGTGGAATGAGGTTGATTTGTTTAATAACGTGATTTTGGGGCCTGATTTTGTTGAGTTGTCGAAGCTGGAAAAAGAAGGTAATTGTTTGAAGATGGTTTTGTCAGCGGATGGGGATGGTTTGGAATGGGGAAATGAATCTCATTTGATTGCTCGGGTAAGATTCAAAGCAATATCGGTTGGAAATGGAACAATTACAATTGACCCGGTGGCTTCTTCCATGGCAGGGATGAAAGGGGGAGATAACTATTTAATTTCGATCAATGGTGTGCTTGACTTGGATTATAAGGTAGAGGAGGGGATTTTAGTTGAGTTTAAAGATCAAATTGATGAAGACGGTAATTTGAAATTGTATTATGGTTTTTCTAATGGTAGTGGTCAAAATATAGGTCCGGCGTGGATAATGTTTGTGGAAAGAGAAAGCCGAAGGAGGTTTCCGATTGGTTGGGCTTCGCATTTTACAGGAGATGGGGGTTCTGGTTTTACTGGTTTGGCAGGTTCGGTTAGTTCGTTATTGCCGGAACAGAAGTATGAAAGAATTTATTTGACTCCAGGTAAGGAGTATTGTATTGAGGTTTATCAAGGGGATCGGGAAGAACCTGACTTAGATCGGATTTTGGCTAAGGGTTGTCATCAGATGATCAAAAATGCTATTGATTGGAAAAATGATTTTTTTAGTATTAGGGCAGATAATTTTTATATTGAGACAGATAATGGGCGAGTTTTTTTGGACAAAACTCCAAGGGGAAGAATGAATTCCGATCCTTTTAATGGGGGAGATCCCGATTATACGACCTTTGAACGGGAGTGGATGGAACGGGACAGGGAGAAATTTGTCGAGATGAGGTTGAATGTTTATATTAAGAAAGAGGGAAGTGCTTGGCAGGTGACGGAAATAAGAACTTATGATGGTCAAGAGCGGGGTAATTGGGTTTATTTTGATGAAGATAATTTGGTAAAGATCCCGAAACTTAAGATGGGGGACGTTTATAATGCAGATTTTGAGCTGGAGTCGGACAAGAATGAGTTTGGATATTGGTCAAAGATACATGTTGAAGGGGGGAGTTTGGAGTTGTATCGGCCAGCTGTTCCATTGCTAATCCCAAAAGAACTTAAATTTAAATTTACTTATGCTGGAGTCAGTAAAGATAATCAGTCGGCTGATGATTGGAAAATATCGGTGATAGTGATGGACAAGATGGGCAAGAAGCAAGTGTTTGAAAATGTTGTACCGGAAAAGATAAGCCAGATATCATCGGTAAGGAATTTGCAATTAAGAACTTATCAAGCGAAGTTGGTATTGTCGGAAGAATTTGTTAATCATGAAAGTTTGGCGGTGTTTATTAACGGACCAAAACATATTCAGACAAAGTATGGAAAAGATAAACAGAATTCGTTTTACAATTTGCAGGGTGGAGATATAGATGTGTTGTTGTTGGATAAAATTTATGACTTTAGCGCCTATCCTTTGTTGGCAGGGGATTTGACTGGAGGGGTTGGTGGTGGTCGAGATGGTGTAATCGATGGCAGAGACTTTGCTTTTGTAAAAATAGAGGCGAGTAGAAATGGCAATAAGATGGCAGATTTGAACGCCGATGGCAAAGTGAATTCGGCTGATACCACAACTTTGTTGCAATCGCTTGAAGAGAGACAGGCACAGCTTTATTAGAAGGGACGTCAAGTAAAAAATTTTAAGTTGACTGTTGACGGAAGAAAAAATAAGTGTTTTACTGATTACAGTATAGTTATGAAAAATAAATTTGGTTTGGCTCAAATTCCTTTGATAATAGGATTGTTGATTATGGCAATCGCGGTACCGGTGGCGACTAGGTTGGTAGAAGAGAATCAAGATACTAGAAATAGGGCGACGGGTCCAACAATTGATCCAGCAGTGTCGTATCCTTGTGATATAGCTGCATATGAAGGTGATAGTTCTTGTTCTGATAATAGTAAAAAAATTGCGCAGGCAAGTTTTACGAACGTGTCTAT
>CAZRXL010000059.1:0-800 GCA_964604055.1 uncultured Gammaproteobacteria bacterium
TGAAGAAATTTATCCTATTGTTTGCTCGAGCCTCAATTACTTAGTCTTCCAAAAAAATTGAAACCACCCCAAGCCAGCATTATTATCTGTGCTTATAACGAACAAAAAACCGTTGCTAAAGTTGTTTCCTCCTGCTGTCGTTTCAACCCCAACGCCCAAATCATTGTCGTCAACGATGGTTCGATCGATTCCACCGATCAAGTCTTAACTAAACTAAATAAAAAAATAAAATTTGATTATTATAAGTTTTCAAAAAACCAAGGCAAAAGTGTCGCCATGGTTTATGGTGTCAAAAAAGCTAAACACCCCATTATTCTTTTTTTTGATGCCGATTTGTCAAACATCAAATCAGTTCACTTCAAAAAATTACTTGATCCGATTCAAAAAAATCAAGCCGATATGGTTTTGGGTCAGCCTACCGAAACTCTTATCGACTATCAGCTCAACCCTTTCAAATCTTTTTCTGGTCAAAGAGCGGTCAGAAAAATCGATTTGCTCCCCATTCTAGACGACATTAAACATGTTAAATTTGGTATAGAAACTTACCTTAATCTCTATTACAAATCTCAAGGTAAAACCATCAAATACGTTTCTTTAAATGGTATGGTTCATCCCACCAAATACAACAAAACTGACCCCTTATCTGCTACCAAAGAATTCATTAATGAAGGTCAACAAATCGCCTCTGTTTACTTTCAAAATTATCATTTCATTTTAAAACAAGTCGAGCGCTCTTTTTATCATTCCAAAAATAAAATAAAAAAGATGTTTATCAATTAATCCATTCATGCTGCCCCTAG
>CAZRXL010000059.1:811-4099 GCA_964604055.1 uncultured Gammaproteobacteria bacterium
TGTTGTTTATTATCTTTTGCGGCAACGTATTTGATCTTGATTACCCCGCCCTGGTTATTTCCGGTCTCTCTGGCGCTCTTCACCATCACCTACCCACCCACACCCCATTTTTTGGCCTAATCTATTTACTTGTTTTTTATCTCTTTCTAAAAAATGAATTTCCCAAAAAAGTGTTTGCGCTCGGGGCCTTGGCCATGCTCAGCCATCTTGTTTTGGACAATCTGTATTATTTTCTTACCATTGTTCCCGATCAATCAATCAACTGGTTCTGGCCCTTAGTTCCCATGCCAACCCCACCTGAATCACTCTATTCTCTCGGTCTTTTTCAAGTCATCACTCTTTACCGTCAAACCTTAATTTTTAAACTAGAGCTCTTGCTTTCCTTTATCGCCACTCTGGTTTTGATCAAAAAACAGCGTTTACCCTCTTGACCCTAGCAGTTCTATCGTTATAATATTAGCAGTCTTTATATTTGACTGATAAAGTCAAACGTAAATCGGCCTTTGGCCGAAATCAATCGTTACAAATTAAATTTTTCTTATGACTAAAACCAAAATTCATCCTGTCCCCGGTTACATTTTAGTTGAGCCCAAAGCCGTTGAAAAAACCACCGCTTCCGGCATTGTTCTACCCGATAGTCACGAAGACAAACCTCAAGAAGGGCTTGTCTTATCCGTCGGCGCTGATACCTATGATGATGGTGCCAAAATTACTGCCCCATGCCAAGTTGGCGATACCGTTATTTATCGCGAGTGGGGTGGCAAAGAATACAAAGATGGCGACAAAGACTATCTTATCCTCAAATTTGAAGACATCATGGCCACTATTAATTAACTTTACACTTTACAAACTTTATAACTTTATAAAAAAACTATGTCCAAACAATTAATTTTCGGCGAAGAAGCCCGCAAATCCCTTTTAAAAGGCATTAATCTTTTAAGTGACGCTGTTGTCACTACTCTTGGTCCCAAGGGTAGAAACGTTGCCATCGACAAATCTTGGGGTGCCCCTAGCGTTATTCATGACGGAGTTTCTGTCGCCAAAGAAATTGATCTTGACAACAAATTTGAAAATATGGGTGCCCAATTGGTCAAAGAAGCCGCCAGCAAAACCAATGACGTTGCTGGCGATGGCACTACCACTGCTACTCTCTTGGCTCAAGCCATCAGCAACAAGGGTTTTCAAAATGTTGCCGCCGGCAGCAATCCGATGATGGTCCGTCGTGGTCTAGAAAAAGGTCTCGAGGCTGTCTTGAAGGAACTTGATAAAATGAAAAAAACTATCAAGATCAACGACAAAGAATCCATCGAACACGTTGCCACTATCAGCGCTGGCAATGCCGCCATCGGTCAAAAAATTGCCGAAGCCGTTGTCAAAGTTGGCCGTGATGGTCTTTTGACTGCCGAGGAAGGCAAAGGCTTGGACATCGAAACCAAAGAAACCTCCGGTATGGAGTTTGACCAGGGCTTTTTGTCGCCTTATTTTGCTACCGACACTGAGACTATGGAGGCCAGTATTGATAGTCCTTATATCGTTATTACCGACAAAAAGATTTCCTCCATCCAGGACATCTTGCCTTTTTTGGAAAAACTGGTCAAGATTACCAAAAATTTTGTTATTATTGCCGACGATATCGAAGGTGAAGCCTTAGCTACTCTGGTTGTCAACAAACTTCGAGGTACCTTTAACGTTTTAGCTGTCAAAGCCCCCGGTTTTGGTGATAGGCGAAAAGCCATGCTTGAGGATATCGCTGTTTTAACTGGTGGCCAAGTTATTTCCGAAGATACTGGCGCCAAGTTTGATAGTATTGATCCTCAAGATTATTGCGGTCGGGCTGATTCTGTCGTTGCCGACAAAGACAACACTCGCATCCTAGGTGGCGCCGGTTCCCAAGCCGAAATCAACGCCCGGGTTGCCCAGCTCCGAACTCAACTTGACCGATCCGATAGTGATTATGACAAAGAAAAAATTCAAGAACGGATTGCCAAATTAGTTGGCGGTGCTATTGTCTTGGAAGTTGGCGGTGCTACCGAAGTCGAAATGAAAGAAAAACTCGAGCGGGTCAAAGACGCCATTGGCGCTACCAAAGCCGCTGTCGAAGAGGGGATATTGCCCGGTGGTGGAGTTGCCCTTATTCGTGCTTCCTCCGCTCTTGACTCTGTCAAGGTCGACAACGACGAAGAGCAGGTTGGTCTCAATATCTTAAAATACGCTCTCGAACAACCGGTTCGCCGTCTTGCCGAAAATTGTGGCGAAGATGGCGGCTACATTTTAAATGAGATCAAAAAAGCCGTTGCCGAAGGCAAGACTGATTATGGTTACAATGCCGCCACTGGTGTCATGGGTTCCATGATCAAATTTGGTGTTCTCGACCCAGTCAAAGTCACCAAATCAGCCTTAACCAACGCTGTCTCTGTTGGTACTATGATTTTGACCACCGAGGTCTTGATCACTGATATTCCAGAAGAAAAGAAAGACGCTGGCATGCCGCCAGCCGGTATGGGCGGCATGGGTGGCATGATGTAATAGATAAGTTTTTGTGGGGGCGGCCCTTGTGGCCGCCCTTTTTGGTTACAATATATTGTGTTCAAAAAATTTTCTCTCGGCTTTTTCATTGGCTTTCTTTTCATTTTCTTTTTTCTGTTTGCCAAAACCTATTTTCAACCTCTTGCCCTTGTCGTTCCCCATCACAATATTGTCCAAGATTTACGTCTATCTTATTTGACCAACATCGCCCGTCATCGTCTCCATACCGATACTATTATAATCATTGGCCCTGATCATTTTTCTCCCTATCAATACGATCTCTCTTACAGCAATCAAAACTGGTCTCTGATTGACGGTCAGTTAAATTTTGCCTCCCATCTTGAGTCAAGTTTAAAACCATATCTAAATCTTCGAAGTGGCCTCGTCAAAAACGACCATGCTATCTTTAATCTCATTTCTGACCTCAAGACGACCTTCCCTCAAGCCTCGATTTTTCCCATCCTCATTGGCCAACAAGTTTTCCAAGACCGCTTAGAACCCCTAATCAATGCCATTAGCCAATCCTGCCAATCCAATTGTCTCCTACTGGCCTCCGTTGATTTTTCACATTATCTCCCTTATACCTTGGCCGATATTCATGACCTAAAAAGCATCGAAGTTTTAACCAACCAATTTCTTGACCAAATTTATTCTTTGGAAGTCGACAGCCAGCAATCTTTGTATGTTTTAAGCAAATTTTCAAAAGCTAAATCTGCCGGCCACTTTAACCTGTTTGCTCATACCAACAGCGCCAAAATTGAA
>CAZRXL010000060.1:0-4070 GCA_964604055.1 uncultured Gammaproteobacteria bacterium
TCATAACCGGCCCTTCAATGGCATCAACAGCCTGTCTTTGCTGCTGGTTTAGCTTTTGATATTCGGTTTTATAATTATCGGACACTAGTCTATTTTAGCTTATTGACTGAATGGGTTGAGAAAAATAAAAAAATATTAGATAATTTGTTTAGGTGAGATTGATAATAAGCGGAGATGGTTTTAAGGTTAGCAATAAGACAAGAAGGCTTTTGGATGAAAAGTTGTCTAGTGTAGAAAAGAAACTGCCTAATTTTGATGAAGAGGTGAAGACAGCTGATGTGCGGATAAAAAAAGGTAGCCGTTGGGGAATGCTGATGAGCTTTGACATGAGTCTACCTAAGAAAAAAAGGGTTTTTGCTGAGGTTGGGGGGGAAGATTTATTGAACATGGCGGTGGAATTGGCAGAAGAAGTGGAGAGACAGGTAGACAAGTACCGCCATGAACTAGGGATAAGTGACAAGGTCTAATAAATTGGTTTGGCAAAACAAAGAAGAATTGCAATATAAATACTCGGCTATTTAAGTAGTTTTAGCAAAATTTGACGGGCGAGCTGGGGATTGGCGGAACCGGCACTAGCTTTCATAACTTGACCAACCAAAAAACCGAGAGAATTAGGGTTTTTTTGATAGTCGGCTTTGGCGTTGGGATGCTCTTCGAGCACTTTCTTGACGATATCTTCAATTTTTCCAGTATCACTGACTTGAATCAAGTTTTTGTCTTGGGCAATTTTTTGAGGGTCAGTTTGAGTCTGATATGAGTCGACCATTATAATTTTGGCTGTAGTAGCAGAAATTTGGCCATTAGATAACATTTGTGCAATAGTAACAGCATAATCTGGGTTGAGACGACTAAGATCTAGGTCTTGGTCAGATTGGTTTAAGTATTCCTTTAGAGCGCCAGTGTAAAGATTGGCAATGGGTTTGATATCTTTTGGGTGTAGTTTTTTGATAAATTGATCAAAACCCTGAGAGTAGAGATTGTCGGCGGCGATAAGATTGGCGTCATAATCGGATAGACCCAGATCGAGATATCTTTTTATTTTGGCTTCGGGTAATTCGGGCAAATCGGTTTTTAATTTGGCGATATGGTCGTCGGAAAACTCTAGAGGTGGAATATCGGGCTCGGGGAAATAACGATAATCGCTACTGCCTTCTTTCTCTCTTTGCAAAAATGTAATTTGGCGGTCGGCATCCCAGCCTCGAGTGGTTTTGGAGCCAGAAAAATCGGGTTCTTCGGTCTGACGCTCAATTTCGTAATTAATGGCTGATTCGACGGCGGATAAAGAAGCGATATTTTTGATTTCAACTAAAGCGGTGGGGCGACCGTCGATTTTGACATTAACAGTTGGTTCACAGCGCATACTCCCCTTCTCGATGTCAGCATCAGATACGCCTAAGTAGCGAATTAGACGCTGTAAATCGAGTAAATACTGTTTGGCCTGCTGGGCAGAGGTGATATCTGGTTCGGAGACAATCTCGACTAGAGGAACGCCAGAACGATTAAAATCAATTAGAGTAGCAGCGTTTTGGTGGACTGATTTGGCAGTGTCTTCTTCCATGTGGACCCGGTTGATTCTAACGTTGCCAAATTTGCCCTTAATGGTTAAGGGCTGTTGATACTGACTAATTTGATAACCCTTGGGCAAATCGGGATAGAAATAATTTTTGCGCTCAAAAAAGCTATGTTTTTGGACAGTACAGCCCAAAGCCAGACCAATAGTGGCGCAATAATCAAGGGCGGTTTGGTTGGGAACCGGCAGAGCGCCAGGTAAGCCCAGACAGACGGGGCAGGTGTGAGTATTGGCCTCGACCTGAAAGTGGTTAGCGTCACAGCCACAAAACATTTTGGATTTAGTTTTTAGCTCCAGATGGACCTCAAGACCGATGATGGGAGTAATCATTAATTTTTAATTTTTAATTTAAAATTTTTAAACAATTTTTAATTTATTAATTTTTTAATTTTGGAGTTTTTAAGTGATAATCAGTTAATTGTTGATATTGATAACCGACAGAAAAAAGACGAGCTTCGTCAAAATAATTACCAATTAACTGGAAGCCAACGGGTAAGTTTTTGTCAGTAAATCCAGCGGCTAAGGCTAAGCTGGGCAAACCAGCAACGTTGACCGGACAGGTGTAAACATCGGCCAAATACATGGCCAATGGATCGTTGACCTTCTCCCCTATCGGCCAGGCGGGAGTGGGTGAAACGGGGGCCAGAATACAATCGACTTTTTGAAGGGCTTGGTCAAATTCTTGCTTGATTAGTGTTCTAACCTGGGCGGCCTTGAGATAGTAGGCATCAAAATAACCAGCAGACAGAGCATAAGTGCCGATTAAAATTCGGCGCTTTAGTTCCGGTTCCATAAAGCTACCTCGGGTTTCCAGATAATAAGACAATAAATCGGTAGTGTCTTTAAGGGATTGGCCAAAGCGAATACCATCGTATCTGGCCATATTGGCGGAAATTTCGCAGGGAACCAAAACATAGTAAACGGCAATGGCCAAATCGGTGCTAGGTAGATCAATATCAATAATGGTGGCGCCAGCGGATTTAAGTTGGTCGACGGTGTCTAGGACAATTTTTTTGACCTGAGGATCGATGGCGGCGGAAAAATATTGTTTGGCCAGACCAATTTTTAGACCCTTTAGACTGGTTTGGGCTAGTTGGTTGGGATAATCAGCAACAGGCTGAGCTGAGCTGGTGGCGTCGTGGGAATCGACACCGGCCATAATTTGAGTAACTAAGGCAAGATCGGATGAATTTCTAGCAAAAGCGCCGGGGCAGTCAAAAGAACTGGCCATAGCCGTAATGCCGTAGCGGGAATTTCGGCCATAGGTAGGTTTGATACCGGTAACGGAGCAGAGAGAGGCGGGCTGACGGATAGAACCGCCGGTATCGGTGCCGAGAGCAAAAGTGCACAGATCAGCGGACAAGGCAGCGGCGGAACCACCGGAAGAACCGCCAGGGACCAAAGAGATGTCCCAAGGGTTTTTGGTGGTAAAAAAGCCGGAATTTTCGGTACTGGCGCCAAAGGCAAAGACATCAGTATTGGTTTTGCCGATAAGAATCGCATCCTCATCTATTAGTCGCTGGTAGACGGTACTGGAGTATTGGGGAATGTAGCCTTTGAGAACTTTTGAAGCCGAAGTAGTCTCAATACCTTCGGTTAAAAAAATATCTTTGACAGCCATGCAAGCACCGGCTAGACGGCCGACTTTTTTACCATCAGCAATTCTTTGGTCTAGTTTTTTGGCTTGATCTAGGGCTAATTTTCCGGTGACAGTAATAAAAGCTTTTAAGACAGGGTCTAATTTTTTGATTCGATCAAGATAATATGAAACAATTTCAACCGCAGTAATATCTTTTTTAACTAAAGCAGAATGAAGTTGATCAATAGTGACGTAGTTAAGATCCATTTTTGTCGATAGTTTGAGGAACAAGGATATAACCGGCTTGTGATTTGGAGGCAGTAGACAGAGCCTGATTTTGGGTCAAAGAGGAAGTGATTTGGTCGGGTCGGGTAACATTGGTTAAATTGGTGACCTGAAAAGTGGGTAAAACATCTTTGGTGTCGACTTTTTGAAGACGGTCGATATAGTCCAAGACTGATTCAAGCTGGGGTAAAAAGGTGGCTTCTTCGTCTTTGCTTAATTTAATCCGGGCTAATTTAGCAGTGGCAGCAAGCTGTTTGAGGCTGATCGGCATAGCTATATTGTAGCAAAGGAGAAAAATTAGTTTGGGGGTTGAAAAATGTATGTAATGGATATATAATATCTTTTATTATAGGTTGCTATAAAAACTAAAATGTCAGAAAGAGTTTCCAATAAAAATCCACGCAAAGACTTTGCTGTTTTGATTGCGCGTTTAGCAGCTGCGGCTACGATAGCAAGGTTTTCTTGTAGCGGTAGCGCCGAGTTATCAGATTTGGTCGGAAAAGAAGTAAAAATACGAGGTCAGGGAGTCGTTAATTCTGAGTGTAATTATCTAAATTCGGGTGGGAAATGTTCTCCGTCTGGCCCGGGCTTTGGTCAGGAAGGCAAGATTGTAGGTATTGAAGACGGTATGTTAAA
>CAZRXL010000061.1:0-4000 GCA_964604055.1 uncultured Gammaproteobacteria bacterium
CACCGGCGCCAATGGTCCAACCGGTGTCAAAAGTGGCATGTTCGAAACTGGGATTGGTAATTTTGTTGGTGGTGCCTTCTTCTATAAATATGCCGCTGTGAGCGGCATATGATTGCGCGGATTGATAGCCGGATTCCGCGGATGATCCTCCATCAACGCCGACTAGACCGGCAACATATTTGGCGCCGGTGATAGTGCCGTGGTTGGCGTTGCCGCTATCGTCAATGGCCTTGCCGGTGTTTCGAGGATCGTCGCCAGATTCATCGAAGTGGAGAAGCAGTTTGGTAAACTCATCGCGGACAAAAGGCGTGGTTTGAGGAGTAAAATTTCCGGTATAACGGACAGTGTTACTGATTCGAAATTCGTCGATAATTTGTCTTGAAAAAAGAAAATACCAACCTGAACCAATAAAGCCAGAGCTTAATCCGCAGTTTGTGCTTGAAATATCGTTTGAAGTTCTGGAAAATTGACCATTTTTGTAAACGCTAATGGTTGAACCATTAAAAACCCAAGCAACATGATTCCAAGTGTTGGTACTAACGGCTCCTGTGTAGGTATCAGAATTAAGGCCGCACCCTGCAAATCGTAAACCATTAAAGTAATCGATATAATAACCTGATCCGGTGGTAAAAACTCTACCTAAATCAGTGGAGGGAATTTTGATCCAGAATTCGACAGTGAACGGTTCGTTTGAATTGGTGGTTGAGTTGATCGAAACAACATCGTTTACGCCGTCGAAAGAGAGGGCGGAGGGGGAAGAATAGCGAATGGCGCCGGTGGCGGTGGTGGGGGGTTCGGTGCCGCCACTGTTGACACAGGTAGTGGTATTGTTGAAGGGGCAAAAGAGAGTGGCGGATTTGGCGCCGATGTCAAAGGCGTCGATGGTAGATTCGTCGGTGGCGGAGTCATTGTCAAAATAGAGATAGTAATCGGAGCTAGAGGAAGAGTTGCTTAAATTGGCTTGGAGAGGAAAATAGATAGTGGTGGCGGTGGAGTTGGGACTGTCGATATGGTAATTGAGTTTGGTGGCGGTGGTATCGCTGGGTTGGTAATAGACACGAAGATCGGCGCAGTCAGATTGCATTTGGCCAGCCTCGACCAACTGGGCGGTATTGAGGGTAATAGAATAAGTAGTGTTGGCTTCAAAGGTTTGACCGGAGTTGTTGGTGAGAGTTAATTGTTTTCGCTGGCCCCAGGCGGTGGCAGTGGTAGGCCATTGGGCGGCCTCGGTTGAGGTGGGAGATTTGTTGATACGAAGGAGAAAGACAATGGGGATTAATAGAAATAATAAAATAATCAGTAGGGTTTTATAGGAGAATTTGGTCATGGATGGTAGGGACAGAACAGTGTTCTGTCCGTACAGGAATTGGCGGGCAGACTGCAGATAAAGAGGTGGTTGCAAATCGTACAGGAATTATTAATCATTGATTAATTATAATGGAAATAGATGTTAAGAAAGAGAAAGAAAAATAGATTGTTGGGGAGGGATTATTCTGGGTTTGGTTTTTATTTTGTGACGATTTGCTGTGGAGAAAGGATGAAATATTTTGGAGATATCAAAAATGGCGTTTTAAAGATCAGTAAATGTGGTGTTTGGGCGAGTAAATTTTGGAAGATGATTCCAAGATATTATCAAGGGGTGTCCATCGACCAGTTTGTGGTAATGCCAAATCATGTACATGGAATAATTGTGATTGTAGGGACAGAACAGTGTTCTGTCCAAAAAGGGGTGAGTGAGGTAGGGACAGGACAGTGTTCTGTCCGTACAGGAATTGACGGACGTTTTGGTTTGTTGTCGAAGATAGTGAAATCGTATAAAAATGTGGTGACCAATAAGGTGAGGAGGGATTTGATGGTAAAAGATTTTAAATGGCAGAGATCATTTTATGATCGAATAATTAGAAATAAAGAAGAATTGATGAGAGTGAGAAAATATATTGTTGATAATCCAAAAAATTGGTTTAGAGACAGAAATAATTTAATAGAAGATGACCGAGACGGTTTGGGGGACTTTGGCGCCGTCAACGGTGGCCGAGAGGCGAGCGCGGCCAGGAGCGATGGAACTTAGGTCAAAGGTAGCTTTGCCAGTGTCATCGGTGACGGGGGAGAGGGGGGTGATGGTGACGCCGCCACTAGCTTCGAGAGCAACAGTTTTGGAGCTGATACCCAGGCCTTGAGTGTCGAGAATAAAGACAGTAACCCGGACTTTTTCTTCTCCGCCGGCTTTGGCTTGGATGGGGGAGGCAAAGAGGTAGGAGTTTTGAAGGGCGATGTCTTGATTGCTGGTGGTAGAGGCGCGGGTGAAAAGAGAGGTGTTTTTTAGAACTAAATAAAGGGAAGCGGTTAGGGCGAGGAGAAGGAAAAGAATAATAAATAATAGGAATTTATTACTACGCATTGACTAATGATAGCAAAATCCACCCGCCCTTCGGGCACCCTCCTTTAAAGAAAGGAGGGACAGTGGTGTAATGTTCTCCCTTTCTTTAAAGGGAGAATCAAAGAGGGATTTTAGCAGGAATGGCCAGGGGAACAGGCAGATAGCGTTTGGGGTGGAAATAAAGATAAAGCAAGTAAATAAATAAAATGAGGGTGAGAGCAAAAAAGGCAATGATAAGCCAGGTAAAGTCGAAGGGGGAAGTGAGGCTATAAAAGAGAGTGTTGGATTTGGGAGAAGAGTCATCTTTGAAGAGGACGGTGGCAAAGAGACGGTAATCGGAGGCGTAGACATCGGGGATGGAAAGACTAAAGTTACCCAATGAGTCGGTTTGGGTGGATAAAACAGGTAGAGAAAAGGCTTGGGCAGGTCGGACTAGTTGAGGGCGAGGGTTGGTTTGGTAGAGATGGAGCTGGACAGTACTGTCGGGAATGGCTTGGCCAGAGCTGGTTGAGGAATCAAGACTGATGGTGGGGGGGAGAAGAACAGGACCGATATTGGAGCTAAATTGGGCGGGTGGGGGAGGAATGCAGATAGGGGAAGTAGAGCGGTGGTAGGTGTCGATGCTAGTAAAACAAAGATCACTGGGGTGGTAGGGAATGGCAATTTGGCTAAATTCAAAATAGCCGGAGGAGTTGGAGTAGGTGGTAAGGTAGACCCGGGAACTGTCCATGATGACTTTGGAGTCGGGAGAAGTGTAGCCAAAGATGGTGACAAGAGTGTGGCCGATAAAGGCAGAAATAGTAACTAGTTTGTCCATTTTAGAAGGTGGCGGTGGCAGTGTAGACCAATTGGGTTTCGTAGGAGCCGGCGGTTTGGGCGGTGGAGGCAACCAGACGGTAGCAGATATAAGCCCGTTCGGTGCTGGTGGGTGTGTCTGGGTTTTTGAAGATGTCTTGGGCTTGGGCGGAACCTTGGCCAAAGGCTTTGGCGGCGAAGGTGGCACCAATGTCGTAGCTAAAAACGGTTTGGCCAACGTTGATATTTTGGATGGAATAACCCCAGCCGGAGTTGGTACTATCAGTGTCCCAGGCGCCGACGGTATTGTAGTCGCAGGCACCATCACAGTCGGTATCGGGGATGGTTTCGCCATTGCCGCTGGTAAAGTTGGTGAAATAGCCGTTTTGGTAGACAGTGACAACGTAGCCGTGAGCGGCATTGGTAACACAGGAAAGATGGTGGGCTAGATCATTAAATTGACCCAAAGAAAGGGAACCGAAGGAGGCGGAGACGGGAGTGGTGTTGTCGGCACCAGAATCAAGGGTAGTGCCGCAGACAGAGGCGCCGGAACTGACGCCGGAAGTGCCGATAGTAAAGGTAAGGGTGGGGTCGACGGTGGCAGTAACCCGAACTGATTCAACGACGGCAATGATACCTTGGCGTGTGTCTTCGGTAACAACATTGCTACTGGCGTCTAAATGTCTAATAAAGAAGGTGTAAGTATCAGCAGTGGAGTTGGCCTGGCCTTCGGTATGGGAAAGAGCGGGAGCGGGATTGATAAGCTGGGAGCCGGTAGCAAGGTCGCGGCCAATGGTGATGGTGACACCGACACCTTCGGCGGAGGTA
>CAZRXL010000062.1:0-1108 GCA_964604055.1 uncultured Gammaproteobacteria bacterium
AAGAATGCAATATAAAAATATTTGGTCAATTGTAAAAAGTAAAAATCTGTGGATAGGAATAGCAATAGTAGCAATACTAGTGCTTAACTGGTGGCCAGTGGAAAGTGATAAAGACGAAAAAGTTGAGAAAGGGGTGCTAATCAGACGGGATAAAGACCCGGTGGTGCAAAAACAAAAAGTGGGAAGTATAGCTTGGGAGATGGAACCAATATATATACCAGAGAAAATGCAAATTTATAAAGTAATGGACATGGAACTGGAAACGACAATAAAAAAATGGGAAAGCTACTTTGGTTTGACAAAGAAAACAGAAACAGAAAAAATTATTTCCTACAGTAATGAACAAGACGAAGCGTATGGAGATATAATTTTGGCGGAAAAGGAATTTGATTATGGAATAGATTTACTGGGGAAAGAGTTGACTTATAGAGGAAATTTGAATAGAGATGATTATGAATTAAGATTATTTGATGTGATGACTAAGTTGTCTAATTATCCGAATGAATTTGAAGTATATATAACAGATTTTGAATATGAAAAAATTGAAGGGCCAAGATTTGTCAGTTCTAATTCTACGGAGGCGGATGTGGTAAGTGTAGAGGCAGGGATTAAAATAGATGGTTATCCGACGAGAACAGGGCTGGGATGGCCAATACAAGCCATGTTTGACCGGAGAGGAAAAATAGTAAAACTTAAAATAGTAAATCCAGTATTGAAACTGGAAAAATGGCAAGAAGAGAAAACAATAAGCTTAGAAGAGGTTAAAAATTTTCCAGCTGAGTATTTTGATATTTTAGAAGTAGAAAGCTCGGCTTATTATGATCAGCATTGGGGAGAGGAAGCGGTAAAAAATAGTAATATTACAAAAATTGAGGTGGGGTATGTAATTAGAAATGGATTAGCTGAACCGTATTTAATAGCGGAGGGGAATAGTATGATGGAAATGGGACCGATTAAAATTGTTTTGGGAACTAGTTTGGTGGCAAAATAAAATATGAAAAGATATAAAGTACAAATAGTGCTGATAGTAGTGATAATATTTTTGGTTGTGGTAAAGCAGAAGTATGGTAGCAATACGGAGAACACAATTATATTTGAAGAGATAGTT
>CAZRXL010000062.1:1118-3999 GCA_964604055.1 uncultured Gammaproteobacteria bacterium
GACAATAGTGGAAAAAGAACTTGATCCAAATTATCCGCTGTGGGATAAACTCCCCTACTCTGGTAAGGGATTTGTAATTGACAGATACACTTCCCCACTAACTTTGGTGGTGGAAATTAGAGGATTGGATAGGAAGATAGTTGAAGAAGAAGTGTTGGATTGGCTGGCTAGCCAAGAAGTGGCCACCGATAGCCACGAGTTGGTGTGGGAGTAAAAGATTAGTCTTGGAGACGGACAGGCATGATAATATGGGTGAAGTTGGTCTCGGAAGATGCCCGGGGAAAGAGAATCGTTTAACTCTAAAACGATTTCGTCGCCTTGGCAGATGGCTAAAAAATCGGAGACAAACTTGTAGTTGAAGGCGATTTCGACGGGAGCACCTTCGAGCCGAGCATCAAGACTGGCTTGGTTTTGGCCAATTTGGGGGGCATTAGCAGAAAGGGTTAACGAGTTTGACTTGGCATTGAAACGAACAACGTTGGCGGAGGAGACAGCAAAGACAGAGGCAATTTTGACGGCCTGATCAAGATCGGAACGGTTGATAAAGACTTTAGTGGTAGAGGAATCGGGAACGATGCGATTGTAGTCGGGGTAGTCCCCTTCTAAAAGCCGGGAAATGATGTCTACGTCTTCTAGAACAAAGACAATTTGGTTTCGATCAGTGGTTAAGCCAACCTTGATAGTTTTGTCGGTTTGGGCCAGTTTAATGAGCTGACGGAAAGAGCGAGCGGGGACCAAAAAGGTGGTGTTCTTTTTGTCGAGTCTGAGATCGAGAGGTTGGGTGAGTTTAATGTCTTTAATAGAGAGCCTAAAACCATCAGTGGCAACTAGAGTAATAGAGTCGGGGGAAAATTGACAAGAAATGGCGGTTAAAACCGGCCGGGAATCATCGGTGGCGGCGGCAAAGGCAATTTTTTCAACCGAGTCACGTAAAAGAGAAAGGTCGAGAGTAAAGGCGGTTTTGGGGTCAAACTCGGGCATATCGGGAAAATCGGTGGCAGGAGCGGTGGTGAAAGTGGATTGGGCTTGGGCGGATTTTAAGGTAACAAGTTTTTGGGGATTGAGATCGAAGTCGAGACGGCCGGGAGAGAGGTAGGAGACAAATTCAGTAATCTCTTTGTGGGGGATGGTAATACTCCCCTCTTGGTCGATTTTGGCACCAAGATGATAATTGATAGCTAAAGATAGGTTGGTGGCAGAAAGTTTGAGTCGACCGGAATCGGTGGAAAACAAGATATTACTTAAAATGGGAAGTTGGGTTTTGTTACTGGTGAATTGGGAAACATCTAAAAGAGCTTGTTGGAGATTTTCTTGGAGAACGGAGAATTTCATATGTTAGTTTATCAAGTTTGTAAAGTTATAAAGTTTTAAAGATAGATAATTAAATTTACAAAATAGTAGTCGTAGTATTAGGGGAGTAGATAAGTGGGTTGGTAGGTTTGGGGCAAGCTGAAAAAAATGTGAATTGGAGTTGGTAGGTGAAAAGATAGCGGAATTAGTAGAAGTTTGTCTTGTAGTAGTGGTTGGGCTTGGGGTAAGTGTCGGGGGGAAAAGAGGGAATGGGGTGTGGATAAAAATGTGAATAAGTAAAGGGGAAGTGTGGATAAGTAGCATGGGTGGTTAAAGAGAGGCAGTAATGGTGTTGATATGTTTTTGTAATTGTGGGTTAGTGGATAAGCTGGTGTGGATTTTGTCTCTAGCGTGCATAATGCTGGTGTGGTCACGGCCACCTAAAAGACGGCCAACTTCTTCGAGAGGGAGGTTGAGTTGGTTTAATAGAAGGTAGGCGGTGATGTGACGGGCGGTAACTAGATCTTTTTGGCGACTTTTGCCTAGTAGGTCGCCGGTTTTGATATCAAAATATTTGGCGCAAGCGGAAATAAGATGGCGTGGGGTAGCGGTGGAGGAGATAGAAGTTTTTTGGGTGGTGGCGGTCGAAGAATTGAAAAATTGAGCGGCGAAATCAGCAGTAATCTCCCCTACCCTATTGGCAATGGCGGTTAGGGAAATTTGTTGAAGATTGCCTTCGATGTCTCGGATATTGCTGTCGACGTTTTGAGCAATAAGGGTGGCGGCGTCGGAGCTGATCTTGATCCCCTTCTCCTCGGCTTTTTGGTTGATAATAGCCAGACGCATTTCGTAGTCGGGAAGTTGGATGTCAACAGTGAGGCCACCCATAAAGCGGGAGACAAGACGGTCTTCGAGATGGTCAATATCGGATGGTTTGCGGTCAGAGACTAAAATGACTTGCTTGCCGGACATATGGAGAGTGTTGAAGGTGTGAAAAAACTCTTGTTGGATGTATTCTTTGCCGGCAATAAACTGGATGTCGTCAACCAGCATACAGTCGAGAGAACGGTATTTGTCTTTGAATTGATTCATACTTTTGGATTTGATGGCAGAAATTAGATCGTTACCAAATTGTTCGGCGGGAAAATAACGGACTTTGAAATTGGGATTGTTTTTTAGAATTTGATGGCCGACGGCTTGCATAAGATGGGTTTTGCCGACACCGACCCCACCCCAAATAAAGAAGGGGTTGTAGGTAAGACCGGGGTTTTGGACAACGCCTTGGGCGGCGGCGTAGGCGAAGTTGTTGCTGTTGCCAACAACTAATTGGTCGAAGGTATATTTGGGGTGAAGATTGGATTGAAAGGTAGAGGTGGTGGAGAAATTGAGAAGGGGTGGGTCGGGGGTGGTGGAAGTGGTTTTGGTGGGCTGGGAAAGGGTGGGTTGAAGAATAAATTCGATTTTGTTGTTGGCTTTGGTTTGGTTGTCAAAGGCAGATTTGAAGAGATCAAGATAACGTTTTTGGTTGATGCTGACCAGATAGGAGTTGGGACAGCCAATGGTAATTTTTTGGTTTTGGTAACTTAGAAGC
>CAZRXL010000063.1:0-3956 GCA_964604055.1 uncultured Gammaproteobacteria bacterium
ACAAGGATAAGGATAGGATGCGGTAGACGTCGGGGGAATCGATGGTGATGGGGGTTTGGGGTAGCTGGTGATTGGTATCTGGTAGTTGGTAATTGGGGAAGGAAACGGGTATATGATAGTAGGCAGATAGGTCGTGGGCTAGACCCCAGTAAGACAAACAATCGGGGCGGTTGGAGCGGATTTCAAGATCGAGAATGTGGCCATCTATACCGGCAACAAAGTGGCCAATCATGGCCAGATCATGACTGACTTTTTTGGTATCTGAAGGAAGGTCGGGGAGAAATTGTTTAAGATTGCCGCCTAGAAGGGTTCTAATGTCTGTGATATTGTAATTGGCCATGACCCAACGGTCGAGACCCATACCGAAGGCAAAACCGCGCCATTTTTTTGGGTCAATACCGGCTTTTTTGAGGACCAAGGGGTGGATAATGCCGGCGCCACCCATTTCGATCCAACCAGCGCCTTTGCAGATAGGACAGCCACGGCCTTTACAGGAAAAACATTGCATGTCGGGGCCGAGGCCTGGTTCGACTTCTGGATAGTATTTGCAACGATAACGGACGACTACTTTTGGTCCGTAGAGGGTGCGAAACATTAGATCGATGGTGCCAATTAGATCTTTTAGGGTGATATCTTTGCCAACAGCCACACCTTGATATTGGTGGAACATAAAATGATTGCTTTTGGTGACTTTTTCGTTTCGATAAACGCGTCCGGGAAAGGCAGCTTTAAAAGGAGGTTTTTCTTGACTAAGTAATCTAGCTTCGATGGAAGAGGTTTGAGTCCTAAGTAAGATTTCGGGACTTTTGATATAGATGCTGTCTTGTAGCTCACGGGCGGGATGGTCTTTGGGGACATTTAATCTTTCAAAACAAAATTCGTCAGTTTCGATTTCGGGACCGTCGTAGATAGAAAAACCAAGGGAGGTGAAGAGGGCGTTGAGTCGACTTTCGGTAACAGTAATGGGGTGAAGATGACCAATTTTGGGGAGAGAAAGGATATTAGATTTTTTTTGTTTTTTGGGCGATTCGTGAATCGCCCCTACATGTTTGGCTTGGTGGTTAATTAAGTGTTCTAATTTTTGTTTAGTAAGGTTGAGGCGTTGGCCGTAGGTTTTGGGGTCGGGTTGGTTTTTGATGTCAGAAAAAAGCTTATTGATTAGGCCATTTCGGCCCAAAAGTTCGATTCTTAGTTGTTCTAAGTCTGATGGGGTACGACTAGCGTGAATAAGACAGGAATATTTTTTAACAATATCCATTGCTAAATTTTACCTTATTGAGTCAACGATCGCTTTGAAAGTGTCTGGATCGTGGATGGCGATTTCGGATAGAATTTTTCTATTGAGATTAACTTTGTTGTCTTTGAGTTTTTTGATAAAGACGGAATATTTGAGGTTGAGGCTAGAAAGAGCGGCGTTGATGCGGGTAATCCAAAGTCGGCGAAGGTCGCGACGTCTGATTCTACGGCCGTTGTAGGCGTATTGACCAGCGTGCATAGTAGCTTCATGGGCAACTTTGTATCTTTTGTGCCTGGTCATCCAAAAACCTTTGGCAAGGCCAAGGACCTTTTTGTGGTGATCTTTTCTGACAGTACCTGTTTTGACTCGCATAAATTAGTTTATAAAGTTATAAAGTTACCTTTTGCCGAGGATTTTTTTAACTTTTTTGGCAAAACCTTTGGAAACAATTTTTTTGTGTTTGAGGCGGCGTAATTGTTTTTTACTTTTTTTGCGTTTAAGATGGCGGTTGAAAGAAGGCATCTTTAAAACTTTGCCGTTTTTAGTAACTTCAAAACGATTCCTAACTGATTTTCTAATTTTGAATCGTTGGTGTTGTTTTTTCATGAGTGGTGGTGGGGGCAAAAATGGTAATTAGTTGTTTACCGACCAATTTGGTTGGGTTTTCGACCCTAAGGCGGTCTGATAATGTTTTTTCAAATTTTTTAGTTAATTCGTATCCAAACTCCTTGTGGATAATTTGACGACCTCGGAATTTTACAATTAATTTGACTTTATTTCCAGTGGTTAAAAATTTTTTGGCCCGGTTGACTCGGACATCAAAATCGTTGTCACCGATGGTGGGGTTCATTTGGATTTCTTTAATATCAACATTTTTCGATTTTTTCTTTTCTTGTCTAGCTTTTTTTTCTTGTTGATATCGAAATTTAGAAAAGTCAATTAGTTTGACGACGGGCGGTTTAGCTTTGGGAGCAATTTCAACCAAGTCGAGTCCGGTTTCTCTGCCCTTCTGAAGGGCGTCTGATAGAGACATAACACCAATTTGTTTGGAGTCTTCGTCGATCAGACGAATTTCCTGAGCGGTGATTCTAGTGTTGGTGCGATAATAGGGGCCGTAAGTTCTTTTTGCCGACATTGCCTTATTTTATCAATTTTAGACTGTGATTGTTGATTTGGTCTTGAACTTGGTCGATAAAATTGGCAACTGGTATGGCGCCAAGGTCTTGACCATCACGTTGGCGGACAGAAATGGTGTTGGCCTCAACTTCTCGCCCGCCAATAATGAGCATGTAGGGCACTTTTTGTTCTTGGGCGAGTCGGATTTTGTTTTGCATGGTTTGATTGCTGTCATCAAGCTCAACTCGAATGTTTTGGTCGACTAATTCTTGCTTTATTTTCTGGGCGTAGTCTAGCTGTTGGTCAGTAATGGGAATAATAGTAGCTTGAAGAGGTGAGAGCCAAACAGGTAGTAATCCGGCTGAGTTTTCGATTAGGATACCTAAAAATCTTTCAACAGAGCCGTAAAGAACTCGGTGAATCATAACTGGGCGTTGACGCTGACCTGATTCGGTGACATATTCTAAATCAAAGTTTTCTGGCTGGGCAAAGTCAAGCTGAATAGTAGAACATTGCCAGGTTCTGCCAATACTATCTTTAAGATGGAAATCGAATTTTGGTCCGTAAAAAGCACCGTCACCTTCGTTAATTTGGTGTGGAATTTTCTTTTCAATTAGAATTTGGCGCATGATGGTTTCGGCTTTTTCCCAAATTTCATCTGATCCGATTGAATTTTCTGGACGAGTGGAAAGTTCAAGATGGTCAAGTTTGAGATCGAAGGTGTCATAGACTTCAAAGCAAAGATCGATTATTTTTTTTATTTCGTCTTTGACTTGATCCGGGGTGCAGTAAATATGAGCATCGTCCTGGGTAAATTCCCGGGGTCGCATAATGCCATGGGTTTCGCCTGACGCTTCGTAGCGGTGAACTACGCCTAATTCCCCCATTTTCAGCGGGAATTCTTTGTAGGATCTGAGGTTGTTTTTGTAAATCAAGATACCGCCATCGCAATTCATGGGTTTAACGGCCATATCCCATTCTTTTGCGTCTGGAGTGGTAATTTTGTAGAGTTTATCTATAAAATTTTTGGTGTGACCGCTTTGGTCCCAAATAGATTTGGTGAGTATTTCTGGAGTTCTGACTTCTTGGTAGTTTTCTCGGCGATGGATGGAGCGCCAATAGTCAACCAAAAGTTTAAAAACGGTGTAGCCTTTATCGTGCCAAAAAATGTCAGCTGGAGCTTCTGGATGAAAAGAAAAAAGGTCTAATTCTTGACCAATTTTTCGATGGTCGCGTTTTTTGGCTTCTTCAAGGTTGATTAAATGCTGATCTAGTTCTTTTTGGGAAGGGAAAGCGGTACCGTAGATTCTAGTCAGCATTCTGTTTTTTTCATCACCATGCCAATAGGCGCCAGCAATGGACAAGAGTTTGACAGCACCAATTTGGCCGGTTGAGGTAAGGTGGGGACCTTTGCAAATATCGACAAATTGGTCACCGGTTTTAAAAATAGTCACCACCTCTCCCCTGTCGGCGATTGAGTCTAGCCATTCGAGTTTGTAGGGATTGTTGGCAAAGAGCTTTTTAGCTTCATCTTGGCTAATTTCTTGTTTGGTAATGGGGAGGTCGGCCTTGATGATCTTGGCCATTTCTTGTTCTATTTTGG
>CAZRXL010000064.1:0-3716 GCA_964604055.1 uncultured Gammaproteobacteria bacterium
AGTGAAATTTATGACAAAATTAAAGAAAACCACTGGAAAAAAATCAGCGATGAAGATTTGGTCTCTCTATTCTTTCTGGCGACTGAAAAACTAACTGGCCAACCCCAAAACCCCAAAGAAAAAAACCGCCAAAGCCTGTTAGTTTCCTTAAGAGAAATCTTAAAACAAATTGATGATCAGGAAACAAAAGAAGAATTTATCATCCAGCTTAATAATTTAGTTTTAAATAATCTAGAGCCGTTTGGACGCAGTCATCTTTATAGTCAAGCCGAAGAACAAGAGCTAAACGACATTGTTCGCAACGTAGCCGACCAAGATCACTACCAGATGTTGGGAATCGACCAAAAAGCCTCTCAAGAAAAGATTGCCCAGGTCTATCAAAGCCAGATTCAAGAACTGGCCCAAGACAACACTCCCCAGGCCCAAGAAAAACTTGACCAAATTAATCGAGCCTATGAAATATTAAAAGACGAAGAAGCCCGCCAGATTTACGATGTTTCAGGAATAGAGCCAACCATGAGTTATCGGTTAATCAATAACAGTATTTTTCATATTCATTTAAAAAAATTCTCTCCTACCACGTTCGATGAATTACAAAGAATAACCCAAAAAGTCCAAGACCAGCCCGGAGTTGATACTCTGATTTTTGATCTTCGTGATAATATCGGTGGCGCCATTGATGGTCTACCCTATTTTCTCGGCCCCTTTATCGGTCAGGATCAATATGCTTACCAATTTTTTCACCAAGACGAAAAGAGCGATTACAAAACTCGAACCGGCTGGCTGCCCAGTCTAGTTCAATATAAAAAAGTGGTAATTTTAATTAATGAAAATTCCCAAAGCTCGGCCGAAGTGATGGCTTCAGTTTTAAAAAAATATAATGTTGGTGTCTTGGTGGGCAACACTACCCGCGGTTGGGGAACAGTAGAAAAAGTCTTCAAGCTCGACAACCAAATTAACCAAAACCAAACCTATTCCGCCTTTCTTGTTCATAGCCTCACTCTAAGAGAAGATGGTCAGCCTATCGAAGGCTTGGGGGTTGATCCCCACGTTTTTATTGCCCAAAATAATTGGCAAAAAGAACTCTACTCTTATCTGCCCGACCAAAATATTATCGGCGTGGTAGCTAATTTATTTTCTGAGGATAAAAATAGTTTAATTAACGAGTCTCAAGGCCAAGAGGCAGCCGAAAAATCCCAACCAGAAACAACACAGTAAGAAACTAAATTAAAACTCTCCTGGTGATTGGAGCCAAACCAACCAAAAGGTCGTAAGGGATGGTTTTGGCCAGAGCCGATAAGCTAACCAGGTTGTTTTTGGCCTCCTGATTATCATCAATTACCACCACTTCCTGACCAACCGCTGGGTTTTTAACATCAGACAAGTCAATCATGGCAATATTCATGCAAATATCGCCCACCAAAGGACAATATTGATCACCAACCAGAACTTTTCCCCGACCAGATAAGCGCCGATCAAGGCCATCATAATAGCCAATCGGCAAAACCCCCATCGTCATCTTCTTGGGGGCCCGAAACTGGCCGTTGTAACTGACAATCTCGCCCCGGCTAACCGACTTAATCTGAGCAGTGTGGGTTATCAATTTCAGAGCCGGCCTAACAGCCGACGGGGCCGATCGAGAAGGAAAATAACCATAAAAGCCTAAACCTAATCGAATCAAATTAAACTCCGAATCTTTAACCGCCAAACCACCGGCGGTGGCAGCAATATGCTTCCAGGCAAAAGAAAAACCTGCCCGTTCAAACTGTTTAATAATTTTTTTAAAAAGTGTTACTTGCTTTTGGGTAAAGTTATCATTGCTATTGGCACAGGCCAAGTGAGAATAAATCCCGACTATTTGGCTTTCCAGATGACGATCTTTTAAAAAAGTAATAAAGCGATTAACCTGGTTGGGTTTAATACCTAAGCGGTTCATGCCGGTGTCGATTTTAAGATGAAGCTTGGTTCGGGGCTGATAACGACCCAGGACCAGGGCCGTTTCTTGGTCAAAAACCGGTAAATGAAATTTTAACTTTTTTGGGTTTTTAAAATTCTCCGGCAAGGTATAACCAATCACCAAAATTGGTTTTCCCACTCCCGCTTTTTCTAGCTTCCAGGCCTCATACAAACTATCCACAGCTACGAAAGGAGCGGCAGAAAGCTTACGATCAACGAAGCGGCCAATCAACTCTAAACCATGACCATAGGCATTACTTTTCAAAACCGGGGCAATACCGGCCTGAGGATTTTCTTTTTGCCAAAAAGAAAAATTATCAATAAGAGCCTTAGAGTCAACAATAATTAGGTTTAGGGTCTGGTAAGAGTGGCGAAACAGTTTGAACATTTTTGTCAATAATTAAATTATATCAATAGTGATCATGGTCGTTATCAAATCATGAAAAACCTTGAAATTTTGGTCTAATTTTGTTTATAATAAAGACTGAGAAGAGGGGCCAACTAAAATGAGCATCGAAAAAGAAAGAGTCTTGCCTTTGGGAGAGCTTTTATCCCAGGAAACGCAAAGGGCCTTAATTGACTGGACAATAAGGCGAAGAGAGGCCCTAGAAAAAGCAAAAACCAAAAGCGGCGGCCGTCCTCGACCCCAAAGAGAAAAAAAACAAATCTATCAAACCAATTCTACTGATCGAGGCAGATTTATTACCCAAAGAATCGCTCACCTTTTACCCGAAGAGGGTTTTTCCCAAGTTTTTGGTAATCACGTCAATAGTTTCCTTCAAGGACGGATTGTTTCCGAACAATTAAATTATCTCGCCCAGAATTTGGAAAGCCTAAATCAAGAACAGGTGGATTTGGCATTTCGCTTTTACCAAATTCGGCGCAAATTTGGCCAAAACCCTGAACAGGCCGATTTAATCAGAGAACAAATCAGTCAATTTAACTTAAAACACGTTAGTCAAGTCCCCGAAAGTGGTTTTCTACCAGGATTTTTGGCTACTATCAGCAACCTATATCCTGATCCCAAGGCTTTAAAAAAATAATTTAGCAGTCGCTTTTCTCTTTGTCTGTTTACTAAAAAACCCAACTTATTGTAAAATAACCCTATGGCCAAAAAAACTATTTACAATCAGGAAAAGCAGAAATCAACCCAAGTCAAAAAAATTTTTCGTTCCGAAAAAAACCGTATTTTGGGAGGAGTAGCCGGAGGTATCGGTGAATATTTTAGTGTCGATCCGGTTTTGGTAAGAATTTTGTTTGTTTTGCTGGGTCTATCCGGCGGCGGAGTGATTCTCTACCTTATTCTTTGGTTAATCATCCCCGACCAACTATCAAATCATTCAAACAACGAAGAAAATTTAAAAAAAAACGCTCAGGAAATTAAGGCTCAGGCTCAAAAATACGTCCAAAATACTCAAAAAATTTCTCGAAAAAAAGAAACCAGGTTGTGGTTTGGCCTTGCTCTAATTTTCCTTGGAGCCTATTTTGTTTTACTAAACTTTGGCATTCTTTCCCGATTGTTTGAATTTTCCAGGCTTTGGCCATTGGCATTAGTGGCTCTGGGATTGGCTCTTCTTTTCCGCCCTTAAAGATATGAAAAAAGTTGTTTGGCCATTAATTCTTATTAGTCTGGGATTGCTGTTTTTGCTTAATAACCTTGGCTTGCTTTCCTGGTCCGCCTGGAATATCCTTTGGCGTTTCTGGCCCATTTTTTTGATCTTGTCTGGACTGGAATTAGTTTTAGGCGACTCATCTTGGAG
>CAZRXL010000065.1:0-316 GCA_964604055.1 uncultured Gammaproteobacteria bacterium
CCCCCAAGCTATTTTGCCCACCATCCACTCCCGCTGCCATCTTATCTCAAAAACCTCAAATCTAGCCAAAAGCAAAACGGACAAACTTCTGGTCAACTCTGGCAACATCAAAACCGATCTGGCCACCGCCGACAAACTTTCTGCCGACAAAACTAGTGTTGCCCCCTTTCTAAAAAACCAGCTTTGTCTTTACCAGCAACGTTTATTAACCGACCCTTCCGCCCAAACCCAAGACGCTATCGACCGCCTGGTTACCTGTTTATCAATGCTCTCCCACCACGTCGACCCCCGCTCTGTTTTGGACTATTTTCTACTG
>CAZRXL010000065.1:326-1437 GCA_964604055.1 uncultured Gammaproteobacteria bacterium
GCGAACAGTTAACACATTCTATTTCTGGTGGATCGTAAATAGTACCACCGACTCTTCCCTTAAGATCCTCTATCTCCCAATCTTTCCACAGTTGTTCCACAGTAATTATTTCTTGATGGTTAGCCATATTTTTTAATTTGTAATATAACTCACATTATATTTAATCCTTACTATTTATTCAACATCATACCCACACCCGGTGTGTGCTACGTAGACACACCGGGTATGTGCCCCTTTCCTAAATCAAAGGTTCCCCGCACTATCTCCTTATTGATTTTTTCAAAATTTGATATAATCTTTTATCTATGTTTTCGCCAGTTTTCACAATCAATAACCAAATTCTCAAAAACATAGCTGCGGTCGAAGCCGCCAAAGCTTTAATTGACGAAGCCCCCCTTATCCCCGCCTACGAAAAACAATTCAGGGAGGATGCAGTTATTCGAACCGTCCATTACGGTACCAGAATCGAAGGTAATGACCTAAGCTACCAAGAAGTCGCTCGTTTAGTCGAAGGTCAAAAAATCCAAAACCAAGCCGAATCCCGTGATATTCAGGAAGTCATTAATTACCGAAACGTTATGAATTATTTGGAAGAACTCTGGTCCCTTCACGATGCCAACTTACCACTACCAGAACAAACCGAGCCTAGTTCCGACTTTTTTTATAGTCAAACCATTATCAAAAAAATCCACCAACTAACTGTCTCCAAAGTTATCGCCGACACCGACGCCGGAGCTTATCGCCGCCAACAGGTTGTTTTAAAGAACACCAGAACTGGCGAAATTGCCCACCGACCGCCACCTGCGGTTGAAGTTCCTTACCTAATTGCCGATTTTCTTGACTGGCTCAACAGTCCCGATTCCAGAGACATCCACCCTGCCATCAGATCCGCCATCAGCCAGTACATCTTAGTTGCCGTTCACCCCTTTATCGAAGGCAATGGCCGCGTTTCCCGCGCTTTTGCCATCCTGCCGCTGTACACCGAAGGCTACGACATCAGACGTTTATTCTCTTTAGAAGAATATTTTGACCGCAATGCCGAAAAATACTACACCACCATCCAGTCTACCCATGAGCTTTCCTCCGACATCTTCAAACGCGATCTGACCGT
>CAZRXL010000065.1:1573-3659 GCA_964604055.1 uncultured Gammaproteobacteria bacterium
AATACATGCAACAATTTGGTGGTCTTCGTATGCCCGACGCTAAAGAACTCTTACCCATGGTCAGCGACGACACCATCTGGCGCGACCTGATCAAACTGGTCAAATCCAAAGTCGTGGTCAAAAAAGGCTCCACCAAAGGCGCCTACTACACCCTCGCTAGCTAGTTTTCTTTCTCGGTCGAAAACTAAAAAAAGGGCTGGCCTCAATCCTTCCCATTCGATTAAGAACATACCAACCCACCGCTACCAAATTAATATAAAAAGGCAAAAATTCAAAGTTTTTTAAAGATGTATTTATTAAAGTATTTATAACTAAAAGTACAAAATAAAATAATAAATCCACACCCCTCCTCAAGACGCCAAACGGAAATACAAATATCAATCCCAACAAAAAAATTGGTAAAAGCCATATTTCTTGGTCAACAAACAAAAAATACAGCAAAGACGACACCCTCAATATTCCGTCGAATCCAACAACCACTCTTGATAATAAAATTACCACCCTTACTAAAAATAAAGCCACCTTGTTCATATTCCGCCAATTATACCACCAAAGGCGCCTATTACACCCTCGCTAGCTAGTTTTCTTTCCTGTTTTTTTAACGCTTCATTCTGTACAGCTATTACGGCACCACAAGCACCAATCTCTTTTTCTGTTTTAAATCTACCTAATGACGGATCAGTCGAACAAGGTGCAAGAGGACAACCGTTACATGTATAAACAATTTCTTTTGACATGGGGGTTAATATATCATAATTTTGGATTTTACCCCCTCTACTCCTATAATATAACCATGATCTCTCTTTCCGATCTAGACCTTGACCACATTTCCAATTCAAAGCTAGGAGAGCTTTTGATCAAAGCCAAAAATGCCTACTACACCAGTGGCAAACCCATTATGACCGATGCCACCTACGATACTCTAGAGGACCTACTCAAAAAACGCGCCCCTCATCACCGTCTTTTTAGCACTGTTGGTCACAAAAATTTTGACACTGGTTGGCCCAAGGCCAAACACGCTTTTATCCTAGGTTCCCAAAACAAGGCCAGTTCTTTTGAAGAGTTGGTTAAATATTTCCAAATCAATCTCAAAAAAGCTCGCCACGTTTCCACCGATCAGGTGGATTACGTGGTACAACCCAAATGCGACGGTATTTCTTTGGAAATCCAATACCAAAACGGCAAACTTCAAAAGGCCATCACCCGCGGCGACGGCAGGGTGGGGGATTTGGTCACCCAAAATGTGGTTGCCATGAAAAACGTGGTCCTGCAAACCAAAAAACCATTTACTGGTTCAGTTCGTTGTGAAATCGTTGTTACCTATGCCGATTTTAAAAAGTTAAATGCAATTGTAGGGGCGAGGCGTGACTCGCCCAAAAATACCGAATCGCTCTATTCCAATCCCCGCAATGCTGCCTCCGGTCTAACCCAGCGTTTAGACGGTCAATATTCCCAATTTTGCACTCTCTTGGCCGTCGACATTTGGCCATCTCTCCAAACCGAAATGATCGGTATCAAAAAAATGCAAAAACTAGGTTTTGTGACTGTCGATTCCTGGCCCTGTCAAAATTTAACCGAAGTCGAAACTATTTACCAACAATTTCTAACCAAAAAGCGATCTACTTACCCCTTCGATATCGACGGCCTAGTTGTCAAAATCAACAACCAACAACTCCAAGACAGTCTTGGCTCCAAAGATCTTCGCCCCAAAGGCCAAGTCGCCTACAAATTTCCCGCCTCCACCAATACCAGTACCATCAAGGCCATCGACTGGCAAACTGGTCCCCTCGGTCATGTCACCCCTGTTGCCCAAATCGAACCGGTTCAAATTTCCGGCGCCATTATTCAAAACGTCTCTTTAGCCAATTACCAGCTAGTCATGCAAAAAAACATCAATCTTGGCGATGTAGTCGAAATTTCCCGCCGTGGCGATGTTATTCCTTACATCGAAAAGGTCATTACCAAGGTCAACCCCGGCCACATTCCTATTCCCAAAAAATGTGCTTCCTGCGGTGTCAAACTAACCAAAAATGACAAATTCCTAGACTGCAAAAATCATCTCAATTGTCCCGCCCAAACCTTAGGC
>CAZRXL010000066.1:0-260 GCA_964604055.1 uncultured Gammaproteobacteria bacterium
CCTATATCTGGATCGACTCCGGCATTGTCACTGCTGTTGGTCTGACCTCTCCCTCTATTTATGTCAACGGGGTTGGCACCAGTCAAATCTCTACCGGATCTTGGCAACACCTTACCATTACTACCAACTCCCCCGTCAACGCTTCCGATCTAGACATCGGCCGCATCAAAGGCATTGGTTTTTACCAAGGTCTCCTCGACCACATCACCTTCTACAACTACGCCCGGACCCCGGCCCAAATCGCCTGGGACTACAACCGG
>CAZRXL010000066.1:270-3572 GCA_964604055.1 uncultured Gammaproteobacteria bacterium
CCCACTGGCGGCTTGACGAATGCCAAGGCGACACTGTCCACTCCACCAACGAAACATATGATAGTGACCTGAACGGCACCATCACCGCCGATACCATCGGTACCTGCACTAGTTCCGGTGCTTGGTACGATGGCCGAAATGGTAAACTTTCCGCCTCCCTCTATCTTGATGGTGACGCCGATTATATTTCCGTCGGTGATATCGGTACCTCTGCCACCGCCGTCTCTTTTTGGCTCAAGCCCGACTCTACCACCCAAAGCATTTTAGAAATTTCTGCCACTGATTCTATTGCTATCTCCTCCGGCACTGTCACTGTCACCGGCTTTGGCACCGAAACCATTTACGTCGACGGTAGTCTATCCTCCACTATCCCCGATACCAATTGGCACCATCTCACCGTCGTCTCCTCTGCTAATATCCCAGCCAATACCGTCAACATCGGCAAAATCGGCTCATCCTACTATTCCGGCCAAATCGACGACGTTCAAATCTTCAATTATGCTTTAACCGCGCAACAAGTAAAAACTCTACATAACGGTGGAGCAGTGAGTTTTACAGACTAATCCGCGTTATCCGCTTTCAATCAGTGTTAATCCCCCATTCTCAACCTCAGCAATGCCACCGTCTCTTCTTTCAATTTTGCTCTTACCCAGTCTTTCTTACTGTCAATCATTAGCTCCCCCAATCCTTTCAAAATATCTTTATTATTAAAATTCTCCAACTTTTTTATACACTCTTTCACCACTTGTTCATACTTCATCCCCGACCTCTCTTCCACAATTTTTTTATTTATTGGCCATCTCTTACTCAAAAAAAACCACACGTCATAAATATCCCTGCTCGTTTTTTCCATCCGCTCATACATCGCCATCAGTTTATTAGCAAACACATCCTCTTTCACCATCACCAACATTGCTACTCCCAAATAATTTTTTACCTCATATTTCGATCCAAAATTTCTTCGATTTATCTCTACTTTTACTTTTTGCTTGCCCTCCTCATATGACACCAAAAAAAACAAATTAAATCTTTTTTTATGTGCTTCTTTTACCACTCCATACTTTTTTACAATCTCACCCACCTTCAAAAACACCTCTTCTTCCTTGTCTTCATCCAACAAATCCAAATCGATATCCACCGAAAACCGAGGTAGACCATAAAACATCAAACTAGCCGTCCCACCCTTAAAACCCAAAAAAGGTGCCAAACTAGTATCACTATAGATATCTTTTAAGATCTGAAACAAGATGGTTTTATGACTTGATATGTCAAGTGTCATTTTGTTTTTTATATAAATCATTAACTGTTTTTATCAATCGTTTATTATCATAAATCGGCACCATTTCAAAAATCAGCTCCCAATTGATCGCTCTCAAATTATCAAACTGAAAATCCCGATATACATATAGTGTATCCAAAAGCGCCCGTTCTTTACCGGCCACCGACAACCTACCATCCACCTCCACACCCATCGCATTCATCAACACTCTATCCTTAATTTTTCTAAAAGCAAAACTCTCCCCCCCTACTTTCACCTCCTTTGTCACATATGAAGCGATCGTAATTATTTGCTGATACTGAAAAATTATCCCTTCTCTTGCCAATACTGTTTCAAAACTAACATAGGCCGGCCTAAAAATCTTTGTTGCCAGCTCCAATCTGTCATATTTTTCGTCCTTGGCATACAATCCCTGCCTAATTCGGTACAGTTCTCCCTTTTTTACAAAATAACTTAACCTTACCCTAGCCGCCTTCATATTATCTTCCCGCCACAACATCGCTATCTCTGGCACCGAAAACACTGTTTTTTCTGATCTTAGTATCCTGGCCAAATATTTTCCCTTTCGCATAATTTAAACTATTTATAAGGTTTAACCTTATAACCATTCCATATACTGTCAATTTTAGACACTTTCCGTCGCCCTGTCAAGCCTACATCACAAACTCCAAATAATTATCCCCACTTACCACCTCAAACTCTGCTTGTTTATATACTTTTTGCCACAATGCCGGCACTTTCACCTTATTCTGCCGATACTTAAATTCATACCCCAACAACTTCCCTTCTCTTTCCTCCACCCAATCAATCTCCTGCCCCTCCCAAGTCCGCCAAAAATAATTATTCGCCCTGATCGGCTTATATTCCTGTACTTTCAACCTTTCTGCTACCAAAAAATTCTCCCACAACCTACCCATATCATCTCTCAAATTAACCGGATTAAAATTGGCAATAATCGCATTTCTAATGCCATTATCATAAAAATAATATTTACTTTTTTTAGTCACTTCTTTTCGCAAATTTCTCGAAAAACCACGTAAGTTATACAATACGAAAGCCTGTTCAAACAACCACAAGTATCTGGCTACTGTTTTCTGATCTATCCCCAAATTATTACCTAGTTCCGTCAACGACACTTCCGACCCCACCTGAAAAGCCACCAGTCTCAACAGATCCAACAAAATCTTATTATCTGCCACTCTTTCCAGTTCCACTATATCCTTAAATAAAAAAGAGTTGGCTATGTTCGTCAAGATTTGTCTTTTTTCATCTTGATTTTTTGCTTCAATCACCGCCGGATAAGAACCGTAGATCAAAAACTCTTCCTTTTTATTCCCCAGCTCAAAACGGTTCATTTCAGTCAACATTTCCCCTTGCCAGACTGGATACAGCCGATAATTAAACGCTCTTCCTACTAATGGCTCCCCCACTTTATAAGACAAATTCAAAGTCGATGAGCCTGTAATCAGCACCATCAAATCAGGATTGCTGTCTACCATGATTTTTAACCCCAATCCCACATTTTCAATTCTCTGCGCCTCATCAATCACCACCAGCTCATATCCGGCTACATAATTATTGATTTTTTCAATACTTCTGGATGCCAAAATTTCTGCCACCGTCACATCATCGCCGCTATCAAATTTATATTTCAACTTTGTCTTGGCCAAAAAATTGTTAATTAAAGTCGTCTTACCCACCTGCCTTGGTCCGTAAATCACCACCACCTTGCCTTTTTTCAAAATTTTATCAAGGTCATCATAAACTCTGGCAATCATATCTAATTATATTCCCATTCCCTAAAATAATCAAATTATAAGGACCCTAACTCCTCAAAATATTTCAATTTCGTGGATTTTAATTCGACAACTTCGCTACCTAAACGTTACCGTCACCCCTCGTTCCAACGGCACTCCCTCTACGGCAGCGCTCACCTCAAACTGTCCCGCCACGTTGGACACTATCTCAAAACTGGCCTTGCCATCCTTGTCGGTTAGCTTCAACTCCTCCTTCACCGCTCCGC
>CAZRXL010000067.1:0-3448 GCA_964604055.1 uncultured Gammaproteobacteria bacterium
CTTTGGAGGCGCCGGCAGTAGCGGCCAAATGAATATATTTGGGATTAAAACCAGCTAATTTAATGTGATCAACTAGTTTGAGAAATAATTTAGTCTGAACTGGAGTAAAAGTATCTTTGGGATTGTCGGCATCAGCCAGGTGAGAGAAAAGGCCTTCTAGATAAATTTGAGGGTTATTTTTCAAGATATCTAAAGCTTTAGATAGTTGTGGTGGATCAATCCCCTGCCGGTTCATGCCAGTGTTTAACTTAAGATGGATGGTAACAGGCCTTTTGGTAGCGGCTAATTTTTTTAATGAATAAAGGTCTTGAATAGATAAGGTAATATTCTTTAATTTGATAATAGAAAAATTTTTGGGATGGGTAGAGCCAATTAAAAGAATGGGGGTAGAATTATATTTTTTTATTTCTAGAGCCTCGTAGTAGCTATCAACAATTAGATAGTCGGGATGACGGGATTTTAAAATAGTAGCAATTTCTTTTAGGCCGTGACCATAAGCGTTTGATTTTAGAACTGGCCAAATGTGGCTATTGGGATAATTTTTGACGTAAGTGTCATAATTTTTTAGGACAGCCGACTTACTTATAGTAATCAGATTTAGAGTCTTAAGTGGTCTTGACCAAATCATGGAGATGATCGGCGTCTTTGCAGTCCGAACCGATGTGATTGAATTCTAAATTAAGAATTTTTTGATAGGTATCAACAATCAGGTCAGTTAAATCTTTGATATCGGAATCGGTGCAGTCAAATTTCTTTTGAATAAAGTGATCGGTTTTTTTGCTTTTTTGGATAAAATCGATAATGCCGCCGACAACGTCATATTTAAAACCAGGACTGTTTTGGGACAAAATTTTGTAAAAAACTAATTGTCTAAAATAATCACTGTTTTTGGTGATCGATTTGGTGTCGGGATTGCCGGTTTTGTAATCGAAAACCAGAGCGGTATTGAGACCGAGGGGTTGGATGCGATCAATTTTGCCGGTTATGGGAATGCCCTTTAGAAAGACATTGCTTTTGGCAAAATCATATTCGGAAATACAGTTATCGCAAAAATCTGATTTATGACACTGATAATAGTCGGGCAGATTGGCCAAGCCAATGTCGAGAGCCGATCGGTAGTCTGGTTTGGGTAAATGCTGGGAGACAAGAGAGTCGGTAAAAATTTTTATGAATTGCTGTTGAGAAATCAAAGTTTTGGTTTTTTTGTATTGATCGTGCAACTGTCGAAGAGCGTGATGGACGGCGGTGCCAAGGGAAAGATATTTATCCTTGGCTTGGGGAATCCTTAAGATAGTTTTGTAATAAAAACAGAGGGGGCATTTGAGGTAGGAATTTAGATGAGTAACGTTGAATTTGTAGTCATTTTTTAAATAATTTAGAAGATATGATTGATGATCGGAATCGAGCTTGAGTTGAGGCGAGAAGAGATGAGTCAAAGCATGTTTACCAAGATTGGCGGGAGGGGAAACTAGCTCAATCAGTTTGGAATCGATTTCTGATAAAAAAAGACTGGGAAGCTGGTTTCGGCCCTTATTTTTTTGTTGGCTATAGGATAGATAAATTTGACGTTTGGCCCGAGTGAGAGCAACATAAAAAAGACGGCGCTCTTCTTCGAATTGGTCGGTTATTTGGGAAGTAATTTCGGTTTTGAGAATGCCGTAGGGAGTTTTTAGCGGAGAAAAGGCTCGGTTGTTACCCCAATGACCATCAACCAGGTTAGGGATAAAGACGTGTTCGAATTCCAGACCTTTGGCTTTGTGGACAGTCATAATCTGAACAGCGCCGGGGTCTGGCGGGGAAGTGGCTTGAATACTAATTTGATTTTGAACCATCAAGTCGATCTTTTTTAGAACTTGTTTTAGACTCAAACCGCTGTCGGTGTTTTGGCGAAGAAAATCAAAAAATTGCTGTAAGTCTTGAATTTTTTTGAAATCGTCTTGTTTAACTAAATAGTCTAGATAACCAAAAGAATGGATGATGGCGACAAAAGCCCGGTCGAAACTTAAATTGGCCAGATCATGGTTGGCGACAGCTAGTTTTTTGGTAAAAGACTTAAAATGGCCAAATAATGGTTTTTTGGCCCTAGTTAACTTAAAAATAGTTAAGGGTTTGATACCGGTAAAATCGGCAGATAGAACATCGTAGAAAAGACGATTTGAACTAGGCTTGAGGATGAGTTTTAAAAGCTTGATAAGCTGTTGGATGTGAATTTGATCTAAAACATTATTGCCACTGCTGGTTTGATAGGGTACAGATAGAGTTGAGAGAAAATGTTGGATATCAACCGACTCGGCATTGGTGCGAGTGAGAATAGCAATTTGGCCAGGGTTGGCGCCGGAGTTGATTAGTTTTTTGATACGGTCGGCAACATAGTAGTTTTCCTGTAAGTAGTTAGGGGCGACAAAAAGGTTGATCGGGTCAGGATCATAGCTAGTCTGGGAGATAAGGCTTTTATCGATATTAGCAATCAGAGAAGCGATCCGGTTTTGATTGTTTTGGATAAGATTGGCGCTGGTGTCTAGAATTAACTGGTGACTGCGGTAATTGTTTTTTAGGACAATTAATTGGGGTTGGTAGGTTTGGTAAAAAGTGTAAATATTTTCTAGACTGGCGCCTTGAAAACGAAAGATGGATTGGTCGTCATCACCAACGACAAATAAATTTGGTTTCGGGTCATAGCTAGTTAACAAATGGAGAATCTGGTTTTGACTGCTATTACTGTCTTGATACTCGTCGACTAAGAGGTATAAAAATTTTTCTTGATAGTCTTTTAAAAGATCTGGCTGTTTTTTGAAGGCTTTGATACAGAAAAGGATCATGTCGTCAAAATCGTAAAGACCTTCGGTTTTGAGGTGCCGTTGATAAAGACGATAAAGTTTTAATAAATCAAGTTGCTTGGGAGTTTGTTTTTTAAGATCGCCGATTATTTTTAAGAGGGCGTTTTTGAAATTGACAGCTTCTGATTTGGCCCGGCCGGAGGCAAAAGCGCCAGTGTCGAAAAGGTTTTGTTGAGACTGAAAAAGCAGTTTTAAGGAAAGCGGGGCAATTTTGATCAAGTGCTGATTTAGATTGGTAACTTGAGTGGCAAGATCTTTGTTGGCGCGAAGTGAGGAAAGAGAAGATTGGATTGTTTGAGATTTTTTTAGAAACAGTGATTGATTGTGAATAAGTTTTTTGAGATAAAGAGGTGAAACATTTTCTCGCTTGAAAGTTTGAATGAGGGATAAAATCTGGCTTTGGTAAAAAAGCGGATCACCCCAAGGTTTAATGGCAGAACGGGTGGGTAGGGCAGAAATAAGTTTTTGGATAATTTCGATCTGACCGAGTTGGTCGATTGGCTTTATATTGGGAGCAAAGACAAAATAGTCAGGATTGGTCAGAATGACTTCATTACAGAAAGAATGGAAGGTGTGGATTTTGACTTGATAGGCGGTGGTACCGATGATAG
>CAZRXL010000068.1:0-3381 GCA_964604055.1 uncultured Gammaproteobacteria bacterium
CCATTTGATTTACCAGTGACCGGGGTGGAAGAGGGTGAAAATGCTTTGAATAATAAAATTTTGGCGTTGCATAAACTGTTTAGCGTAATGATGGGAAAAATGGATCCAGTGGAAGAGTCGTTGATGGATAAGGCATTGATGGATAGTTACAAGGCGAAAGGAATTACGCCAGATCCGGAAACACAAAAAAAGGAGGCTCCCCTATTGGAAGATTTGTATAAGGCACTGTTGGGAATGGAGGAAGAGAAAGCAAAGAATTTGGCGGCAAGACTGGAAAAATATGTTAAGGGGTCGTTTGCCGGTATTTTTAATCAAAAAACAACGGTTGATTTGAAAAATAAGTTTGTAGTGTTTGGGGTTAGGAACTTGGAGGAATCGTTGCGGCCGGTGGCAATGCATATTATATTGGACTATATTTGGACGGTAATCAGGGGAGAGTTAAAAAAGAGGATTTTGATAGTGGATGAGGCGTGGAATTTGATGCAAAACGATGATTCAGCGGCGTTTTTGAGAGGAATTGTGAAGCGGGGGCGGAAATATTATCTGGGGGTGACGACAATTACCCAAGATGTGGATGACTTTTTGAAAACAGCATACGGCAAAGATATTGTGACCAATAGCGCGATTCAGGTGCTATTGAAACAACACAGTGCGGCAATTGACCAGATAGGAGAGGTGTTTTACCTGTCTGAGGGAGAAAAGCAATTGCTGTTGTCAGCAGATAAGGGTGAGGGAATTTTTTTTGCTGGCCAAAATCATGTGGCAATTGGAGTAATTGCGTCGCAAGAAGAACATAAACTGATTACGTCAAACCCAGAAGAAGTGATGAGGATGAAACAAGAAGGCAAGGTGCCGAAGCCGGAAGTGATGAAAACAACTAAAGATGAGGTGATACCGATGAGTCAGGATGTGGAGCCAACACCACGTATCGACCCCGCCGTTGCGGGGTCAAGCACGTCAAACGTGCCAGGCGTGGCACAGGCAAAAAGTGATGATAAACCAGTAGTTGAACCAGCAAAAGACGAAGTCGAAGTGGCACTGGAAGGAAGGATAAAAGAATTGGAAGAGGCGGAACGTATCGTCCCGCAGAGCGGGACTGACGTTCTGAAAAACGAAGAATCAAACTATAAACAGTTGTATAAGGCAGAGGCGGTGGGAGACTCGAAGGTGGATGAATTACCACCACGTATCGATCCTGCTAAAGCTGGATCTGACGTGGCAAGGCCTTTACCAAAAATAGCAAAGTTTGTGCAAGATAAGAGTGTGCCGCAACCACCACAGCTGGCAGGTAAAAAAACACCAGTGTTTTCGAGCGACGAAGTTAAGACGGAGGAGGCAAGACAGGAACAAAAGCCAGCTAGCGATGGGATGGGTACGGTCAAACAAACGGCGGAAGAAAATAAGGAAGATAAAAAAGCCAACGGATATGACGATCTTTTTGGGGATAACAGCATAGTATAATTTGGTAATGGAGACTTCGACTTTAATCGCCAGACTGAGAAGGTACTTGTATATCCCAAATCTGGATTCGTTACCCGATGAACTAAAAAAGGCTATTGAGGAGAAATTGAGGAGGAAAATTGAGTGGGGGGAAGTAAAGAAGTTAGATAAAATAGTGGAAGAACTTGAAGAGTTTAAAAAGAAAGAGGATGAGGGTGAGGGTGAGGGTGAAATAAAAATTACCAGCGGATCGATTGATAGAGAGACACTCAATAAGTTGTTGGCGGAATTAGATGATTATGAGGAAAGAGAGGCGGTTTGGGAACTGATACGACAGGCGGAGCAAAGAGGGGTGGTTTATAACGAAGAGTATATAAGGAATTTGCTGGTAAGAAAAAGAGAGCTGGCGGCAGAATTTAGGGAAAAGATGGATCCGAAGATAGAAGCAGAAGAAAGGACGGAGGTGGCGGAAGCGCTGGCATTGGCAGTGGTAAAAAAGGAGGCTAAAGAAGAAGTGGTGGAAACATGGCAACAATGGGAACGGAAAAAAATGCTGAAAGACGAGCCGGAACTAAATTTGGCGATTTTGACAAGTGAACTGTGGCGGAAGGCAGATTTAATAACTAAAGAAATAAATATTTTGCCACCAGAACAAGTGGGTGAAGTGAAAAAGGAAATTAAAAATAATTTGGAAGGATTGGTGTTTGATCCAACTAATAGTAGGAATGCAAGTGAAGGAGGGGCAGGTGAAGAACTGAGGAAAAAGCTGGAAACAGCTAAAGTGGGTACAGAGGTGGTTAAGGCGGTAGTGGCAAGGGTAATAAAAGAAGGAGAAAACATGGTGATAGAAAAAGGTGAAGAATTGGCGGAAATGAGGGCATATAAACTGGAGAGAGAAGTTGTCGAGAAAACAGCCGATTTAAATCCAAAGGCAGAGGTAAAGATAATTTTGGATTATAGTAAACTAATTGCCGATTTACACAGAAAAAGCGGAAGCATTGCTGATCAAACATGGATTGAGATGAATAGGGACGAAAAGGTTGATCCTGATACTTTGTATGAGACCAAGTTGATAGTAGGAATGATAATGGGCAGGATAGAACCGAAGGAGTTGGCTAAGGCAGACGTACCGGAACTTAAACAGGCCAATAAAATCCCAGAAGTAAGAGTAATAGCACGGTTAGCAAAAATAATGAATGGAGGAGATGAAAAGATAACGGCCAGGCAAGTAATAGGAATGGTGAGAATGATGAGAGTAAACGTAGCAATTAATAAAGTTTTGTACCAAGTGAGAATGCTGGTTAGCAAGTCAGCAAGAGTAGAAGGGATAAAAAACTATACGCTAAGAATGGAACAAAATTTGGCTAGAAACACAATTTCGATAGTCAATTATAGTAATAATCTGGGACAGAGTTTACAAACTATCTCAAGAGCGGTGGGAAGCGGAATTGATATGGTCAAAGATCTGTCGAACCTAGGCGGGGGAGGAGTGAAGCAGACGATGAAAGAGGCGGCAAGAGAGATTTTGACGAAGGCGTCGATTAGTGTGGGAGGGAAGGTGGGAGCCTGGCTGGCTAAATTGGCGGGAGGGTTGACTGGTCCAGCCGGATGGGCAATAGCGGCGGGAGTGACACTGTTTAGCAAAGGAATGAAATGGCTTAAAAGTATAGGTGGAGTGATTGACTCTTTGGGAATAAAAATACCAATAGTAGAGCAACTGGGGGCGGGACTTAAAAAAATAGGAAGAACACTTTCTGGTTTACCAATGGGGAAAGTAGCGGCGGCGGCAATTAATACAGTGGGGGAAATTGTAGAAGGGGTGGGAACAACAACCAAGGCGGCGATGACGGTGTTTTTGGTGACAATAGTGATTATTGGTGGTCTGATTCTGGGGATATTTGTACTGTTTATAATACCAATGGCCTCAAGCATGTTGCCGGC
>CAZRXL010000069.1:0-306 GCA_964604055.1 uncultured Gammaproteobacteria bacterium
TAGGCTAGGGGATAAATCAGCCCAAAATATAGTCAGTCAAATTCAAGCCAAAAAAAATTTAACCCTGGTCGACGCCTTCAATGCCATCTCCATTCCCCATTTTTCCAAAAAACGAATTCAACAACTGGTTAGTGCCGGCTTTGACACCCCCCAAAAAATTCTGTCTCTGACCACTGCCGACCTATTATCTCTGCCTGGTTTCAAAATTACCCTGGCTCAAAAAATAATTACCGGCATCAACCAACGCCGAAACGAAATTGAATCAATCCTTGACCAAATCACTCTCAAAAAAGCTATTCAAAACCA
>CAZRXL010000069.1:395-3356 GCA_964604055.1 uncultured Gammaproteobacteria bacterium
CCGGTGGAACTATTGGTTCCACCGTTTCCCAAAACACCGATTATCTGGTCACCAATGAATCAAAATCAACCAGCAGCAAATTCAAAAACGCCAAAAAATTCGGCACCAAAATCATTTCCGAAAAAGAACTCGTTCAAATGTTCTCATGACCCTAATCCTCTTAAATTATCAAAAGCCACAAACTGATAACATTGTCTATGCCCAATGAATCAGGAGAGGGGGTTTTTATAACCAACGAAACTGCCAAGGCGGTTGACAGAGCCGTGGTCGCTAAGCGAATTGATTCCTTATCAAATAAATACAGGATAGACGGCTGTTTAGGCGACTTGCAAAAAGTAGCTGAAATTTTTTGTAATTTTGTCGACAAATACCAACTACCGGAGTCTTTTTTAGATGATGACATAAACTCCGGGCTGCTTATCGGATGCTCACAAAAACTATCAGAGATACAAGATCCTCTGTATCGACAAAGGGTAGAAAATTTTATTGAATGTTTAGTCCAACCGGTGACACCTGCCGGAACCACAAAAATAGAAAACAAAGGAGGATTTGAAAGAAGAGAAATAGACAACATGGATAAGTTGCTCGAATATGTCAAGAACAATTCCAACCCCGAATTATCAAACGCAATGCAACAAAAACTGCAACCAAGCATAGAAAGATGTCAAGTGCTATGGGGGGCAAGTGGATACGATTTGCAGCTTAATGTGTTTGTAGTCGACCAAAATGATTACCAATTCAAGAGGCAGACCGGCTCCTCCGGCTTTATAGCCACACCAGAAGACGAAGAAATAGCCACAGCAGATGGGCCAATCGTTATAAATTTAGTTGTGCCAAGAAGTGCCGTCGATAAAGAGGACGTCTGGATTCACGAACTCTATCACGTTGAAGACCGTTTTGGTATGGTCAGAAGAGGTTATCAACAAACCGTGTTTGAAAGTGTCGACGAATTGCATACCGAATATGCAGTTGGAAATTATGGAGGAGACAAAGACAGAGAGGATGGAAATTTGGCCTCATACTTAGAACTAAAAAATTTCTGGCACAAGATAACCAGACTTTCAACTCTTGATAACACCTTACTTCAAGATAGACAAAGATTATTAACCAAAATAATCGAAGAGTTTGGTTTTGAAGGTCTAGCTGATTTTGCCATGTTAGATGCCCACTACGGCGGTAGTGCAACCTGGAGCCAAACTATGTATAAAGATTGCAATAGGCCAATAATGGCCATGTTGATATCAAGGGAAAAAATCAAACAGAGAAAAACAAAAGAAGGGATCGATTATGTAAAAATAACAAAAGATCTTGAAACCATTGGCAAATGGTTAAAACCTTCCGAAGACGGTTATCCTCGTCACCGCAATATCTTTGATCTATTGCCCAATCCTAGCCCAAAAAATTCCGGGGATACAGTTTATGCCAATTTTGGAAAATGGAAGGGAACCGCCGAATTTAACGAAATAAAAGAAATAGTAAGTAGCTATCCCAAAGCACTGGCATGTCTCGAGCTTGAGGCCACAGGAAAAACAAACGCAGAAATCAACAATCAAAAACTAGACCATCTTACAAGTCTGGTCTCGTTTAAAAGAGAAAAAGTCGATTACAATCCCCAAGAAGAAGCAAATAAGTGGACTAAAGGAGAGAACCAAGACGAAGACGGACAAATCAGACTAGAAAACATCAAATCAATGTACGCCAATTTGGTTCGCGATTTTAATGGGATAGATTTTGTTTTTAGTTTAACCAACACAGAGCTTCGGACAAAAATACTGAATCAATTTTTTATTGAATTAGATAAGGTAGTTAGTTTTTGTGTTGAGAGTAACCGCCAAGAATTTATAGACGCCTTCGCACAAGGATTATACAGATCTGCTTCTTCTTGGGAACTAAGAGAATATTCAGCCACATACATTACCGAAACTTACCCACAAACAAAACAAGCCATCGATAGAGAAAGGTCTCAATTTATTGAAAGAAACCCAATCAGCATCTCCGCATAAATACGATTTGCTTACTCTAATTATCAATCAATTTTCTCATAAATCACCTCATCTTTGCCTTCATATATTTTCTGCCAATCTTCACCGCCTTTTTCCAATTCCAATCCCAAAAACGTCCCCTTGTTGATAAACAAACAATCCGCCCCATACGACTTGACCCGGTCACTCCAACCTGGCCGGGCCTGAATAATCTCCAGATAAATTGTGTACGGGCTTTTGTCCTCAGCCGTTGGCCAAGCCGGCATCCGGCCATCGACAAAAAACTTTCGATCCGATAACTCCCAAATCAAGTACCCACCCTGCTCATAAGTATTATAAATATTCTTGCATTTATCTGGATTATTTTTCAAAAACTCCACCCCACCCATCGGCACGTCAACTTTCGGTATCGGTCGAATTAACGACAAAACGATCAATAACACCCCTACCACCAATTCTCCAATATTATTTTTAGTTTTTTCCACTATTCCATTAGAGATAAAAAAAATTGTCACCAATCCAAACAATGGCAAATTACGTCTAGCCTGACAAGTTAGGATCAAAAACATCACCCATACCCAAAAAAGCCAATTGACTTTTTTAATTATCAAAATTTTCATTAATACCATCACTACAGCCAGCAACACCAAAAACACTCCTACCCCCACCATCACCACCCCGACCAATACAAAAAACACTCCTATCCCCGCCACCGGTACCCATTCGGCAATCAACTGATTAAGTGGATACCAGGCGTGTCGCCAGGTCTCCTGATATACCCCCGCCCCAAACGGATTGATAAACGTTACCAAAAAAGACAAGACTCCAAAAAAGATCAGTCTCTTAAAGTCTTGCCTGTCATGCTGAATTAATTTCAGCACCCCCATTCCATACACCCCCATTATTACCAATCCCAATACAAACGCTCCATGCATATTGACCCAGACCAAAAAGAGTAGGGGAGTATAGACAAATTTTT
>CAZRXL010000070.1:0-3353 GCA_964604055.1 uncultured Gammaproteobacteria bacterium
TTGAACCAAAAAATAAAACTATTAGGAAAATGGATGCGACTAGGTTGGAGGAGTTTGGGGATGAATCGGTTGACAAGATAGTGACTGATCCGCCTTGGGGGTTTTTTGGGGAAAAAATAGACGTAAATGATTTATATAAAAAAACATTGTCGGAGTTTTCTAGGGTGGTAAAAAAAGGAGGGAGAGTGGTGATGTTGGTGGGAGATCGGGAAAATTATGAGGCATTGATAAAAGAATTTAGTGACCAGTTTAGACTGGAACAAAAATTATATATATTGGTATCCGGAAAAAAGGCGGGGGTGTATGTAATGGTTAGGATGTGAGACTGGTGAATAGATCTGAAACTGGCAATGAATTTAAGTAAGATTGAGCACTGATTTTGAATAACGCCTTGTATTTGGCGGTAGACTGGTTTATTATGAAGGGTAGATATGTTTAACAATGTTGGTTTGGTAGAAGTATTGATAGTCGCAGCAGTAATTTTTTTGGTTTTTGGTGGTAAGAAATTACCCGAATTCGCTCAGGGTATCATTGGAGCCATAAGTGAATTCAAAAAGGCGGTTAAAGATGAGCCTTCCAAAAAGGAAGCAAAATAAAGGAGAAAAAATATGTTTAGAGGTATAGGCACAATTGAAGTTGTCATCATTGCAGTGATCTTGCTGGTTCTTTTTGGTGGTAAGAAACTACCCGAACTGGGTCGAGGATTGGGTGAGATGGTAAAAGAATTTAAAAGAATCTTAGGCGGAAAAAGAAAATAGGTGGTTTTGGGATTTAGTATATCAGGGTGAGGTAAATAGACATTTGGCTGGATTTTTGGTGGTATGATGAAGGCATGAATGCAATGATGGTAGTGGCTGGAGCGGGGGGAGGGGTGTTGCGAGGAGTATTTGGACTGGCCAAAAGCGCGGCATTGAAGGAAGGCTTTAGGATGAATTGGCCCTGGTTTTTGGTAACAGTACTAGTGTCGGCAATAGTAGGAGTGGTGGCGGCTAGTTTTTTTGGAGAAGACCTGCGACTGGCGCTGCTGGCCGGTTACGTGGGGGCGGATTTTATTGATGGGCTGATGAACCAAAAGTTGAAAGAGATGGTGGAAAAGAAAGGAGAAGAGATGGAAAGGAAAGTAGGGAGTTTTAAAGACTTACTTGGCTCGGAGAAAGAGTGAGATTTTGGTGTAAGGCTTGGTCTCGGCTAAGGGTTTGAGTTTGCTTAAAAGGGTTTTGGATAATTTTTTCTGGTCATAAGCGGTGGCCAGGCTTTTGATATCAAGATCCATGAATTTGTCACGATCGGGAGAGGACTTGACGATTTTTTCTAGCAAAAGACGGTCGGGGGCGGATTTGACAGGAAAGACGGTTTTGGATTTTTGGGTGATGGAGAGAAGGTGGGTGGCGGATCTGAGACGACTGAGTTTGTTTTGAGTGGAAAAATCTAAGATAATTTTTTCTAGGGCGGCGATGTCTTGATCAAGATCTGCTTGTTGATTTTTGAGTTTGAGGTAAGCGTCAACTAGAGATTGTTGAGTGGGCATATAGATAGATTATAATAGAACCATGACAAAACCAAAAATTAATGAGGTAGAAGAGAGAAAAAAGATGCTGGAAGAATTGAGGCAAAAACGGCTGGGAAATTTCAAAAACAAACCAAAGCCAGTAATGGCCAAATTTCAGCTAGGATTTAAGAGCAGAGGCAGGGGGTAAGAGAGAAAGCGCGTCTTGGTCGGCAAAAAATAGAGCCGGGGGTGAGGGTTTGACTCGGCTGGCAGGAAGATCGGCGCCAGATAAGACTTGGTTGAGAGTTTCGGCTTTGTCCAAACCAGATACCAAAAAATAAACATTCTTGGCTTGATTGATGAGGGGGAAGGTAAAGGTAATACGATTGACTGGAGGAGGTAAGACACCAGGAGAAGAATCGGTGACCAGTAGATCAGATTCAAGGGATGGTTTGCCCGGGAAGAGAGAGGCGGTATGACCGTCAGAGCCAAGACCCAATAAAACTAAATCGAAGTGGGGCGGGTTGGGTGCAAAAGATGAGATAATCTGGTGCTGATAAAGGGCAGCAATTTGGGCCGGATCAGGAAGACTAGTGTCGACAGGGTATATTTGATTTGGCGAAATAAGGCCAGTATCAAGTAAGGGCTGAAACAGGTTTTGCTGGGCTAAATAATAATTGCTATCAGGGTGAGAATGAGGAAGAATTCGTTCATCGCTGAAATAAAAACGCCAGTTGGAAAAATCAGTTTGGGAAGGATTGAGATGAGAAATAAGCTGGTAAAGGAGGGCGGGAGTGGAGCCACCGGAAAGGGCAAGAGAGAAATAAGACTGATCTTTGATGGATAGACCGGCTATATTTAAAATGTGATTTAGGGCGGTTTGGGCTAAGGAAGCTTTGTCGGGACAAGGAACAATTTCTGGCGACGCCATGCCTGATTATACAAAAAATGAGATAGAATAAGTAATGAAAAAGGCAGTAGTGATTGGAGCAGGGGTGGCGGGACTGGGGACAGCGGCTTTGTTGGTCAAGAGAGGCTACGAGGTAACAGTATTGGAAAAAAATAAAGACATCGGGGGAAGGGGGAGAATGTGGATTAAGGATGGTTATAAATTTGATATGGGGCCGTCTTGGTACATGATGCCAGAGATATTTGAGCAATATTTGGCAAAATTTAGCAAAAAGATATCGGACTATTATCAGCTAAAAAGATTGCCGGTCAACTATAAGGTATTTTTTGAGAATGGAAAAAGGTTGGAGATTAAATCAAAATTGACGGCCAACAAAAAACTGTTTTCAGAAGAAGAAGATGGAGGAGGAGAAAAGTTGGAAAGATACTTGAAATCGTCTGGAAAAATCTATGAGGGGGCAATAAAAGATCTGGTCTATGTGGATTATGAAAACTGGATAGAGCTGATCCAGCCGAAATTACTCCCCTACCTTTTTGAAGCAAAGTTTTTTGAGACTTTTCACCAGTATGTAACGGGGATATTTAAAAATAAGAATTTACAAAAGATTTTGGAATTTACAACCGTATTCTTGGGGGGAAGTCCCTATAACACACCGGCTTTTTACCGGCTAATTAGTTATACCGATTTTGTGGGTGGAATTTGGTACCCAATGGGAGGAATGCATGAGATTTTTGAGATGCTTTATAAGCTAGCCAGAGAACAGGGGGTGAAAATACAAACGGAGGAGGAAGTAATAAAAATTGAAGTAGAAAATGGAAAAGCAACCGGAGTAAAAACGAAAAAGGGATGTTATGAAGCAGAGGTAGTGGTATCGGGAGCTGATTATTGGTGGACGGAGACAAAATTGTTGGAAAAACAGTGGCAAAGTAAAAAAAAGAGTTTTTGGGAAAAAGC
>CAZRXL010000071.1:0-3259 GCA_964604055.1 uncultured Gammaproteobacteria bacterium
TTTAACACCTACCTACACACCCACACCCGGTGTGTACAAGCTAGACACACCGGTAAACCTAGGCTGGTTTATAATCCTTTTTATAAAAACTCTAATTATCGTTGATGTCCAAAACGATTTTTGCAACAGAATTCCTGGCGGAAACGATGTGGTAGGCCCAATCAACAAATTAATTAAATTTGCCCGAAACCATCATTGGCTACTAATTGTTTCCCGAGATTGGCATTCAGAAAGCGTTTTGGCAATCGAAAATAAAAAATCCCACTGTATCAGAAACACAGAAGGGGCCAAGTTTCATCCAGATTTATTAATCAACCAAGATGTGACCGTTATTTCCAAAGGTGAATTTGATCTAGGTCGTAACAGCTATTCGGCCTTTAATGGCGACAACCTCTCCTTAAATAAATTTTTGACCGACAATAATGTCGATACTGTCTATATCGCCGGTCTTGCCACAGATTATTGTGTTAAGGCTACAGCCATCGATTCTGTCAAAAACGGCTTTGTTACCTATGTAGTTTGGGATGCCTCCAAAGGGGTTTATTCCAAAAAATCAGAGCCAGAAACAAAAAAGGAATTTATAAAAAACCAAATAAAAATTATCACCACCAAGTCAATTTTTACATCTTCTCTACTATCTCAATCCCCAAAAGTTCCAGGCCCATCTCCAAAACCGAAGCGGTTGTTCTGGTCAAAAACACTCTAAAAGTTTCTTCTTTCTGGTCAATTATCCGATGTTTACTATAAAATTCGTTGTAGCTTCTGGCAATCAAAAGCAACCATTCCGCCAATACCGATGGACTAAAGCGATCAGCCGCCTCTCTGATTTTTTCTTCAAATTTATACAATTCTTTCAAAAGCCCCTCTTCCTCCTGGCTTAACTTTTCCGCCATTCGTTCTATTGATATATTTTTTTGTTCCCTTATTTTCGTTTTTGCCAACACCGACAGACACCGGGCGTAAGTATATTGCAGATACGGCCCCGAATCACCCTCCAGGCTCATAATCGACTTCCAATCAAAAATGACATCTCTTCTTGGGTCGGACAACAGATCCCTAAACTTAATTGCCCCAATTGCCACTTTTTTAATCATCTCCTCTCGCTCTTCTTCACCCATTTCTTTATTAACCACACTTTTATCAGCCACTTCCCGTGCCTTGATTATGGCCTTATCAATCACTTGCGACAGGTGAATAGTTTTACCCTTTCGAGTTGAAAATTTGCCATCTTTCCATCGGATCAAGCCGTGAGCCACATGAACCAGTATTTCTTTGTCAATCCAACCTAGTTTTTTTACTGCCGCAAACAATTGTCGAAAGTGTAATTCCTGATCCGCCCCAACTTCATAGACCATCATCTCTGGTTTCCAAGTATCCAATCGGTAACGAATAGTCGCCAAGTCTCGGGTAAAATAAGTCGTCGCTCCATTTGATTTTGTCACCAAAGCCGGTGGCATATCCTCAAATTCCACAATTTCCGCCCCCTGGCTTTTTTTAATCAATTTTTTCTTTCCCAATTCTTCTACAACCGCTTCCATCTTGTCCTGATAAAACGATTCTCCCAACGCCTGATCAATTTTCACCCCCAAAAGTTGATATGTTGTCTGGTATTCCCGCAACGACAACTTAACCAATTTTTGCCAGATTGCTGTTGCCTCCTCATCTTTGTCTTCCAGTTTTGAAAACCAGTCTCTGGCTTCTTCCACCAAACTTTCGTCTTTTTCGGCCTCCTCGTGAAACTTTACATACAACTTCTCCAAATCTACAATTGTTAAATTGTCAATATTCTGCTTTGCAGAACCCCATTTTTTAATTGCCACTATCAATTTGCCAAATTGTGTTCCCCAGTCACCCAGATGATTGTCGCCAATACACTCCCAACCCAAAATTTTATAAAGATTATAAATTGCCTGGCCAATATCGGTCGATCGCAGATGTCCGATCCCAAAGGGTTTGGCAATATTGGGCGCCGAATAATCAACTATCACCGTTTTACCTTTTCCTGCTTCTCTTAATCTATTTTTAAATTCTAGCTCATAATTTAATTCTTCGGCTTTGGCCACCAACCATTCCCGATTCATATAAAAATTAATAAAACCCGGTCCCGCCATCTCGATTCTTTCAACTGATTCTGGTTTTTTTATATTATCAACAATTTTTTGGGCCAGAACTCGTGGATTTTCTTTGGTCCTTTGTCCCCAGACAATAGCTATATTAGTCGAATAATCACCAAACTGATGGTCGGCTGGGTGGTTGAAATCAATTTGCTCCACTGGCAGTTCAATTTTTTCTGTCGCCCGTTTAACTGCTTTAACCAGTTCTTCCATGTCTTAGTATACCTTAGTTCCGGAAGGCATTTCTTTGTCCAGCCACAACATACTGACTTCTTCTTCGCCTGCTCCCAAAATCATTGCTTCCGACAGTTCTCCCATCACCGCCTTTGGTTCGACATTAACCACGAACACAGTTTTTTTATTTAAAAGTTCTTCCGGCTTATACCATTTATATATCCCCGAAAAGACAATTTTATTACCCACTTCCGGCCCCAGATCAACTACCATTCTAATCAATTTTTCCGAGTTTTCCACTTTTACTGCTTCCACTATCTCTCCCACTCTCATATCTATTTTTGAAAAATCATTGTACGATATCATCTCTATACTCTACAATGGAAAGCTCTGTAGTTACCTTCCTTATCATAACATCCCTGACAACTTACTCTTGTCCCTGCGTTATCCCTCTCTAGTACTACACTGCTACCACCCTCACACATTTGGGAAACCATCCCACCAACTCTAAATGGTCTAGGTAATGGTCCGACACTAGCATTGGAACAAAGCACTCTAATATCAACCTCTCCTTCTTTTATTAATGGTCCACCATTAGACATGATCAAATTATATCATAAAAAAATGATATTATTTTCTCATATGACACCCATTAACCCCGATATCTTCAAGTCTTATGATCTTCGCGGTCTTTATCCCGACCAAGTCAATACCAACGCCGCCTACCAATTTGCCCGTGCTTTCATCACTTTTCTAAAAAATTGTCATCCTGAATTTATTTCAGGACCTTTCACCATTGTCGTTAGTCGCGATATGCGCTTAAGTTCGCAAGAGCTATCCCAAAGCCTAATCCAGGGTCTTCTGGATCAAGGTGCCGACGTTGTCGACATTGGTCTTGCCTCCACCCCGACCTTCTATTTTGCCGTTGCCAGTAACGAATATGCCGGCGGTATCCAAATCACCGCTTCTCA
>CAZRXL010000072.1:0-555 GCA_964604055.1 uncultured Gammaproteobacteria bacterium
GCTCCACCAAGGCCATCAGCACCGCCGCATTAGCCGGCGAACCGGAATAAGGCTGAACATTTAGACGTTCCACTCGAAAAATCTTTTTACCCCGCTCTATGGCCAAGTTTTCAATCTCATCTACTATTTCATTTCCCTGATAATAACGCCTGCCCGGATAACCTTCAGCATACTTATTGGCTAAAACCGACCCCACCGCTTCTCTGACCGCTTCCGACGCAAAATTCTCGCTTGGGATCAAATAAACCAATTCTTTTTGTTGCCTTTCTTCTTTAGAAATTAGATCAAATATTTTTTTATCCATACTCATATTCTACATGCACAAATCGCATATCTCGACCGCACTTTAGAACGTCAGACCCGCCGTGGCGGGTCGATACGTTACTCCTACCTATGTCTTGGATTTATCCCTCCTTCCATTGTTGTTCGCCCTGGCATTTCTCCCACTTCTCCCCCTCCTCTTCTCGACTCTTTCTGTCTCGCTTTATATTTTTCCCTTCTCTCCTTCATATATATATCATATTTTTCCAACCATTCCTTGCTCACATCATCCCC
>CAZRXL010000072.1:565-3252 GCA_964604055.1 uncultured Gammaproteobacteria bacterium
CTTGCTCCATCGCCTCTATCATTTCCGGGTTCAAACACCAACTTTTCGCTTCCGGCATTTCCTCGATTACACCCATTTCACCATCCCCCTTCTTTTAATCTCTCCCCACACCATTTCATGTATTTCCTCCGGTGCCAACAATCGCCCCTCTTTGCAACATTCAATCGCCACCCACCAATCAGGATTATTTTTCACCATTCTTCTGTATTCTTTAGCCGTTTCCATTTGATGCACTAAATCTTCCTCTGCCTTGTCCATCACCCCTTCTCCCACATAATCTCTTTTGTCTTTTTTTAATATATTAGCCCGACAAATCTCTGGTGTTACCAGCAACGCCACCACCAAATCCGGTCTTTGAATCTTCAATTCTTCATACCCTGCCGACCATAACCAACTGGCATATTCCTCCCTCTTTTCCTCTGGCATTTTTGCAATCTGGTGCACATTGCTAGTAAAAAATCTATCCGATACTACTATCTTCCCTTCTTCCAACCATTGTCTTATTTGAACACTCCCATTAGCCTGGTCCAGCATATAAGGCAAAGCCGTCAAGTAAGGACTAACTTCCATCGGATTACCAAAATCACCTTTTAACATTCTCCCTACATGCCTCCCCCAAAAACTAGTTTTGTAATGCGGGTAACTATCAGTTTCCACTTCAAAACCTTCTTTTTTAAATCTAGCCACCAACAATCCTGTTTGAGTCGCCTTCCCTGACCCGTCTATCCCTTCCATTACATTAAATTTCCCTTCTTGGCCCTTCATCCCCTCCTCCTTTAATTTTTTTCCATTTACCACAACTCATTTTTCCCTCCCAGCAAATTTTTTCCGACACACAAGTCGGCCCGGCCGAGGCAAACAACAATGGTGCTTTCTTCTTTACCAATCTCAACATCTCATTGGCCAAAGCTCGGATTTCCCATTGGGCCCGGTTACACGTCCTCAATTCAAAAAAATGCCACAACGCCCTAGCGTTCATCGTCACCACCAATTTTGTCTGCAAACTTTGTGGCTGAATATATCTAGCGTCTTGGGCCGGAATCCCCGCCTCTAGAAGTTCGCCATACAATTTCTGATTCTCATTTATCTGTTTTCTATATTTAGCTAATAACTTTTTATTTTTCTTAATCGACTCCGGAATCTTAAAACTCGCCTCCGTTCTTTTGACATACCGCCCCGACTGAATCGAGTAACTGGTCCCTATTCTATGCCTCACCAACTGCACCTCCACCGTCCGTGAAATCCCCTCAACTGCAAAAGTAAAACTAGCATGCTCAATTGTTGACGTATGTCCCGAATCCATGACCAATTTTATTAACCGCTTTTTAGTCGCCTCATCCGTTTTTTTCTTCAATTCCACCGCCCCGACTTGACTGTAACACTGTCTTATGGCCGCTACTACATTCTGCTCCGCATCCTTGGTCCAGGAAATCAATCTTACTTTTAATTTCGCCTCTCTCATTTTTTGTTTTTAAAATTTAAATACATCCGACTAGCCACTGGCCCCTTTTGACCGGCATATTTACTGCCCAATTTCTTATCACCATACACCACCTGCGCCGGACTAGTCATTTTCGAAAAATTAATCTGGGCTATCTTCATCTGACCATACAGCCGAATTGGAATTCGACTAATATTGCTGATCTCAAAAGTCAACTGACCCTTAAAGCCCGGATCTACAAAACCAGCTGTAGCATGAACCAATAGGCCCAATCGACCCAAAGAACTTTTCCCTTCCAACTTTCCCACCAAATCCGAAGGTATTTCAAAATATTCCATTGTCGAACCCAAAATAAATTCACCCGGATGCAACACAAACCCCTCATCCCCGATCTTTACCTGTCGGGTTACATCCGCTCTATCCCTCACATCAATCACCGCGATCCTGTGGTTATCAAATACCAATACCTTATCCATCAAATGTAAATCCAGACTTGACGGCTGAACGCAACTCTTATCAAACGGTTCGATCACCAGCTTCCCTTCAGACACCGCCCGCTTTATATCTCGGTCTGACAAAATCATTCCTCTTTTTTACCTTTTTTAACCACCCACCACAATCTATCAACTTAAACTTGATCTATTTAATCCCCGCCTTATTTCCTGTCTCAATTACACACTCACTCAAATTTAATCATTTTGAATTTTGGTCACTTGATATTGTTTAGTATTTAGAGTTTCGAATTTAGAATTTATTAGTTTATACTAAACCCATGACTGAAATTCTAAACCACATCCTTTCCCTTATTCAGACCAACGGCCTCATCGCCATGCTCTTGGGTGGTTTTGTCGAACAAATCATTGTTCCCATCCCCTCACCTATCATCACCATGGCCGGTGGCGCCTTTTTGATCGACACATCTTTACCCATTTTTGAGGCCATTTTTTCTATCTTTACCAAGGTTTCCCTCCCTTACACCATCGGTGCCACCATCGGCACCAGTCTAGTTTTTTTTGTCACCTATTTTGGCGGTCAGCCCATCATTGAAAAATTTGGCAAATATATTGGTATCAGTTGGAAACTAATCGAAAACGTCAAAAAGGATTTTCAAAAAAGTATCAAAGACGAAATCTTTATTCTGGTCGCCTGCACCATTCCCATTGTCCCCGTTTCTCTAGTTACTGCTTTCTGCGGTGGTTTTCAGATCAAACCTCAAAAATTTTATCCCATGGTTTTTCTGGCCCTC
>CAZRXL010000073.1:0-3201 GCA_964604055.1 uncultured Gammaproteobacteria bacterium
AACCGACTAACCTATCGCCTTTGTCTTTGAAAGTGTAAACAAGTTTGTCGGCCTCTTGGCCATATTTACCAGTTAAGACGGAAGCATATTCCAGAGTGGGGGTCTTTAGAGGTTCAAAGCCAAATGATTCGAAAACTTCGACAAACAGCTTTTCTAGGTAATTTCTGACCGCCATATCGTTTGGCAAGAAATCTCGAAAACCCTTCAATGTTTGAACTTTGTTGTTTTTCATGGGGTGGTATACCGGAATTGAACCGGCAACCTCAGCTTTCACAGAGCTGCGCTCTAACCAATTGAGCTAATACCACCACGTAATAAATTGCGAAGCAATTTAAACGTGGCAAGCCACTTTTGATGTAGTTGGCCACGTAATTTGTTGTTAATTTTTGTTTTGTCAAACAAAAAACCGCCGTTTGCGGCGGATTTTATGAATGAGTACACAACCACATCCGCCAACTTAGTTAGCGTTATGATGATGGTTTGAGACGATGTACATATTCATCGCCTGAATTCTATCAAAAAAATTGAGAAAAAGTCAATTGGGATTGCTTCGTCCCTACGGTCCTCGCAATGACGGGATTTAAAAAATTATTCAGTAGATTCGGTAGTAGAAAGCTGGATGATTTGTTTGCAGGTAAAACTGTTGGGGTTTTTGGGATCTGGAATAAGAAGAGTAATGACGGTATCACCAACTTTGATGTTACTGGATTTGATGGTTTCTAGATCTGAATTTAGATATTTAGTTTTGGAGTCGGTTTTTAATTGGTATTGAAGGTCTTTGTTGTCTTTGGGAATCAGAGTTAAAACGGGGGAGCTTTGGGAGATATCAACAATAGTGCCGACGACAGTTTGATTTTTGTTGTTAACTTCGTTTAAATCGATAAAAACAAGTCTTTTGGTTTCTAGAACATTTAAGTTATTGGTGTAGCCCATGGCTAAGATGGCTTGGTCGGCCTTGAGTTGGGCTAGGTCGGTTTTTTGAAGTTTTTCGTTGATGATGACGGTGTCGTCATCGACAGTCAGGGTGGTATCTTGGCCTTGGTAATTGATAGTGATGACTTTTTCTTGAACACTAACGGTGGTGCCAATGAAAGCTTTTTTGTTGCTTTCGGGGTTTTTGATTTCTTCCAGTTTTTCGGCAACCTTTTCTTGGACGGCTTGGCGGATTTTTTGGATGTCAGCATCTAGCCCCTGACTAGTAGGAGATAGCGTTGGCGAAGGGCTAGGAGTAATGGTGGTGGCAGCAAGCGCCAAAAAGGCAATGAATGATTTCATGAGGATTTAGAGGCTAGCAGTAGAATAGGTAAGTATAAGCTCTTGTTGCCACTGATTCAAGTCGGGGTCGATGGCAGATAGTTTGATGATATTGACGCCTGGTTCTAGATCGATGGTTTGGTTGGTAAAACCGGTGTTGTCAACTTTTAGATTGTAATCTTTTTGGGGAGTGGAGATAATTAAAAAACTTTTGGGAACAGTGCTAATTTTAAGTTCTATCTTGCTGGTATTGCTGATGGATTCGTTTTCGGGAGAGATGATCTTTAGTTTTGGTTGCTCGGGAATGGGGGTAGGGGTTGCTTGTTCAGTTTCTGAGGCGGTAACGTCTGATGGAGTTGGGGTGACTAAAATTTTTTGGCTGGTGCCGTTTTGTTGCTTTTTGAAGGCCAGATAACTTCCTGTGGCAGAAAAGCCTAAAAGGGCGCCGAGGATGAGAGCCATTATGATCTCTTTTATCATGGTTTATGATATCACAGACCAAGCTAGTTAATGATAAAATAATTTGATGAAAATAAAGATGGTTGATAGTGAAAATTTGATTTTGGTAGGTAAAAAGGAGACGGTTTTGGTATCGAAACAGGCTCGAGTTTGGGAAAAGACAGTGTCAAAAAAGAGCCGGATCATAGTGGTTGATCCAGATGTGACCGGGGCTGATCTGAGTACTTGGTTGGTGGAGGATCGGGTGGTGATTAGAGGGGTGGGCGATTATGAGGTAGGGGGGGTGGCGATATCTGGTTATTCGACTAGTGGATGTGTAATCTATGTGGTGGATATAGACGGGGTTAAGGTGGGCTGTTTGAATAGTTGGGTTGATAAAATTGCTGATAAAACAGTGGAAAGGGTGGCAGATTTGGATGTGCTGGTGATACGTTTGCCAAAATCAGTCTCAGCTGGGAAAAAAGAGATAATTGAGACAGCCAAAAAATGGGGAGTTAACTATTTGGTGTTGATGGCAGAGACGGTTGGGGATCCGGAGGTGAGTGATTTTTTGGACGTGCTGGACAGAGAGGATTTGAAAGCGGTGGAGGAAGTGACAGTGGACCCGAGTAATTTGCCAGATGGTATGGAGATAAATTTGTTGAGTAAGTCAGATGAGTGATAGAAATGAAGTAAATAGAATTCCGCCCCACAGTAAAGAGGCGGAGTTGTCGGTTTTGGGATCAATTTTGATTGATAATGATTCGATTTTTTTGGTGTCGGAGTTTTTGAAACCAGAACATTTTTATGATCCTAACCATAGTTCAATTTATGAGGCAATGGTGGGTTTGTATGAAGATAGGAATCCAATTGATTTGGTGACAGTATCGGAACGGTTGAAGAAACTTAAAAAGTTAACTAAGGTTGGTGGTAGAGCATATTTATCGCGATTGGCTTCGGAGGTACCAACTTCGGCTAATGTCGAAAGTTATGGCCAAATAATTAAGGCTTTGGCGGCCAAAAGAGAGTTGATTTCGGCGGCGGCCAGAATTACTGAGAGGGCTTTTGACGAAGGGATTGCTAGTAACGAAGCTTTGGATGAGGCAGAACAAGAGATATATTCACTGTCACAGAGACATCTGAAAAGTGTCCCCTCGTCTCTTAAAGAAGTATTGACGGCTAGTTTTGACCGGTTAGATGAACTGCAAAAAATGGGGACGGGTTTACGGGGGGTGCCGACGGGGTTTAGAAATTTGGATTCGATGTTGGCGGGAATGCAGAATAGTAACTTGTTGATTTTGGCGGCTAGACCGGGGGTGGGAAAAACAGCTTTTGGGCTTAATATGGCCAGGTTTGTATCGGTGGAGAAGAAGTTGCCAACTTGTGTATTTTCGCTAGAAATGAGTAAGGAAGAGTTGGTGGATAGACTGTTGGTACGGCAAGGGATGATAGATGCTTGGAAGCTAAAGACCGGCAAATTGTCAGATGATGATTTTGCTAATTTATCGG
>CAZRXL010000074.1:0-2319 GCA_964604055.1 uncultured Gammaproteobacteria bacterium
GGTCGGTTTTGTTGGCGGCTAAGTTTGATGTTTTTGAGATAAGATGGCAGCGGGAGTGGATGGTGGGCAAAATAGCTTGGGGGGTAGTGGTAGTCAAAATAAAATAGTTGCTATCCCCCGGTTCCTCTAAGCTTTTTAAGAGGGCGTTTTGGGCAGGGGCGGCTAAAAGGTCGGAGTGTTGAATTAAAATAATTTTGGAGGAGTGGTTGAAGGGTTTTTGGGAAAGAAATTTCTGAATTTGGCGGACTTTACTTATGGAATAGTCGGTGTCGATGATCAATAGGTCAGGATTGTGGTCGAAGCTGTGGCCTAGCTGAGTAACTAGGGAGTTGACTAGTTTGGCAATAATTTTTTCTGAATTACTGACGATAAGTGTTGATGGAAAGGTGTCCATTGAGCTATTATAGTGTAGATGAACGATACTGCCCAAGTATATAAAAATTTAGCGGAAGTGCTTTTGGCTAAGGGTTTTTTGGATGAAGCCAAGAGGAAAGAAATAGAATTAAAACATATCAAGACCGGTCAGAGCGAGGAAGAAATAATTAAATCGATGAGGATAGTGACTGAAGAGGAACTGGTGGCGGCCAAAGCGGAACTGTTTAGGGTTGAATTTGTAGATTTGGATAAGATTGGTTTTTCGCCGGAAGCCCTGACCTTGGTGCCGGAATCGGTGGCGAAAAAATATCTGGTGGCGCCCTATAAGCTGGATACTAAAGATAAGGTGTTGTATGTGGCGATGGTTAATCCGTTGGACCTGGAAACGATTGAGTTTATGGAAAAGAGATCGAAGATGAAGGTGGTGGTGGCGATAGCGACTCAAAAACAAATAGAAGCTTTTGTTAAAGAAAAATATGAACGGGAGAAAGGGATTACCTCTGAGGTGACCAGGGCAATGGATGAGCGTAAGGCAGAGGAAGAAGAGGAAACACCAGATGAGTCGAGGAAAAAAGTGTCGGCTGAAGCGCCGGTGGCCAAGATTGTGGCCACCATTTTGGAATATGCTATTCGGGCTAGGGCCAGCGATATTCACATTGAGCCACAGGAAGAACAAGTTCGAGTGCGATACAGAATCGATGGTATGTTGCAGGAGAAATATGTGTTGCCCCGAAATGTACAGGAGGCGGTGGTGAGCCGGATTAAGATTTTGGCCGACCTTAAAATTGATGAAAAACGGGTGCCTCAGGACGGGCGGTTTTTCTTTTCTAGCGATGAACAGGATGTTGATTTGCGGGTATCGACCTGTCCATCGACTTACGGGGAGAAAGTAGTGATGAGATTGTTGAAGAAATCAATGAAGGTGCCAACTTTGCCGGAGCTGGGATTGAGAGGTAGGGCGCTAAGAAATTTGGATGATGCAATCAGCAGACCCCACGGAATCATTATTGTCTGTGGTCCAACTGGTTCAGGTAAAACGACGACTTTGTATTCGGTTTTGGACATTGTCAGCAAACCAACAGTAAATGTAATTACGATTGAAGACCCGGTTGAGTATCAGATGAAAGGCATTACCCAGGTTCAGGTTAATGTCCAGGCCGGATTGACCTTTGCTACGGCATTGCGGTCGTTTTTGCGACAGGACCCGGATGTAATGATGGTGGGAGAAATCCGGGACGCGGAAACGGCTGAATTGGCAGTTAATGCGGCTCTGACGGGGCATTTGGTGTTTTCGACTTTGCATACTAATGACGCTTCTGGAGTGCCGCCCCGATTGTTGGATTTGGGAGTGGAACCGTTTTTGTTGACGTCATCACTAAATTGTGTGGTGGGACAGCGGGTGTTGAGACGGGTGTGTCAAGATTGCCATCAGATGGTGGATATGCCACCGGAAATTGAGAAGGAGTTGAGAGGGACTTTGGGTCCGATTTACAATATGGTTGAAGATAAATGGAAAAAAGAGGGCAAAAAAATGCAGATACCTAAGGTGGTGGGCTGTGACAAGTGTAACAATACTGGTTATTTGGGTCGGGTGGCTATTTATGAGGTGATGCCGATAACAGAAAAAATTAGTAAATTGATTGTGGAAAAAGCATCGGCGGGAGATATCCAGAGGGTGGCGACAGAAGAAGGAATGATGACGATGAAGCAGGATGGCTATGTCAAAGTATTGGAGGGCTTGACCACGGTTGATGAAGTGTTAAGAGTAGCACAATATTAAGTTAAAAGTTTATAAAGTTATAAAGTTTGTAAAGTAAAAATGGATGTAAAAATTAAAAAAATATTAGAACTGGCGATAAATAATAAGGCATCAGATATTCATTTGTCGGAAAATAGCAAACCAAGGTTGAGAGTTAACGGCCAGTTGATGGAGGTGGGTAGTTG
>CAZRXL010000074.1:2411-3200 GCA_964604055.1 uncultured Gammaproteobacteria bacterium
AAATTGGAGGCGGCGCTGAGGTTGATTCCGTTGGCAGTACCGGCTTTTGCCGATTTGGGACTGCCCAAGATTTTGGAGACCTTTTTGATGGAAGAGCAGGGTTTTGTACTGGTGACGGGGCCAACTGGATCGGGTAAATCGACAACAACAGCGGCAATGCTGTCTGAAATTAACCAGAAAAGGAGTTGTCATATCGTGACAGTAGAAGATCCGATTGAATATTTGTTGACTGGTGATAAGGCGATTGTGACTCAGCGGGAGTTGGGTCGGGATACAAATAGTTTTGATCGGGCTTTGCGATCGTGTTTACGGCAAGATCCGGATGTGGTGTTTGTGGGAGAGATGAGAGATTTGACCACAATCAGCTCGGCTTTGACTATTGCTGAAACTGGCCACCTAGTGTTTTCGACTCTGCATACTAATTCGGCGTCGCAGACAATTGACCGGATAGTGGACGTGTTTGATGATGCTAACCAGAGTCAGATTCGAGTCCAGCTGGCATCGGTTTTGACAGCGGTGGTGTCGCAAAGATTGTTGCCGACGGTGGATGGTAAGAGAGTGGCGGCTTTTGAGGTGATGATTGCCACACCGGCAATCAGGAATTCGATTCGGGAATCAAAGACGCATATGATTGATAATATTATTACCACTAGTGGTGACGTGGGTATGTTTGGCTTGGAATTTTCTTTGGCTAATTTGGTACGTCAGGGAATAATTGATGAGAAAACGGCCATGGCCTACACGATTCGGCCGGATGAGTTACAAAGTCGGCTGAGGAAGAATATATGA
>CAZRXL010000075.1:0-1280 GCA_964604055.1 uncultured Gammaproteobacteria bacterium
TATTAGTGGTAGCTGGGATGTTGTGGGCAGGGTGGAATTATAAAGACGAAGTGTCTTCTTATCATTTTGTGGATGAAAATGATAATTTTGTAATCGGGGAAAGATTGCTTGAGGGGGACAAAATATATGAAAAACTGTTTAGCCATCATTTACCCGGAGCCTATATAGGTAGTTTTTTGATACAAGAAGTTTCGAGAGTAAACAATGTGTTTATGTTGGTAAAAAGACACCGAGAAGCGGTGATTTTGTGGGGAATTGTGTGGGGAATATTTTTGACAATTAGATTTGGATGGTGGATAGGCGGGGCGGTTTTGAGTTATGAACTGATCAAATATTGGTACTTTGGTCATTTGTTTTTGGCGGAGTCAATGGTGGTTTATCCTTTGGCCTATTGTTTGGCTCTGATAACAAAAAGGAAGGTAAAAAATTGGGAATTGTGGGGGTGCGGTTTTTGCTTAGGTTTTATCTTTTGGACTTTGGCACCACTGTGGCCGATTGTGGCGATAATAATGCTTGGTTTGTGGTACAAAATCGGATCTAGAAAAATAGTTAAAACTGGTTTGGGGTTTTTAGTGGTAACGGGATTGGTGTCAACAATGATGGACATAAAAGGTTTTTATAACTACGCAATTGAAATAAACAAAGATTTTTATATACCCGGAATCAATAAAACACACGGACGATGGTGGAATTGGCTAGAAAATTCAATGACTGGTTCAGTAAAAATATGGTTTTTGGAAAAAGCGGAAAAAAACGTGGTGGTGTTGAGGATATGGTCGGTGATATTTTTGGTGTTATCAGGACTAATGCTAAAAATGAAAAAATGGAGAGAACTAATACTGGGCTTGACAGTGCTAATCATGTTAAACATCAGAGGGACGGGGTTGGAGAAAACCTTTTATGATGGCCATTTTTTGAAACCCTGGTTGATAAGCTTCTTTATGCTGATTTGGTGGATGGCTAAAAAAATAAAAAAGGGGTGGCTGTTGGCATTATTGGGGTTGGGAGGAAGTTTTTTGGTGATGGGGCCAGTGTTGGCAGAAAATAAGGATTTAGCAAGAGAGTTTCATGTTCATTTTGGAAGACATATGGATTTAAGACAGGCAATTATGATAACGGGAGAAGAGGGTGACAGGCTGATGGTATTGGGTCATGAAAATTTGATGTATTGGGGGCAAGATAAGGTTGAGCCGGCATCAAGATTTACTTTTTATTTTAAGTGGATGTCAGAGGTGCCAGAGTTTAAGGAAGAAATGGAAAAATTGATAACAGCAAGTAAA
>CAZRXL010000075.1:1290-3166 GCA_964604055.1 uncultured Gammaproteobacteria bacterium
TTGATAGATAATTCTGAAGCAGAGTATGTTTGTTTTACCGGCAACAGTCAGGGTCTGGGAATAGATGAGGGCTGGATGGACTACCACAGACTGAAAAAGGGCGGTGGATTGGGCGAACTGTATGTAAGGGAAGATCGACTGAAAGAGATAAATCGACAGGAAGAAGATGAGTTGAGATTTTTTGAATTTGAAATTTGATAAAAATATAAATTGGCAGGCAAAGGCGAAGGAGAGATAAATGTTGGAAAGGAGTGATATTTTAGAGGAAAATGATGTAAAATAGCGGGTAAATGAATTCAGACAAAGAAAGGGCTCTGGCAACGGGGATGATGGGGATACTGGGTGGATTTACCCTAATAGATCCTAGAACCGCAATAGAAAGGACGATGGCGGTAGGGTTAGCAGTAGGAGTGGTGGAATTAACAAGAACGGTGATGGCAATAAAAGGCCGAAATGAAGGTCAACAGGTTGATGGTGAAATAGAATTAAAAAATGAATCGAGAAGATAAAATTAGAAAAACAGTAAAAAATAGACAGGAAGGGATAATAGTCCTGGAAGATCCATATGATCCACATAATGCAACGGCGGTGATGAGATCGGCAGAAGGATTTGGATTTCAAAAGATTTGGTTAGTATTTTCTTTACAAAAAAAATTTAATCCAAAACAGGTGGGTAAAAAAAGTTCGGGATCGGCCAATAAATGGCTGTCGTTTGAAACATTTGAGTCGATTGAGGAGTGCTATAAAAAATTGAGGCAAGAAGGGTATGAAATTTGGGCGACAGTACTGGATGAAAAATCAAAAAAGTTAAGTAAAATAAAATTTGAAAAAGCAAAAATTGCGTTGGTGTTTGGTAATGAACATACAGGTTTGTCTGAAACAGCGATTAAATTGGCGGATAAAAAAATTAATATAGAAATGAAGGGATTGGTACAAAGCCTGAACCTATCGGTAACGGCAGGAATTGTAATGTGGGAAGTAACGCGACAAAGACGGGGAAAATATAAATTGGATAAAAAGGAACAAGAAGAATTGGCAAAGAGCTTGTTGAAGAAATAGTGTAAAATAGATTACAAATGACAGAAAGAAGAAAAGAAAGAGATTTTGTGATAGGTGCTGAGCAAAGAGTGGCACTGGCAGAAGCAATGGCGGAGGGTGAGCAAGAAGAAGCTAGGTTGAGAGAATGTTGCGGAGGGGATCCGGAGATGATAAGGGCTTTTGTAGAGGATAGTTTTAGAGGGGTGTCGGAAGAAAAAGGAGGACCGCAATTCGTTAAGAGGCTGGGTTAGAGAAGTTTTTGAATAGGTTTGTAGGATTGACGATGGATTGGGCAGATACCTAGTTTTTGAAGAGCTTTAAGATGGGTAGAAGTGCCGTAGCCTTTGTGTTGGGCAAAGTCATAGCCGGGATAGATTTGGTCAAAATAGACCATTTTTTGATCGCGAACAACCTTGGCAACAATACTGGCGGCGGCAACTGAGAAGCAACGGGAGTCGGCATGGACAAGAGATCGGACATAATTAGGGCAGACACGGGGGTCTGCCCCTACATGAAGATTGCCATCGAGGAGAGCGAAGTCGAAAAGGCCGGCAAAATTTTTGAGGGCGGAGCGGACTAAGGAGCTAATAACCCGAGAAATACCATACTGATCAATTTTCGTGGATGAGGACAAAAAGACCTTATATGAGTAATTTTGTTGGTCAAAAAGTTTTTTAATTTTTTGGCGCTGGAGTTCTGATAAAGTTTTGCTGTCACGGACCTTGTTTTTGATAAAAAAATCTAGGTCAAAATGATGAAGGTCGAGTAAAAAGGCACCGACGGCGACGGGACCAGCCCAGGGTCCCCGACCGACTTCATCGATACCTAAAAGGTAACG
>CAZRXL010000076.1:0-1114 GCA_964604055.1 uncultured Gammaproteobacteria bacterium
AACAATTTTGGCAATAGCCAAACCGGCCTAGAAAAACAACGTCAACTTTTGACCAAACTAATCGACACTGTTTCCAACCAATCACCTGAAACCGAAATCATTCTGGCCGCCACTATTGCCCCCAACTCTGTCATTTTTGCCAACAAATCACAAAATTTTAGCTCGCTTGAAAAAATCGAAAGGACCAAAACCATCCAACTTTATCTTCAAAACACAATCAAATTTGCCCAAGACCACAATCTTCCCCTGGCCAACGCCTATCAAACCAGTCTCAATCGTAGTAACGAAGGCGACATTAATTTAATTGATTCCACTGACAATATTCACCCCAGTCAAAAAGGCCAAGAATTATTTGAAACCATTCTAGCCAAAACAATCTTGGATCATAATTTGCTTAACAATCTGATATAATCCCAACATGGCCAAAAAGAAAGAAAACCGATTTTTAGTTGCCCTCCTTTGCACAGTTTGTAATGCTCAAAATTATCTGACCGAGAGAAACAAAGTCAACCGTCCCGACAAACTTAAGCTCAAAAAATACTGCAAATGGTGCCAAAAAACTACCGATCACAAAGAAACCACCAAGCTCAAATAAACCAAAGCCTGGAAAATATTTATATTTCCCCCTCTACTGCCTGCAACCTTAACTGTCACTATTGTTACGTCAAACGCAACCAAAATCAGCTTACTAACCAACAAATTCTAAATTTCGTTTCCGCTTACCGTCAACATATCAACTTAAAATCAATCACTTTTTGCGGCGGCGAGCTTTTTGTTTTGCCAGATTTCACCAACCTGATCAATCAACTCTTATCTCAGCATATCTTTATTTCCATTATCACCAACGGTACTATTGACCAACTCGACCAAATCACCGACCCCAGAAACTGCCAGCTTCTAGTCTCCTTTGACGGCCCAAAATCCATCCATGACCAAAACCGGGGTAAAGGTAACTTCACCAAGTCAAAACAATTCGTCCGCCACGCCCTCAAGCTCAATTTTCCCGTCAACATTCAGTTTTTAGTCACCCAAGATTCCTATCCTTATCTTGACCAGTTCAAGCTCTTCAATCTTCTCATTACCTATTTACCCGACCGCACCGGTTCTTTAAACC
>CAZRXL010000076.1:1124-2939 GCA_964604055.1 uncultured Gammaproteobacteria bacterium
CGGCTCAATTTCAATTTCTTCGCGCCCACTACCCCACCCACCCCACTGCTAACTTTTCCTGTTTTCAATTATCCCTTCAACCCAACGGCTCAATCACCGCTTGTTGCGAATCAATCCGCCCTCTTGCCAAAATCTCCGATCCTATTGACCAAATTATAGTAAAATACACCACATGTCTTTCACAGGCCCTCAAATCCGCCAACAAGTAATTGATCTTATTCGTCTTTATTTCACCACCCATCATTTTACCGAAGTCGACGTCCCCAGCCTGCTTCCCACCCTCCCTTTGGAACCAAACCTCTATGCCCTTCCGGTTTCCTGGGACCAGTACCCCCACTACTTTATCACCTCCCCCGAATCCAGTCTCAAGAAGCTAATTTCAACCGGCATCGGCAATTGTTTCTCTCTGGCTCATGTCGCCCGCAATAACGAAACTATAGGCCCCGCACACAATCTCGAATTTATGATGCTCGAATGGTACGAAATCGGCAAAACCGTCACTAATATCGCCACCTCCACCGAAAAACTAATCAATACTATTTACCAAGGCATCCTAAAATATCAGAATAAAAGACCTACTAATTTACTCACCTGTCAAAACCACACTATTGATCTGACTCCTCCCTGGCATCGCTTCACCCTCTCCCATCTTTTCCAAAAATATGCCAACATAAAATTATCTGATAATCTTGACTTTACTGACATCAAAAAGACTGCCGCCGCCAAGGGCTACAACACCGACGGTGTCACCACCTGGGAACCTTTATACACTCAAATCTTTATCAACGAAATCGAGCCCAACTTACCCACCGACAAACCCGTCTTTATTTCCGATTACCCTACCCAGCTTTCCCCCTTATGCAAACCATGCCCTGACCAACTCGGATTTTCTCAACGTTTCGAATTCTATATTGGCGGTATGGAAATCGGCAATGCCTACACCGAGCTAACCAATTCCAAAACCTTACAAAAAAATTTCGCCCGCGAAAGACGTTTTCGTCTCCAACACCAGCTCCCCACCCCTCCTATTGATCAAAATTTCATCAAATCCACCAATTCTCTGCCTGAATGTGCCGGTATTGGCCTGGGCGTTGACCGTCTGGCCATGCTTTTTACCGATACTACCAACATTGCCGACGTTCTCTATTTCCCCACCGCCCGCCTAATTTAAGTTCCAAATCTGTTCCACAATTTCCACCACTTTTTGGTCCGGAAAATATTGATACAACTCCTCTTGCCAATTTTTGCTATCCACCGATATCACTGGCTCCACCCCTCTGCCCTCAATCGGCTGGTTATCATCCTTCAAAGTCAACCGATGAACCAAAAACAAACTATGATGTTCATCATCGGCTATCTGAGTCTTTATTGGAAACACCCGTTCTACCGTCCCCCAACCCTTACTTGTTCTTCCCACCAATACTCCCACGTTGTACCGTTTTAGCACCGCCGCCATTGCCTCTGCTGTTGACTGAGCATTTTCGTTGATCAAAATCACCACTTTCTTGTACCGCACCAACTCTGGTAACCAACCTGTTTTGGTCTTAAAATCTTCTGTCTCTCCCTGATGAAAATATTGATGGCCATACTGCCCCTGACCAATAAACGGCCCCAAAAAATACGGCAAACCATCAATTGCTCCCCCAACATTATCCCGCAAATCAAATACCAGCGTATCTGCCTTCGAACTTTCTGGCACTTTTGCCGCCACCCTCTTCATCTCATCAAAAGTCGTTGGCGAGAATTTTTTCAAATGAATCCAAAACACCTTATCGTCAAACAATTTCCAGTCCATGGTCGGATCAACTCCCCTCT
>CAZRXL010000076.1:2949-3166 GCA_964604055.1 uncultured Gammaproteobacteria bacterium
TATACGCTTCTTCCAGTTCCGCCTTTTCTTCCTCTGTTTTTGCCTCTTCCAGTTTTTCTTCAAACGCCACCTCTATCTCTTCCGGTTTGGCATCTTTTTCTACTCCTAATTGTTCATACCTATCCTCTCCACTGACATTATTGACGTTATCGGCCAACGCTTTTTCTTCCTTTTGAGTATACAGCCGACTTCTACCAAACGGTTCCAAGTTACTTAA
>CAZRXL010000077.1:0-3157 GCA_964604055.1 uncultured Gammaproteobacteria bacterium
CCATAAATCCCAAACTTGGAATCGCCTTCTGACAAGTTATACTCGTCTCCATTATTTCCTTCCAAAATGGGATCTTGATCCCGTTCACCTTTCTGTATTTCTTCTTCCTATAATTATATAACTTTTTTATCTCTTCTCCTTTTCCCTTAATCCCATAAGTTGTGATTCCCGTCGCCAAATCTATCCCCAATCCATACCCACCCTGTTGCAAATTAGCCTTACCTTTCGATTCCTCTGACGGCAACCTCAACATCGCCATTACCGGAATATTGTTATAGACAATTACCCTTATATCCGGCGTCCCCGACCTCGTAAACGCCAAAAACCATGGATGAATCTTAATTCGCTCCTCTATCAACACACTCGTTTCTGCTCCATGCAAACTATACTTACCCACCAATATATCCAAACAGTGCTGTCGCAGATCCTGACTGGTCACTATTTTTCCATCCATTTTCAGCCATTCCCCCGCCCATTTTCCTCTTTTTCTGACCACTATTATTCCCTCTCCTCCAAAGCCCAGCACGGGCTTTACCACAAAATTTCCTTCCAAATCCTCCCATCTAAATCTAGCCAACTCCTCCTCGGTGTCAATTTTAGCCATCAACTTAGGTACTCCCACCCCCGCCTTCATCAATATCTTTTTTGTCCAGTATTTACTATCCGCGATTCTTTTACCCTTGGCCGAGTTTTTCCTCAAATACACCCTGTTTCTCTCGTTTTTATTCAAAAACTGCCTATATTTATCTAACTTAAACATTAGCTCTTTTAACTTCTAATCGCCTTCTTAAATCGATCCACTTCCGCCACCCGCAACCCCGTATAACTTCCCACTAACAAATTAATTGCCACCACTATTACCACCACCGCCTCCGGATGCAACAACACCCATTCTTGTACCCCCCTCACATTCATCATTATTGCCCCCGTAATTGCCAACACTAGCGTTCCAATTATCAATCTTTTGGCTTCTTTTCTACTTCGAGTCAACTGGGTTCTCACAAATTCCTCCGCCAGCATAATCATAAATAACACTGGAAAAATCGAAATCTTGCTTATATCAATTACCTCAAAATATGTTGACACTACCATTAGCCCAAAAACGCCCACCGTAATAAACATCAAATTAATCGCCCTCGATGGCCAAAAATGCAACTTTAATTTTCGCAAAACCAAACTTCCCACCAGAGTAATCAGCACAATCAAAGCAAACAACAGTAGTCCCCCAAAAATTCCCGTTGCCAAAAAAGTTACCGCAATCATCGTTGGCATAAAAATTCCATAACCCACCAGCCCAAACACATAATGCAGTACCGATACCATCGTTGCCAACAATGGCAATAGTAACAATAGTACAATCGTTGCCGCCGACACCCCATTGTCCACCGCCCACCTCACCGCCATCTTTCCCCACCCCAATCGACCCACCTCTTGTTTTTCTAGAACCGACTCTAGTCTATAACTAGCCTCGCTGTTTTGTGGTTCCGTCAAATTCTCTTTTTTTATTGTCGGTACTGGTTCTATGGTTGCCGTTGCTGATGCTTCCTCTGCTTCCTCCACCACCACCGTCTGTGCCTTCACTCTATTCCCACCCCAAACCAACCAAACCATCAAAACTATCAACCAAATTTTGATCAAACGCATGGCCGATTATAACATTTATCAAAAACTCCAATCTATTGTATAATTTTCCTAAATGAACATTGGTCAAAACATTCCCTGGGCGGGCCCAAACGACGAAGACAGTCTAGCCCAAACCTTTCCCAACATTGGTAAAATTATTACTCTTCTCCTTCAAAACGCTATTACCCTAGCCGGCATCATTCTTCTTTTCCTTTTGATTTTCGGCGGAATTAACCTTATAATTGGGGCAGGTCAAGGCGATCCCAAAAAAGCCGCCCAAGGCAAGCAGGCCATTACCTCCGCTCTTGTCGGCTTTGCCATCGTCTTTTTAGCCTACTTTATAATTCAACTTATCGAAGTTATTACTGGAGCCCACATCCTTTATCCACCCTCCAACCTCTAAACATGATAAGCATTTTTGGCAATATCCAACCACCCGCTGCCCTAGGTAGACTCCCCAATACTTCTACAAAAGGCCAAGGTCTCTTCGAATTTATCTCCATTATCATCCGCCTTGCCTCCACCGTTGCCGGTCTTCTCTTCCTCATGCAAATCATCATGGCCGGCTTTGGCTACCTTTCCGCCAGTGGTGACGAGAAAAAGGTCACCGCCGCCTGGGACAAAATCTGGCAAAGCCTGATTGGCCTTGGTATCGTCGCCGGCGCCTTTATTATTGTCGCTGTTGTCGAACGCATTACCGGTATCAAAATTACCAATCCCGACATTCCCTCACCATAACATGGCCTTTACTATAAAAAACCCTAATCAAAAATGGATTGTTACCGGCGATGACGGTGTCACCCAGTTGGAAACAATTATCAGTACCGTTATCGGTCTTCTTACTATTTCTGCCGTCCTCTATCTCACCATCCAGCTTATTTTAGCCGGTTATGCCTTTATCTCCGCCCAAGGCGAAGCCGATAAACTCAAAAAAGCCCGAAACCAAATCACCCAAAGCCTGCTTGGTATCGCTCTAGTTATCATCGCCATCGGTTTGGCTCGTTTTTTCACCGACTATGTCGGTCTTACCAATGTCTTTGATCTCAATAAAACTTTAGACGATCTCAACCTATGATCAGCATTATCAACCCCGTCCTTCCCAAAGTTCAACAAGACCTTATCGAAGTCAGCCCTACTCTCTATTTTAATTCCATTCTTAGTCTTGTCCTCAATCTCTCTTTTTTTGTCGCTGTTTTTTACTTCCTCTGGCATTTTTTTATGGGTGCCTACCACCTTATTGCCTCCCAAGGCGATCCCAAGGCGGTTGAAACTGCCCAAAAAACTCTCACCCATGCCTTCGTCGGCCTCGGCATTGTCTTCTCTATCTTTGCCATCCTCCGCCTAATCAGTACCGTTTTTGGCCTCACAGATCTTGGCGGCCTTCTTAGCCCACCCGCCAGCCACACCACTCCCGTTCCCAATATGCCTAAACCACATGAATCTCCTATTCCCCTATAAATCAAACCACTTTGATTTTTTAAAAAAACACTGTAAAATACACTATCTATTAAAAATTACTCAATAAATCATACAA
>CAZRXL010000078.1:0-3127 GCA_964604055.1 uncultured Gammaproteobacteria bacterium
TTTCTGGCAATTTTTAGTATTTTTTCTTCTGATTTTTTCAAATCCGGCATTTTCTGCTCCACTATTTTATCCAATTCTAGATACCAATAGCTGACCTTTTCAGTTTTTCGACTCTGACACTCGTCTACTAAAAGACAATATATTGGCAGTTGCAAACTACCGGCTTCTTCTTCTCTTTTACTAGTTTTAAAATCAATAATATTAACTCCATCAGTCTCCGGCAAATACTGAAGCCAATCAATCTTGCCACACAATATTATATTTTCCTCTTCAGATAGCCAATAATAGGGCAGATCCATTTCAATTTTAATCGCCAAGTCTTTAAGCGGTCCCGGATTACTCGCCACTCGTTCAATCATCTCTTTGCCTCTTCTTCGATATTTTTCTTCCAATTCAGTACTAAAAAATCCACCCTTTTTACCACTTACCTTTTCCCAAGCCAAATCAAACCTACCCAAAAGCGATTCTGCAAATCTATCCTTGCTCGCCACCACCGACAGCTCCTCCAGCACCTCATGAACTGCCGCTCCCAGGGCCAAAGCCGGACTCATTATCTTAATTTTTCTATTTGTTCTTGGGTCTTTATAGACGTTTTTCAAGAAATAAGCCCGGGGACAAGTCAGATAATCCGAAATCGAGGAATGGCTCACCCACACTGCCGCATACTTATCTTTTGCCATGATTCATTGTATCATTACGGTTATGTTAGTCCGAATCAACAAATATCTGGCATCTTTAGGCATTGGAAGCCGTCGCCAGATCGATACCACTATTGGCAACAGAAAGGTTTACGTCAACGACCGTTTTGCTACTCTTGGCCAAAAAATCGATCCTAGTCGTGACAAAATTGTCTACCGAAAAAAACTGATTCAAAAATTACCCGAAAAAAAGGTCTACTATCTTTTAAACAAACCCAAAAACGTTTTATCAACCACTCACGATGATCGTGGCCGCAAGACTGTTATTGATTACGTTCCCCGGAATGTCAGACTCTTTCCTGTTGGTCGTCTGGACTATGATTCTACTGGTGCCATTATTTTAACCAACGACGGCAATCTGGCCCTCAGATTGACTCATCCCCGTTACCACCTATCCAAAACTTATCAGGTCATTGTCAAATCCCCAGTCTCCCAAAAACAGCTTGATAATTTAGCCACAGGTGTCAATCTCGATGATGGCATTACTGCTCCAGCCCAGGTCAAAGTCATCCAGTCCGATGATCAATACACTCTCTTCAACATCACTCTTTTTGAAGGCCGAAACCGTCAAATCAAGCGCATGTGTCAGTTTGTCAGACTTCCCTTCGTCAGTCTCCACCGAACTGCCATCGGCCCGGTTCTTTTGGGCCAACTTGGCCCCGGCCAACACCGTCCCCTAAGCTCAAAAGAGGTGGAACAACTTACCGGCAAAAACCAAGAAAAAACTGATCTCCGCCCCCATCGCCAGTTTTCTGGCCGGTCCCGGCCGTACTTGCGCCGGTAAACTGGTCAGATTCATCCACATTACCAGAATCGAGTAAATCAGCATTGATAATCCATTCAATACTGCCCCGATTACCACCAGTTGCACCGGTTCTGCCAGACCCAAACTTATCACCACCACCGATAAAGCTATTTCCAACCACAAAAACAGATAATAAAATTTTGGCAATTTCTCAATCCGAAATTTTTCCTGATCAAAAATCACCAAATTTTCTGATGCAATCCTACACACTGCGTCAAACACCGACAACTGGGTTGACAGAAGCATCACTCCCGCCAAAGTCAAAAACCCTACTCCTACCATCGGTATTGTCTTTATCCCGATTATCTTAGCTTCTTCAAACAAAAATCCCAAACCTGTCCCCAGTTGATTATTGCCAAAAACAGTGCTGTAAGCCAACAGTGCCAACATTACCATCGTTACTGCTCCTGTTGCCCAAAACACCAGTCCGTGTTCAATGTTTATTACCTTCCACCAGTCTCGATATCTTGTCAAATTCATTTTATTCAACGCGAATGTTTTACCGGTCAAATTAATTTTTTCATTTTTTCCAGTCAAAATACTTTTTATCTTACCGCCGTACTTACCCATACCATAGCCCTTTTCTTTGACATAAAACGACTGAACCAAATTAAGGTTGCCTCCTGCTCCAGAATAAGCCAATGCTCCCAAAAAAGTCATCATTGGTATTCCTGATGGTAACCAGGTGTAGCCCTGACCTCGTCCTAGTAGACCTCTCCACATTTCCCCCCAATCCGACCCCTTAGCCAAAACAATCACCAGCAATAGCACTACTGGCGTCCCCAAAAGAATTAAGTATTTTTGAATTATCTCTTGAGTTCTATAAATCCATGGTCCCAGAGTCAATATTGCCCCCAGACCCAAAGGTAGTATTATTGCCAGTATTTTGGTATTTTCAAGCCCCAGTACCCCGCCCAAAACTGTTGCCGCCGATAATACTATTCCCGGCCACATCCACGGCACTACCGTTGATATCATAAACCAAACCGGTGACAATTTGCCTATTTTTCTAGCCAAACCCACAAACACACTTTCTCCGGTTACCAGGGTATACCGTTCTATCTCCATGTTCAAAACAAATTGAAAACTTATTCCCACCACTGCCGCCCAAATTATACCCATCCCAAATTGGCTGACTAAATACGGCCACAGCACCAACTCGCCGCTTCCCAGTCCCAAACCCAACAAAATAAAGCTCGGCCCTACAATAGAACCGAGCTTCAAAGCCTTAGGCATAGTCGCTACCCCTATTTTTTTCAATTCCACACTTTATTTATAGCATTATTTATCTTCAGCCTCGACTCTAATCGTCCTGGCTTTTGCTTCTTCTGCCATATCAGCAGAAATCGTTACCACCCCATTCCTTACTTTGGCCTTAATCGTTTTAGCGTTGATTGGCCAGGGTAGAGAAGTACTATAGCTAAAACTACTCGCCTTCGACCAGCGATAAATCTGTCTACTTTTCAATTTTTTTTCTTCGCTGTCCTCTTTTTTAGCATTTATTCTCAATATTCCATCTTCAAACGAAACTTCTATTTGATCTGCTTCCATTCCCGGCACTGGTGCCTCAACTGCTATTTTTGAACCATCTCGATAAACATTTAAGCCTTGGTCTCCACCAAGT
>CAZRXL010000079.1:0-2135 GCA_964604055.1 uncultured Gammaproteobacteria bacterium
AATTAGCTTTATAAGTGAGGGTAAAAAAATTACGGGGATGATGAACGTGCCGGTGACGGCCAAAAGCAATAAAATGCCGGCGGTGATAATGGTGCGAGGGTACGCGGATAAGGCGGGCTATTATCCTGGGTCGGGAACTTGGCGGGTGGCGGATAAGTTGGCTGAGGCGGGTTTTGTGACGGTGTCTTTGGATTTCTTGGGTTTTGGTGAATCGGATATGGAATCGTTGGACATGCTGGAGGCGCGATTTGAAAAAGTGCCGGCGGTACTAGACTTGCTGGAATCGGTTAAAAGAATTGATTTTGTTGATGCTGATAAGATTGGTTTTTGGGCCCATAGCAATGGGGGGCAAATTGTATTATCGGTGTTGGAGATAACCGGAGAAAATCATCCGACGGTACTGTGGGCGCCGATGACCAACTCTTTTCCGGATTCAGTTTTGGATACGGCGTCGGATCTAGATGATGGAGGCAAGGCGGTAAGGTTGGCGATTGAAAACTTTGAAACCAATTATGATAGCCGAAGATACGCTTTTGAAAATTATTATGGTTGGATAAATTCGGCGATTAGAATTGATCAGGGAACGGCCGATGTGTGGTGTGAAGTTGAATGGCAGGAAGAAGTGATGAAAAAGTTAAAAGATTTGGGTAAAAAGGTTGAGCTGGTGATTTGGCAGGGAGATGACCATAATTTGAGTAAAAATTGGGAAGAGGTGGTAGAAAGAGACGTTGGATTTTTTTTGGAAAAGTTGAGATAATATTCGAAACAGAAATGAAAATATGTATTGTTGGTCCGTCCTGTGTTGGCAAGACGACATTGTCAAAACGTTTAGCTAAGAAATTAAAAGTTCCTGCTTTTGATTTGGATAAGGTGTTTATAGATTTTGAATTTTTGAAGAAAACTAAACAGTTTAGATTTGTATCCAGTTTAGTTTATAAAGACAGGATTGAAAAGATTTTGTCGCGAAAAGGTTGGGTGATAGAACGGGTTTTTCCGGTGGAAAAGGTTTTTGAGAAGGCAGATGCGATTGTGTTTTTGATTAGGCCAGTTTGGGTGCCTTTGTTGTGGCAGTGGAAAAGGTATCTGACCGATGGGAGTCAGAGGAGAGATTTCGGTTTTAAAAATAATTGGATTTTGTCTAAAGATATAGTTAGACAATATCTACAAAAGAAAGGTCTGGAAAAAACGGGCGATCCGACTTTTTTTAATCTGTTTAAAACGAGTCAGATGTTGAAGAAGTATAAAGGAAAGATCTATGAAATTAATTGTCAACGGGATGAGAGGAAGATTGTCGATAAATTATCCTTTATTTTCGAGTAGACTTTTGAGATAATTGGTCTTGATGAAAATATATTTTTCGGCGTCCAGGTATTATCGGGATGATTATGAAAGCGTGTATTCAAAAGTAATAAGGGCTTTGGAGAAAACGGGGTGTCAGGTGTTGGACAATTCGTTGATTCGGACTTCGAGTGGAAGTTTTAAGATGACGGATAAAGAGAGGGTGGAAGTATACAAAGCAATGGTAAGGCTGATGGATAAGGCGGATTTGTGTGTGTTTGAGGCTTCGTATCCATCAACCATACATATAGGTCACGAGATAACGATGGCGTTGGAAAAGGCAAAGCCGGTGATAGTGTTGCATACAAAATCACATGAGCCGATACTGTTTAAAGGGATGCGGAATAATAAGATGTTTTGGGTGGAGTATGATCTGACCAATCTGGAGGATAGATTGGCAGAGACTATTGAAGAGGCAAAGTCGAAGATAGATGTTAGGTTTAATTTTTTTGTACCCCCGAAAATTTTAGCGTATTTGGATTGGGTGGCGCAGAAGAAAAAGGTGCCCAGATCGGTGTTTTTGAGAGGGTTGATCGAAAAACAAATGAAGAAAGATAAGGAATTTAGAGGGTAGCGGCCTGAAATTTTTGTTTAAGATTTAGCCAGTAAGGGGATTGGCGGCAGATTTTGTGGACATCCCTTTTGTTTTTTAATAGGGCTTTGACGATTTCTTCGGTAAAGATGGTGTTTTGGGAGCCTTTGATTAAGATGTGAGATCCTGAAACAAGTTCAGGATGACACTTGAGGTAATCGGTGGCTTGCCAGTAGTAGAGGAATCTGTGGGTAGGGGTTTTGCG
>CAZRXL010000079.1:2145-2523 GCA_964604055.1 uncultured Gammaproteobacteria bacterium
GTAACTTGCCAATAATATAAAAATTTAATGGCTTTGGGGCCGAAATATTTTTTGGTTTCAGGGCCGATACTAATAATTTGGTCGGAGTATTTTAGGGCTTGTCGGTAGAGAGTCTTGTGGGCAGAGGCAGAGGCGGGGCCAAGTTCGCGCATATCGCCTAAAATGGCTAGACGGGGGCGGGGGAAGGTGGCCAAGAAATTGAGCATTTGCTGGGCGGCTAGAGGCGAGGAGTTGTAGGAGGAGTCGATGAGAGTGGAACCGTTGATACCTTTTAATATAGTGGAGCGGGATTTGGGAAGTTGAAAATTGGCTTTTAAATTGGACAGAGCTTGGGTTTGTGTTAGTTTGAGTAGTTGGGCGGTAGTAAGGGCGGCGTTT
>CAZRXL010000079.1:2534-3095 GCA_964604055.1 uncultured Gammaproteobacteria bacterium
GCGCAATGCCCTTACCGGAAGATTGGATATAGGGACAATGTGTTTGTTTGTGGTGTATTTGACAACCAGTGTGTCGGCAGTGTTGATAATGGCGGTTTTGCTGGTATTGACCAACTTGGATTTTTCTTTGGCAATTTGGTCAAGAGAGCTGAAAAATTGCTGATGAACAGGTGACACATTCAAAAAAATGCCAATGTCAGGTTTGATGATGGATAAAAGATAAGCCATGTTTTTGGGTGGAGTGGGGGCGTCAATACCCATTTCGGCGATAAAAACGTCAAATTTGCTCCAGTTGGTCAGTAATTTGAGGGGGGCTAGAAAAGCGATCCGAAGCCAGTCGAGGAGAGAATAGTCGGTGGTCGACAGATCAAGAATGGAGAGGGGCAGACCAGATTCGGAATTGCCGCCAGAAAGACTGGTTTTGACAGTCAAATTGGGCTTTAAAGCGGCTTCTAGGGCCAAGACGGTGCTGGTCTTACCGGCCGAACCGGTAATACCGACGATGGTTTGGTAGGGTTTTTTGGCCAGCTGGAGACGGGCAAAGAAGCGAAGGTAGGAGAG
>CAZRXL010000080.1:0-1174 GCA_964604055.1 uncultured Gammaproteobacteria bacterium
GGGGCGACTTCGGAATTGTCTCGATCAAGACCGAGGGTGAGCATGGTCAGGTCATTGCTACCAATGGAAACTCCGTCGATACCAACGTCGATAAATTTATCAAGGAGAATGACATTGCTGGGAATCTCAACCATCATGAAAAGTTTAAAAGTAGGTGAACGTAAAAGGCCAGCATCGGAAACAATTTTCTTGACCTTTTCTAATTGTTGTGGAGTTCTGACGAAAGGAATCATTAGCCAGAGATTTTTTAGATTATGCTTGTTTCTGACTTGTTTGATAGCTTCAAGTTCCATGGCAAATACTTCTGGGTCGTTGATATAGCGAAGGGCACCTCTAAAACCTAAAAGTGGATTGGGTTCTTCTGGCTCGTATCCACTTCCCCATTTGAGGTGACGATATTCGTTGGTTTTGAAATCAGTAGCTCGATAGATGACGGGTCTGGGGTTGAAGCTTTTACAAAATTTATACATACCACTGGCCAGTTTTTTAATATATTGGGCCTGGCGTTTTTCAGCAATCATGCGTTTGGGATGGACGCCAATGTCGGCAATCATAAATTCAGCTCGTAGAAGACCGATGCCGTCAACATCTCTTTTGGAGATTTCTTCGGCCAGATCGGGTTCGCCTAAATTAACGTAGACCTTGGTGGCGGTTTTGATGTTTTTTAACTTAGGGTTGGTTACGGCTGGTTTCTGAGTACCATTAGTCAGGTCTCCCCTCCAAATTTCTCCGGTAGTACCGTTGATAGTAATTATTTCACCTTCTTTAAAGGTTTGAGTGGCGGTTTTGGTGCCAACAACGCAAGGGACGCCTAATTCCCGACTGACGATGGCGGCGTGAGAGGTCTGACCGCCTTTATCGGTAACAATACCGTTAACTTTTTTCATGGCAGGGACAAAATCGGGAGTGGTCATGGTGGTGACCAAGATATGGCCTGGTTTGGCCTTGGAGATGTTTTTGGGATTTTTGATAATAACGACAATACCAGTGGCAGTACCGGGGCTGGCGGAATCGCCTTTAAGGTCTGGTACCTGACTGATTTTGATTTGTTGGTCGATAACTTTTTGGTTGCTAATAATGGTGGTAATGGGGCGAGTTTGGACGATATATATTTTCTTTTTATCAAGAGCAAATTCGATATCTTGAGCTTTACCGTAATGATTGTGAAGTTTTT
>CAZRXL010000080.1:1184-3095 GCA_964604055.1 uncultured Gammaproteobacteria bacterium
TGATGGCGGTAGCTGGGTTGATTTTGGGGCGATTTTGCTTGTATTTGGGAACCCTAACTTGTTTAGTTTCTGTCTGGGACTTAATTAATTGGATTGACTGGGGGGCCTGGGTAAAGTTTTTTATTTTCCAATCAGTCTTGTCGATGATATATTGATCAGGGGTGACTTTGCCCTGAACGATGTATTCTCCCAAACCCCAAACAGTTTCAACAATGATGTCGGTTTTGGTGTTTGTAACTGGGTTGACGGTAAACATAATGCCAGAAACAGTGGATTGAACTTGTTTTTGGATGGGAACCGCGACACCAGCCCTAAAGTGGTTAAATTTCTTTTTTTCCCGGTAAAAAATGGCTCGAGGGGTAAAAAGAGAGGCCCAGCAATCTTGGGTTCTTTTGACAACGTTGGCATCGCCGACAACATTTAAAAAAGTTTCTTGTTGACCGGCAAAAGAAGCGTCGGGCAGGTCTTCGGCGGTAGCGGAAGATCTGACCGCAACAGGGACGCTTTTGAGACCGGCAAAACCGGATAGTTTTTGATAGGCCTTCATAATCTCTATGGCGACTTGTGGGTTTAGAGGGCTGGTTTTGATGATCTTTTTGATCGATTGAGAGGCGGAGGAGAGTTGGTCTGGTTTATCAATATCGGTGGTTTTTAGGATGTCTCTGATTCTATCTTCGAGTTTATTTTCTTTTACAAATTCAAAGTAAGCATTGGTGGTGACCACAAAACCATTGGGGACAGGAATGCCAAGGTTGTACATTTCACCTAGATTAGCGCCTTTGCCTCCAACCTCGGGAATGTCATCGTGATTAATTTCTTTAAACCAAAGAATGTTTTTGATGGGCATTAATAAAATGATAGCAGAAAGTTAACTTAAAAAATTAATAAAAAGTCGTTCTAAAACTTGTTCTTTTGGGTCGGTTAATTGGCCGGTTTTGTTTTGGTAGTCTAGTTGGATTAGTTTGAGGTAGAAATTTTTGAGGGCAGGGGTGGAAAATCGAGAGAAGGTGGTTAGTTCTTTTCTGATTTTGTTTTTGAGCAAATATAGGAATAAATCATGTGGTTCGCTTTCTAAAAGCTGGTGATAAAGAGGTAGAAATTTTTTTAGAGATTTGGGCTGAAAATTATTTAAACAGTTCCATAAAATACTACTGATATTTGATTCAAAGTTCTTGGCGTTTTGGATAATTTTGGTTTGAGCAGTAGTTAATTTTTTGTCTTGCCAAATAAAAATCTGATGTTCTGATTGGTTTAGAACGGTGGCAATTTTTGATCTAGTGGCAGGGTGAAGGGAGAAGAAACCGGTCAAAATTAAGACCTTGGGTTGTTGAAGTAGGGATTGGGTGTTTAAAAAACTTTGGATTATTTCTAGATTGATTTGTTTTTGGTCGAGGCGGATGAAATCAGGACTGTCAATTTTTTTGATGGCTAAATTTAGAGCCTGGCGGGATTTAAAAGTGTCGGTGCCATGAAAAATAGAAATCATGAACAATTATAGCTTGTGCTAGAAGTTATTGGGTAAAATTGATAAAATGCTCATGTTTACTGGCTATGGCCCCGTCGTCTAGCGGCCTAGGACTCCTGGCTTTCATCCAGGCAACCGTGGGTTCGATTCCCACCGGGGTCACCAATTGGGAGTACTACTCTACTGGATCCTTCTTTTTTACCTAAAAACGGAGCTAATTTTGGTGTTCCAGAAACTAATTCTTGGTAAGTCGGCAATTGGTCAAAAAGGAGGCTGAAATACTGGGCTCTTTTGAGTGGATTTGGGCTATCTATAGTTAATTTTTCAAGGTGTTCCAGAAAATAACTGACGTTGTCCATAATTACCTCTATATCGATCTTTTGGTCTTGTTGCTGTCGTTTGCTGTTTTTGAGTTGGTCAATAGTGGAGTTGAGCTTAACTAAATC
>CAZRXL010000081.1:0-2900 GCA_964604055.1 uncultured Gammaproteobacteria bacterium
TTGATGTGAAAAGTGTCTTTGGGGCTAATAAGTGAGTCAAGATACTGACCAGTACCACCAACAATAATTGGCAATTGGCCCAAGCGGTGAATTTGAGAAATAATTTTGAGGGCCTGTTTTTGAAAATCGGCAACTGAAAAGCTTTGGCTGGGTTTTAGGATATCGACTAAGTGGAGCTTTACAGCTTTGGGGTGGTCTTTCCCGGTACCAATATCCAGACCTTGGTAAACCTGCCTAGAATCGGCGGAGATAAGCTGACAGGGGTATATTTTGCTTAACTTGACAGCCAGTGAAGTTTTGCCAGTGGCAGTGGGGCCGGAAATAATTAAAATTTTGTTAGACATTAAATCGGAAAAGAACAATATCGTCAGGTTGCATCAGGTAATCACGACCTTCGAGGCGAACTTTGCCAGCCTGACGACTTTTGATCCAACCACCCAATTTTACAAAATCTGAATAAGAAACGACTTCGGCTTTGATAAAACCGGTTTCGAAATCAGTGTGGATAACACCGGCGGCCTGGGGTGCGGTAGCGCCGATGGGTATAGTCCAGGCCCTAACTTCCTTGACACCGGCGGTGTAATAAGACTGAAAACCTAAGGTTTGATAGGCTTTTTGGATAACTCGCTCTAGCCCCGATTCTTTTAAGCCTAAATCGGCCAGATAGGCCATTTTTTCTTCGGCAGGAAAATCGGATAGTTCGGCCTCAATCTTGGCACAAACAGGAACGGTGGCAAAATCTTCTACTTTTAAATCCCAATTTTGAATGTTTTTGTAAGTGTCTTCATCAACATTGACGACAATAAAATATGGTTTGGCGGTTAAAAGAAAAAACTGTTTTAAATTTTCTTTTTCTTTGTCATCAAGATCAAGATTGATGGCCAGTTGACCTGAATCTAAGCCTTGTTTTAACTTAAGGGCTAAAGCATATTTATCGGTATTTTTTTCAGTAGCATTGTTTTTGTTGAGATCTAGATATTTATCAATCGATTCTAGGTCTTTGATAATTAGTTCAGTGCAGATAACTTCAAAATCTGACTGGGGGTCGGTGGAACCAGCCTTGGTGACGTTTGGATCGGTAAAATTTCGAACTACATGGCAGATGGCGTTACAATCACGGATATTAGTTAGAAACTTATTACCTAAACCTTGACCCTGGGCGGCACCTTTGACCAGACCGGCAATATCGACGAACTCGACGGCGGCGGGAACAATTTTTTGACTAGCGACAATTTTGGCGAGAACGGGTAGTTTGGGATCGGGGACTTCGACTACACCAACATTGGGGTCAATGGTACAAAAGGGATAATTGCTGGCATCAGCGACCTGCTGGCCCAAAAGAGCGTTGAACAAGGTTGACTTGCCAACGTTGGGTAAACCGACAATTCCAATTGAAAGATTGGGCATAGGGGTATTTTAACATTGAAGAGGGGTTTTGACCTTTTGACTCTATCTTTTAACTTTTACTAACTAATTTGGCTCGTCAACCCCTAGTTTTCCCAATAAGACAAGTTCCGAGTTATGTTTTTTCTATTATATAAAAATTATCAAAAGGCATCCAAGAATAACTGGCTACATTTGTCAATCCGTACAAGGAGTCATAATATTTGGATAACCTGACAGTGCTTTCATTTACAAAATATTCCCCTGAAACAGATCTTAATTGGTAACCCCTTGCTAAAAGTATCTTTTGAACTTCGGGAGTAGCAGTAAACCAATGACCGCTAAAAATAAGTGACAGCTCCGGGATTGACGACAACCTGTCAAGCATATGCAACATCATTTCGCTAGAGAATTGATGACCAAAACCTTGATATTGTGGATTCACATATTCTCTGTCTAGCAAAACTACCAACCTGTTTTGGTTTTCTCCGTTAAGTCTGACTTTTGATAGCTCAATAAAACTTCTTGCTAACCTAATCCGCTCACCATTTTTTATCATGTAAATATCTATCATTTCATTAGATCCGTCTAGTAAGCGAGAATAGGCGGCGTGGTTATAGCCTGTTGCTTCTGTCAACCTTTGACAACTTTGAGTTATTTCAGGTGCTCTAGCAAGATTTCTAAAATCAACGGTGGATTCTGTTTCAAACATGATCTGCCCAGAAACGTTTTCTTCTGCCATGGTATCTTTTAATTTGTAAAAGTCTAATAAAACCTCTTCTTCGAGGGCTCTGATATTTGTATCGGTTGATCTTTTTTCAGAATCCAGTATTTTCAATCGTTTTAGAGCTCCGGAGAGCTCACCAATGTGTTTTTCAATTTCTTTTAGATAATCTCTTCTAGTTTTATATCTTTGTTCGCTGATTGTCCCTAGTCTGTACAAGGCTTTTAAGATGTTTGATATTGCCTGATACGTGCCAAGACTTTTGGCTAATTTTCCTTTTTCTTCCTTTGGTGTTTCTGAATTTTTTAGAGCTGTTTGGGTTTTGCGGATAAAAGCTTCAACGGAGCGGTATGTGGTTAAGATATCTTGACGAATTAGTCCTTCAGGAGTAATCAGATATTGTTTGTATATGGCAAGCTGTTCGGCCACAGGACTATTTGTCCCCGTTCTCTTAATTGTCGCTTCTAGCTCTCTTAATTTTGCAGCAAACAATTCTTGAATATGGACAGACAAATCAGTGCGAACCATATCTTTAATTACATTTAGACGACTCAATGTCGATTCTTCGGTTGCGATTATGTCGCCGTTAACTCGCAATCTTCGTCTGGGTGATAAATCTAGCCATGTTTTCATTACTTGTTCTTTAACATTGTCAGAAACTTCCTGGAAAATTCTGTCAAATTGATTGCCAGAGAGTTTGGCTCTCTTGTGTAAATATACTTCGGGATTACGTTCTATATTTAATTCAAGCGATAGTCTAATTGCACCCATAAGGATGCCAAAGTCCCGATCC
>CAZRXL010000082.1:0-2810 GCA_964604055.1 uncultured Gammaproteobacteria bacterium
TAGTATTGAAGCGGCTAGAAGAGGTAAAAAAATCCATCAAATCATGGCAACGGAGATAAAGAGACGAAGTGACGGTTTTTTGCCTGAAGGACAAGTCCGAAGAATGGGAAAGGCAGAAGTAAGAGGAAGTATGATTATAACTGATAGCAACGCTAGAAGTTGTTTTTTGTCGGTTATTGGCGATGGTTTAGTGGAAGGTACTTTGATGGAAAGAAAAACAGGTCAAGAATAGGCTTCAAGTGGTGCTTACGAGATTTGTATTGGAACAACGACACCGGATCGATAGGGCGGTGATAATTTATAACAATGAACAAAAAGAAGTTTTTTATGGGGGCAAGAGACAAGATTTAATTGATCTGGTGGTAAGCGCAGCAGTAATTAAACAGGCAAAGGAGGCAAGAGGAAACACAAGAAACGCAGAAAAAGAAAATTATTATCAAAAAAGTTTTTGGGCAGACACTAAACAGAAAAGAAGGGACCATAAGAATAAACAAGCTATTTTAATGGTTGAAGAAAGAAATAGATTAGATGAATTGACTGGCTTAGTCTTGCCAGAAATTGAAGTAAGAATAGTGAAATAAAACTACCGAGAGGATGATTCTTGCGAACCGACAGAGATGCAAAAGCAAATCTGCCCCCCGGTAGTTACTTTATTTTATAATATCGACAGTGTAGGTGTATATGGCTGTTTTTGGGTCAAGATAGCAGTCAGGCTTAAGGCCCATTTTTTGATGACAAAGTTGCTCTAAAAATTCTTGCTTGGTCCAGCCGGTTTTTTGGGCGACTTGGGGTAAAAAAGTACCAGTAATATGGCCTTGTTTGAGATAGACGCCATCGATGCCAAAATTTATCTTATCTATAGAGGTGACTTTTTTTAGCGGAGAAAGTACGGAGATTTCGATAGTAATATCGGGCAGCTCGTCGACAGTAACCGGAGGAAAACGGAGGTCTTTGGTGGCGGCAGCAATGGTCATGGTACGGACTTGGTCCCAAAGGGGCTGGTCGGCTTCGAAAGTGCCAATGCAACCGCGGAGGTCTTTGTTTTTGTAAAGAGTAACAAAGACTCCCCTATTGTCTTGATATTTTGGATCGGTCGCCTGATCGGGGGGGATAATATCTTTTTTTATAAATTGAGTCAGAACCTTTTTTGACCAGGATAAAAGCGGATTAGTTGAAAAATAAAAAGCGATTGAAGCATAACCAACAACACGAGAAGAGTCGCCTGAGGAAATTGCTGAGTTGGTTAAATCTAATAATTTTGTTTGATCCGGTCGTAACATCAGAGCCAATTTGATGGCACTAAAAGCACAAGCAGAGTCAGGGTGATCATCAAAATAAGTGAGATCGGAATTTAGAATAGCATCAACGGTTGAAGAATCAAAGGATTCTGCTTCTGATTGGGGAAGATAGTGAGAAAGATCAGAGCTAATGACCAAAAGGGTTTGGTGGCCTAAAACCGATTTGATTTGGACAGAAAAATCATTTAAGAATTGGTCGTTTGTTTGACCTAATAAAATTGGAACGATAGAAAAATCGGATAAAATTGTTTGTAAAAACGGGATCTGGACCTCTAAAGAATGTTCGCCTTGATGAATCGAAGAGTCGGAGTGAAGATGTAACTTTTTTATTAGATCTTGGTTTAGGGGAACTTGACCAAAAGGCATCTGCCAATAAGTGTGGTCATCAGTGACGGCACCAGAAAAGTGGGTGGTGTGACTGGCGCCAAGCAAGATAACTGTTTTGGTATTGGGGTCAATGTTTTTGTAAGCAGTGGCGGCGGTTAAACCAGAAAATTGGTAGCCGGCATGAGGGACCAAAATAATTTTGGGAGGAGGAATGACGATCGAAACTTGGCTAAAAAAATGCTTGATTTGTTGACGAAGAGTGCTCTTGTCTGCTGGATAAAATTGATTGGAAAAAACGGCCGAGCGAAAAGAGGGCATACTTAGATATCAATTATAGGGTAAAATGAAGATAGGTGAAAGTTTTATATAAAAGAAATCGGGGTAAGACAATGACGTGTTTGGCTTGTAGACATTATTGTAAGATAAAGGATGGTGGCTTGGGGGTTTGTCGGGTACGGCAAAATAAAAATGGAGAATTAAAATTGTTGGTCGATGGTTGGGCTACCGGAGTTAGTCCGGATCCAATTGAAAAAAAGCCGCTATATCATTTTTTACCGGAAACGAGAACTTTGTCCTTTGGAACTTTGGGTTGCAACATGGGCTGTTCTTTTTGTCAAAACTGGAAACAGTCACAAAGTATAAAAATATCAAGGGCAAAAAAGAAGTTGATAAGAAAAATAAGTTTTAAAATTAGCCCAGAGCAAATTGTCAATCTGGCCTTTAAGATGAAGTGTCCCTCAATTTCTTATACCTACAACGAACCAACAGTGTTTGCGGAATATGCGGTTGAGACGATGAAAATAGCCAAAGAAGTAGGAATAAAAAACATTTGGGTCAGTAATGGTTATTTTTCTGATGAAACTAGAAAGATGATTTTGCCTTATTTGGATGCGGCCAATATAGATTTGAAGAGTGGAGAAGATGCTTTTTATAAAAAATTTTGCGGAGCAAAGATGGGCCCGGTTATGGATAACATTGCCGCTTTGCACCAGGCGGGGGTTTGGATTGAGGTGACAACTTTGATAATACCGGGAGAAAACGATAAAAGAGAAGAATTGACAAATATAGCTAAGTTTTTGGCGGGGGTAAGTAAAAAAATTGCCTGGCACGTAACGGCTTTTCACCCCGACTATCAGATGACAGATAAAGAATGCACGCCTAAAAAAACGTTAATAATGGCAAAAG
>CAZRXL010000083.1:0-320 GCA_964604055.1 uncultured Gammaproteobacteria bacterium
TCTGTCCAAAAATAGTCCGCGACAACATGGTCACAAACTCATCAATGATCTTCTGTCCTATCTTACTCCCCACCACTTTCAAATTATCCGCCAATACCTGCCACATCAACACCTGCAATCCATCCCCAGCATTAATCGCCAATTCCTTACCATAGACCCGATGCAAAGCTGGCCCACCCCGCCTTTCCAAAGAATTATCCTCAACATCATCATGGCCCAAGATCCAATCCTCCGACATCTGCATTGCCGCCGCCGTTGCCACCGCCTTTTCACTTTTCACTCCCATCGCTTCCGCTGTCGACATCACCAAAGTCGGCCGT
>CAZRXL010000083.1:353-2669 GCA_964604055.1 uncultured Gammaproteobacteria bacterium
CAACGGATAATCAGCCACTATTTTTTGATGCAAATCAAGCCATTTTTGATACTTGGCCTCGACCCTGCAAAAATCTGGAAACTTCAAAAAAGAATTTAAGCGCTTCTCAATCTCCGGCCAAACTAGAACCTTCTTTTCTTCCAACACGCTTCTAAAATCCACATCCTATTTTACTATTAATTTCGCACTGTCACACTGGTTTTAAAATCCCGACTGACATATCCTCCTGGACCAGCCTCCACATTTCCGGCCGACACATTAAAATCAAAATTAACCCGCCAAACAGTAGAGGAGGGGAGTGTGTCGCAACTAACAAAGGTATCACAGCCCGACACCATCACCCGCTCCGAACTCAAATCAGCGCTATGAGCCGAACTTGAGGCAATTTTATTAGTCTCCCGGTCACAAATCAACTCCGTTATCTGACTACCCTCGTTTTTAACATTCTCAAAACTGACTCCAGTATCCCCACAACTAACCGAAGACGCCGAAGCGTTTAAGACGTTTTTTCTCAACTCATTTATGATCCAACTTCCCTCTTCTTCCACCAGATCCGAATAATTAACCCTATTTTTAGCTCTAAAAGAGCCCAGCAGCACCCCTGAAATCGAGGCCATAATCACTGCTATTATTCCCACCACCACCACTATTTCAATCAGAGTAAAACCAAAACTTCCCGCTTTATAAACTTTCAACTTTATAACTTTATAAACTTAATAATCATTTTGAAAAAAATCTTCTAAATTCAACCTGACTGTCACTCCCACTCCAACCCACTTTTACCACCGCATCGACACAATCCCCACCGCAGTTGTCCGCCACCGTCAAATTGGTAAAACCAATTGAATAGCTATAACCCGGATAAGCATCCATCGTCTCTCCCTCCACCTCAGTCAACTGCCAAAACAAAGTCGGATTCTCTTCCTTTTCTCCCACCAAGCCCTCCATCACCGTTTCCGCCAAAAGGCTAGCCTGTTTTCTTTCCGACGAGCCTGTTCTTTGGGCCACCAGATAAACCACCAACACCACCACCCCCGACAACACCAAGGCAATTATCCCCACCGAAAACACCACCTCCAACAAACTCGATCCTCTTGCTCTCTTCATTTGATTACTCCCGATGGCTCAATTATTACCACCCTGGTTTCTTCCACTCCCCTGACCGACTGTAATGTAATTGTATACGGCGCCGTTAAACCAACCCCAGTGGAACTAGTCGCATTTCCTTTATAAGCCCCAAATCCCAAATATCTACTTGCTGTCGTCAACTCTACTCCCGATTCAAAAATATTTTTATCAAAAAATTGGTTAGTCGTTCCACCCACTTTTGAAGCCACTACAACCATTCTCCCGTTCTTATCTAGCCCAACTCCAACAAAATGCAATTCTCCCTCCACTCCCGATGGCAGTTGTCTACCTATCGCCATATTTCGAGCTAGACGCAAGTGAGTCACCAGCTGTTCCCGACCCAAATCTAAATCCTTTCTCGAATTAAAATTATTAATAAACACCAATGACCCTGCACCTATCACCAACAACATCGATATTGCCACCAACAGTTCAATTAAACTAAACCCTCGTTTCATGGACTGGTTACCTGATAATTACAATCATTTATCCCGCCACAATTGTAGTTATAACTTCCTGTTGTCGACCCTAAATCTTCCATTTTGGCATACAAAGCATAATAAAAAGGGAAAGCACCCACCCCCCATCGATAAGCGCTAGTGGGATGCTTTGGATCTTTGGGCAACTCATTAATATATCCGCCAGATACCAACAGTCCCGCTTCAATATCGGATGAATCTTTACATGGATCCTCATTGCAGGGATATTGGCCATTTTCCTGCCGATACACTTCCAGCGCAATTCTCATCTTTTCCAAATCAGACTTTCTTCTGCTATCTCTGGCCCGAACATTAGCCCCAGAAAAACTGACCACCCCCACTACCGTAATTATGGCAATAATGGTGATTACCACTACCAATTCAATTAGTGTAAACCCGTTTTTTTTCATTGTTGGGATTTAGCACAAAAATAAGGACCAGTGCCACCGGCTGCGCTAGCAAAATTGCATGAATTATTACTTGAATTACCGTTGCTAACACTTTCTACTGCCGCACAAACACAATAAGTCGTTCCAATGTTATAGGTATATCCCGTCCAACCTGTACTTTTAGGATCGGTTGGAAATTTTTCCAAAACCGCCCTTCCTCCCACCGTCCAGGTTGTTGGCGCCGCTGTCGATGTTGGATAAACATAATTAGCCATCGAATAATACTGTTCCGCTGCTGTCTGCACACTCTTTATATCTTC
>CAZRXL010000084.1:0-2051 GCA_964604055.1 uncultured Gammaproteobacteria bacterium
GGAGGTAATACCAACACCTAGGTCACAGGTGATGATGTGGTAGGAATTGCTGTCGACGACAGTAGTGGTGCCGACGGAAGCAGTAGCGCCCCAGGGACAGGAGACATCAGCATTTTTGAGGCGAGTACCGACGCCAGTAGTAGTGGACCCAACGTCTTGACCGAGATCAAAACCTTGCTGATCAGGAAGACCGTCTTGATGGTTTTCACCAGTTCTGCTAGTGGCCTTGAGCAAGACTTGCCAGGCGCCACCAGTAATATTGGTTTCAGGAGTAAGATGGATGGTGTGGATGGCAGAACGGGTGGCAATGATGGCCAGACCAGCATCATCGTTGTTGGCAGACAGGGCAGAGCTGACAGAAAAAGTAGCGGTGTTGCCAATATCAGAGATGGTGTAGCTAGTGAGAGTATCAGTGGCGCCGGTATTGGCAATGGCAACAGTATCACCAACAAAAAGGTTGCTAGTGGTGTTGCTGGGATTGCCGGATAGTTGAATTTTGACAGTGGTGTCGGGAGCGGTGGTGTCAGCACCAACCCGGGCAAAGTAAGAGAGTTGGGAAGAACTCAAGACATCTTTGACAGAGGTAGGGGGAACAGCGAGAGAATTTTTGATTTTCAATTTAGAATTTACAATTAGGCCAAAAAGAAACAATGAAAAAACCAATAGAAAGCGACGGTTCATAAGAAAATAATACACTATAATGGGGTCGGTGGCGAGAAATAGAAGATCGATTAGATTGATAGGATATGATTATTCTAATCAGGGTTGGTATTTTGTGACGATATGTAGTGAAAAGCGAGAAGAAATATTTGGTGAAATTGTAGGGGCGAGGCGTGACTCGCCCAAAATGAGATTGAATGATAACGGAAGAATTGTTAAAAAGATTTGGAAATCATTGCCAAACCATCATGGTGTGAAATTAGATGAATTTGTGATTATGCCAAATCACATACATTTGATTGTGCAGATTCAGGGCGCGTCACGCCGCGCCCCTACATTGGGATGGTTGATAGGAATGTTTAAAACGGAATGTACAAAAGAAATAAATAAATTAAATCGGGTGCTGGGGTGGAGAAGATTTCAACGCAATTATTATGAACATATTATCCGAAACGAAAAAGAATTAAATGCAATTAGGCAGTATATAAGGGATAATCCACAGAATTGGCAAAAGGACAAAGATAATCCAATAAATATTTAAGTCTGTTTATCTGTCTTTGTATTTGTTTTTGAGGTCTTCGATTTGTTGAGAGACAATTTCAACAGGATTGCTGGGGCGACGACGACGGATGATGGTAATAAGCAGAATAATGATGATAAGGGCGGCGGCCAAAAGAACAAGCAGTCTCCAAGGGATAACCCAGAAATAAAGGGTGGCCAAAAGAGCTTGGCCGGTGGTGCCGTAGGCAGCGGTAAGCTGAGCTTGATAGCGACCAAAGAGCCATTTTCGATCAAGAGTGTTTTGATAACTTCTAGAGGTTTGAGGAAAAATATTGAGGGTTTCAAGTGGTAGAGAGGCAGTTTTACCACCAAGCCAGTTTTTGATTTGGATGGAACCGATGGGGGTGATATGAATATCGGATAGGTTTTGGATAGTGGTGGAAAAATCAACTGGACCGAATTCTAAAAATTTGGGAGCGGTAAATTGTTGGATAAGGGCGCTTTGTTGGATGTCACCGGGGACGGAGAGATAGACGAGGGAGCCAACATTGGTGGTAATCAAAGAACCGGTACCAGTGATAGTGGCATTGGTGTCAGGGGTATAAAAAACAGCAGCATAGTGGCCGCCGGGAGTAGCATCATCGGGGATGATGGCGGTCAAAACAAGTGTTTTGGTTTGGCCAGGATCAAGCTTTAAAGAAGTAGGGGAGACCTGAAGCCAAAGACTGGCGGCCCAGCGGTTTTGGTCGGGACCGATATCTTCGGAGAGAAAAACAGGAGTGCCTTCGTTGTCTTGGACAATGAAATCTTTGGTGGAGACAGTAATATATTGGGTTTGGGCGGATTCGTTTCGGACTTTGAGAGTTTGGGTGACAACTGAGCCGGGAGTG
>CAZRXL010000084.1:2061-2583 GCA_964604055.1 uncultured Gammaproteobacteria bacterium
GGCCTGATCGATCATGACTCGAGGAGGAATGGCGCTGATACCAAGTGAGGTTTGGGCTTGGACGGGTAGAGGCATGAAAAACGACGTCATCGCGAGGCCAAGGGCCGTGGCGATCCCGACGAGATTGCTTCGTCCTTGTAGGACTCGCAATGACGGGTTTTTTTGTTTAGTTTGGGCAGTGGTCATATTTATTTATACATTATTTTTTAAAATTTATTTTAGAAAGTAGCGGTGGCGGTATAGATCAGCTGGGTTTCGTAGTCGCCGGCGGCTTGGTAGGTGGAGGCGACAGTTCGATAACAAATAAACGCGTCTTCGGTGGCGGTAGGGGTGTCTTGGTTCTTGAAGATTTCTTGGGCTTGGGCGGAGCCTTGGCCAAAGGCACGGTAGCCGGAGTTGTAATCAAAAATAGTTTCACCAACGTCAATTGATTCAACGGTATAGCCCCAGCCGGAATTGGTAGTATCGGTACTCCAAGCACCGGTGGTGTTGTAGTCGCAGGCACCATCACAGTCGGTATCG
>CAZRXL010000085.1:0-2561 GCA_964604055.1 uncultured Gammaproteobacteria bacterium
ACTTATGTGGGAAATACAAGTATGGCAACAATTGTGACTGATACGGGTGGGGCGGGGGTGGTATTTGTAGATGGTTCTTTGACGGTGGATGACAGTAACAGCTTGGGAGCGAATGACTTTCTGATGGTGGTGGTTGCTGGAAACATTAGTGTCGGAGTGGGAACGAGCCAGATGGCGGGGGTATTTTTGACTGATGGAGATTTTGTGGTCAGCGGTGATGTTGATAGCCAATTGGTAATTAAAGGGTTGGTATATGCTAATGGCGATATTAGTTTGGGACGGTCTTATTTGACGGGCGGGTTGAATAACACTAGCCCAGGGGTGAGAGTGGAATATGACCCGAGTTTGATATTTAAAATGCCGGGTAATTTGATTGATCCGATTATTTTGTGGAAGGAGGGAACGTAATGAATTCTACGAATTCAAACGTTCTAAAGTGTATGAGAGGGCAGGTAGCATTAATAGTACTGTTGATATCGACGGTGGTGATGACGATTGGGCTGTCTTTGTCCAAGAAAACGGTGATAGAAACTAGGGTGGATATTGACGAGGAATTGTTGAAGAAAGCCTTTAATGCGGCAGAATCGGCAGTTGATTATTATTTGGGACAGGGTGAGGTGAACTATAATAGTGGGGATGCGAGTGTGGCGACAGTTGATGTGACTGACATTGGCAACACTGATGTGATTGACTATGGGGAATATACGGTGGCGGGTGGGGTGACGACTTACTGGCTGGTGGGACATGATGAAAATGATGAGGTTGATGTGACACTTGATCCATATGATGGGAGCAAAATTTCGGTTTGTTGGGCCAGTGGTTTTAGTGGGGCAGTAAAAATTGATTATTTTTACCTGGATGGGGCTGGTGTTTATAAAGTGGCCAGGCAGGTTTACAATGTGAACAGCGCGGGGGCGGTAACGGGGGCGGAAAATATTGACGAAGGTAACAGTAGTTGTAGTGGTGGCAGGGGGATGGATGTGGCAGTTACTGGAACAACACCATTGCTTTTGGCGGTTAAGCCGTTGATAAACGGGACAAGGTTGTCGATTGAAGGAGATGGTATTTTTCCAAAGGTAGGTGAGGAGATTGTGTCGGAGGGGTCGGCGGGAGATGTTGACAGTAATGAGGGAGTGGTGGTCAGAAGAAGGGTGACGGTGCAAAAACGCTTTCCAGTGCCAGCTTTTATGATAGATGCATTAACTTCGAGGACTAGTATCTATCGAGATTAAAATGTTGCTATACTTTTTTAATGACAGATTTATTGGGTGTCGACATAGGTAGTTGCGCCATCAAGGTGGTGGGCTTGGAGGAAGAGAAGGGTAGGCATGGATTGACAGTGATTGGAGAAACAAAAATGCCGACAGTAAAATGGTTGCCAAACAATGGAGAGGATGATAAGAGTAAAGAAATAAAAAACGGCAGAAGTCAGATCTTGGTGTCACTGAAAAGCTTGTTAAAAGATTTGAAGGTTAAGACTAAAAAGGCGGTCAGTTGTTTGCCAGAAGACAAGGTGGTGTCGAGATTGGTGAATTTGCCGTCTTTGAAGGAGTCAGAGATTAAGGATGCTTTGACTTTTGAGGCGGAGACCTTTGTCCCCTACCCTCTGTCAGAGGTGTCGATTGATTATGAGGTGATATCAGAAGATTCGGCCGGGAGATTGACGGTGTTTGTGATTGCGGCCAGAAATGATTTGATTAGTTCGTTTGTAGCGATGTTTAGATCGGTGGGACTGGAATTGGTAGCTTTGGAATCGCCAGCGGTGGCTTTAAGACGGGCGGTGAAACAGTCAATGAAATTGTCGGCCGGAGTGATGGTTTTGGACATAGGAGAGGCGTATTCGAATATGATAGGTTTGTCTAATAGTAATTTGTACTTTACTCGATCTTTGCCGATGGGTGGAGAGTCGATGACTCGGGCAGTATCGTTGAATTTGGGATTGGATATGGCCTCGGCTGAGGAGTACAAGAAAGCTTATGGCATGAGAGAAGATCAACTGGAAGGAAAATTGAGGGCGGCGATTGGGCCTATTTTTACTAGCTTGACCGATGAAATTAGAAAGGCGATCAGACTTTTTTCGGAAGATCAGAATCAGAATGTGAACTTGTTGATTTTGAGTGGCGGTGGGGCTAATATGCCGGGTTTGGCGGAGGAATTGACGAAGGTGTTGGGGGTAGAGGTGCAAGTGGTACAGCCGTTTTTGAATATTGATACTAGCAAGGTCGTCTCACCGATAGATTTGTCGGTTGAGGGTTGTCGGTTTGGATTGGCTACTGGTTTAGCACTGAGGAGCGGCTAATGGATTTGAATTTGTTGCCTAGTCAGGCCAAGTTTCAGATGGAGAGGGTTCGGTTGAAAAAGAAAATTAATCTGGCGATGATGATTGGTTTGGGGGTGTGGTCGATAGTGGTGGCGATAGTTTTGGGGTATAAGTTGATTTTGGGGTTGAATTATGGCCGGGAGAAAAAAAAGTATGATAGTTTGGTGGCTTCGTATTCGGCTCTGTCGGATAAAATGGTGACCAGTAAGAAACTGAAGTATCAAGCCAAAAAGGTGGGAGA
>CAZRXL010000086.1:0-2221 GCA_964604055.1 uncultured Gammaproteobacteria bacterium
CATTTGTCGAGTCGGGGATACTGGATTCGAACCAGCAACCTCACGGTCCCAAACCGTGCGCGCTAGCCAATTGCGCCAATCCCCGAGAGTGCCGAGGGCGGGAATCGAACCCGCACGACCTTTTGGGCCACAAGATTTTAAGTCTTGCGCGTCTACCAATTCCGCCACCACGGCATATGGATATTATATTATATAATTCCCAATATGCTCACCAAACCTACTTTTATCCCTGTTGGCACCCAAGCCAGTATTAAATCCTTAACTCCCGAAGAACTCAAACAAATCGGTGTTGAAATTTTTTTCTGCAACACCTATCATCTCTATCTTCGCCCGGGTGATAAAAACATCAAGAAACTTGGTGGTCTCCACAACTTTACCCGCTGGAAAGGAAAATTAATCACCGATTCCGGTGGATTTCAGGTCTTTTCTTTAGGCCAAGAAACCGATGGTCAAGCCAAATTAGTTAAAATTACCGAAACTGGCGTCGAATTCCGCTCTCACCTCGACGGCTCACTTCACTTTTTTACTCCCGAAAAATCGATTCAAATCCAACACAATCTTGCCGCCAACTACATTTTGGCCTTCGACGAATGTGCCCCCTATCCTAGTACCAAGCAATATTACGAAAAAGCTATGATTCGCACTCACAACTGGGCAGAAAGATCCTTAAAAGAACACAAGAGACAAAATTTAAGACACAACCACCACCTCAAACTCTACGGCATTGTTCAAGGCGGATATTACAAAAATTTACGACAAGAATCAGCTAAATTTATCACCAGTCTCGATTTTGACGCTTTTGCCATCGGTGGTGTTTCCGTCGGCGAACCAAAACACAAAATGAGACAGGCCGTTTCCTGGGTCATGCCCACCCTTTTAGCCGCCAAAAAACCAGTTCATCTTCTTGGGGTAGGGGAGGTTGATGATCTTTTTGATTTCTTTGGTATGGGTGTCACTAGCATGGATTGTACTCTGCCCACTAGGATGGGCCGAGGCGGTCTTTTCTTGACCCGAACCGGCAATGCCAAATTTGATCTAAAAAATAAATTTAGGGATCAAATCAGCAAATCCAAATTCAAGATGGACACTCGTCCTCTCGATAACAACTGCGATTGTTACACCTGCCAGCATTTTGACCGAGCCTACCTCCACCACCTATTCAAAGCCCACGAGCTTCTTGCCTACCGGCTTATTACTCTTCACAATCTCCGCTTTATGATTCACACCACCAATCTTATCCGCCAGGCTCTAAAAAATAATTCCTTTACTCAACTCAAAAAACAATGGCTTGGCCGAAATTAGACTCCATTACTCCCAAAACTTTTCAGGCTATTAATTTCGGCTGCCGCACCAACGCCGCTGAAACTAATCAGCTGTCTCAATATCTAGTCAATCATAAATTTCGTCCTACCAATCAAAATCCTTCTATCTATCTAATCAATACCTGCTCCATCACCAAAAAAGCCCAAATCGAATCTTTATCCCGCATCCGCGTCCTCCATCGTCAATATCCCCAAGCCATTATCCTTGCTACTGGTTGCGCTTGCCCACCTCAAAAAATTAAAAAAACAAAAAATATCTATTTTCTGTCTAATCCAAACAAAGAAAAACTACTTCAACCCCTAAACTGCGCCTACACCAAAAACATCAAAGACAAATTTAGCCACACCAACCGATTTATCTTAAAAATCCAATCCGGTTGTAATCATTTTTGCACTTATTGTATTGTTCCCCATCGTCGGCCTTATCTCTACTCATTGTCTGTCTCACAAGCAGTTAAAACCGTCAATCAAGCCATTGATCAAGGCTATCAGGAATTAATCATCACCGGTATCAACCTCAATCTCTACCAACCCGGCCTTACCCCGTTTTTAGCCTCTCTTTTAACCAAAACAAAAATTCCTTTCATTTCTTTCGGTTCCGTCCCCCTAAATTGTATTGATGACACTTTTATCAAACTATTCCAAAAATACCCCCACCGCTTATCTAATTTTCTTCATATCCCCATTCAATCTGGGTCCGACAAAATCTTAACCGCCATGAATCGCCCCTACACCCAAAAACAAATTATCAAAACAATTGAAAATTGTAAATTAAAAATTAAAAATTTAAATTTAGGTACCGACATTATTGTCGGTTTCCCTGGTGAAGAAAAATCTGATTTTGATGCAACTTTAAAGCTGCTTAAAGATGCCGATATTGATATGGTCTATCTAGGAAA
>CAZRXL010000086.1:2231-2507 GCA_964604055.1 uncultured Gammaproteobacteria bacterium
CGAAACCGACAAAGATTTTCAAGACACCTACGATTTATGTAAAAAAATAAGTTTCAAAAAAATCCACGTTTTTCGCTATTCCCCCCGTCTCGACACTACTGCCTACAAACTATTTCACACCCTACCAAAAATTCCAAATTCATTTAAAATAAGACGTAGTCAAAAAATCAGATCATTATGCCAGGCACAATTGAAATAAATGGTAGTCGCACCTACGCTAAACCAGGTCACCTCACCAAACTTGAAGCCGAAATTGATGGAAAAAAACGACTTGTG
>CAZRXL010000087.1:0-2410 GCA_964604055.1 uncultured Gammaproteobacteria bacterium
TTTTCAAAGACTATCTTTATCTCAATTTAAACTTACTTCAACCATCCAAAAACAAATTAAAACTTGGACCAAACAACTCGCTTGGGATTTTCCCATCTCATCAATCAAAAAAATTTTTACCGACCATATCTTTAACACTATTTATATTTGGAAAGACCAAGATAATAAAATTGTTGCCTACTCGATTTGTCTTTTTGACACAAACTTTTCTCACATTGCCTATGTTTTTTACCACCCCGATTACGCCAACCAAAACCTACCTATCCGCCTTAGTCTTCAAGTTATCATCGACAGTCATCAGCAACAATTAAAATATTGTTACCTCGGTCGCTTCAGCCCCACCACCGGTTATTACAAACGAAACTTTCCCGGTTTCCAATATTACAATTATCACCAAAAAAAATGGCAAGAATTCACATCCTAGGCATTGCTGGTACCATGACCGCTCCCTTGGCCGTCGAACTAAAACGGCTTGGTCATACCATAACCGGCTCTGATCAACAAAAAATTTATCCACCCATCAGCACCCTTTTGACAAAAAACCATATTCCCATCAACCCCCGCCTTAACCTTAAATCAATCGATCAATTTATCATTGGCTCCTCTTACAAAAATTTTGATAACACCAACTCTGAGTTTAGACAAATCAAAGAACAACATTTACCATTTATTTCAGCCACCAAGTATATTGCCCAAAATGTAATTAAAACCAACTCTATTCTCATCGCCGGTAGTTTTGGTAAAAGCACCATCACCAGTCTCTTGGCTTGGATCCTAACCCAAAACAAACTCAACCCCAGTTTTATGTTTGGTGCTCAAGCTATCAATCGCCTCCCTTCGCTAAAAATTACCGATAGTCCCTGGTCAATTGTTGAGGCCGACGAATCAATTAACGGTTTAGATACTAAAGCCAAATTTCTCTACTACAACGTAAAATACTTAATTCTCACCAGTGCTGACTGGGAACACAAAGACAGCTACCAAACCGCCACTGGTAACTTTAATGCCTTCAAAAAATTAATTCAAAAATTACCCCAAAATGGTCTTTTGATTACCAATCTAACCGACAACAATTGCCGCAAGCTGTCTCTTTTTTCACAAGCACCAGTCCTGGGTTACAATCCTTCTGGCAATTATCAGCAACAAAACACCGCCGCCGCCCTTACCCTTTGTTCTTATCTCAAAATTGATTCCACTCCCGCCACTAGTTACAAAGGCCTCAAAAGACGTCTGGAGTTAATAAAAACAAAAAATGATCTTTTCTTTTATGACGATTTTGCTCAATCTGCCCCCAGAATCAAATCCGCCCTGACAGTCCTGCGCTCCCGTCATCCCCATCACAAAATCTATTCTCTTCTCGATCCTCACGCCAGTTTCTTAAAAACCAAACCAGGTCTTGTTGATCTAAAACCAGCCTTATCTTCTTGTACTAAAATAATTCTAACCAAAATTATTTTTGACCAAAAAATACCCAAAAATCAACGAGCCACCAGTCTTGACTTCAAAAAAAACATTGGCCCAAAACTTATTTATCTACCCCTAGCCTCCCAGCAACTAGCCTATTTAAAAACCCATCTTAAACCAAAATCGGTTGTTGTTCGCTTTAGTTCTGGTGGTCTGTCTAGCCTCAAAAGCTACAAACATCTGATTAAATCTATATAATAAAAATACCCATGTCCAGATACATCATCACCGGTGGTCAGCCTTTAAGCGGAGAAGTTTCTATCAGAGGTGCCAAAAACGCCAGTTTTAAACAAATCATCGCCTCCATGCTCTCCGACCAAACTAGCCGACTTAGCAATATCCCTCAAATCAGTGATGTCAAAATCACAGAGGGTATCGCCAAAAAAATTGGTGCCACTACTAACTGGCTCAGCGATCATTGCCTAGAAATCAGCACTCGAGAAATAACTAGTTCAATTGTTCCACAAGGTACCGGAGAGAAGTCGCGCACCTCTTTTATTTTTTCGGCCCCACTTTTGGTCCGTACCGGCAAAGCCATCATTCCCACCCCAGGCGGTGATCGTCTCGGCGCCCGACCTCTAGACCGACTCTTTGATTGTTTTTCTTCAATGAACATAAAAACCAAAGTCGACAACCAAAAAATGGAATTTACCACAAAAAAAATTACTGCCACCGATTACACTTTTGAAAAATCTAGTCACACCGCTACCGAAGTCGTCGTTATGATTGCCTGTCTTACCCCTGGTCAAAGCATTTTTAGAAACTCCGCCCTAGAGCCAGAAATAGATGATCTTATTACCATGCTCAACTCCATGGGAGCCGATATCAAAAGAGACCCAAACACCCCCACCACTATCATTGTCAACGGTGTCTCCAAATTGTCAGGCACCAATCACCAAGTTTTACCTGATCGAAACGAAGCCATTACCTTTGCCTGCGCCGCTTT
>CAZRXL010000088.1:0-2306 GCA_964604055.1 uncultured Gammaproteobacteria bacterium
ATGCCACCTGGATCGCCGCCGGTGATCCCAAAAACTGGCTTAAGGCCAATATTTTAATGGCTCTCAAACACCCCGACTTCAAAGACACCATCAAACCCTTTTTAAAAACTCTAACTTAAAAAACAAACCCACACAATTAAGAGCAGAATGTCATCCCGAACTTGTTTCGGGACCTCCTTGACACGACCTATAGGATATAATATAATACGTGCCAAATGAAAAAACTACTTCTTTCCGCTATAGTCTTTTTATCCCTTTTTACCACCAAAGTTTTTGCCGCCGACCTCGAGTTCGACCTCAAAGCCAAAGGTTTTGCCGATACCAACTGGCAAGATAATCTTAGCAATGCTGATATTCTTTTTGGCCCAGGCGACAAACTCCAATACCAAGTTATAGTCAAAAACACCAGTGACTGGAACCAAACTCAAATCAAAGTCGATGTTACTTTGCCCGATTCCGTCACCGTCAACGACGGCCCCGATTTTACTATTGACCAAATTGTCCCCGGCGATTCTTATGTCCGCGCTTTTGATATTACTGTCAAAGACAAAAGCAAAATCAAATACGACATTACCAAAAACACTATCTCAGCTTTTATAAAAGCTGACTCTGGCGCCACCGGTTCTGATTCCACCAGTTTCTACACCAATCAAGGTGCGCTTCAAACCGAGACTAAAACCACTGCTACCAAAGGTGCCATTCTTCCCGCCACCGGTACTTCAGTTTTATTTGGTTCCCTCTTTGGTCTGTCATCTCTTTTCGGTGCCATCAGTCTCCGCAAAAAAATCCGCGGTTTCTAACTTAAAGCATACTCTTTCCCAATACTTGCGTCTGACTGCAATTGGCCATCATCGCCCGGCTCAGCTTGTCTTTAAACCCGACATAGGTAATTTTCTTACCCGCTTTCTTTGCCTCAACAATTGCCGGGATAATATCCGTATCTGACGAAAACACCAAACATTGATCATATTCATCCTTCAATGCTCCTTTCAAAATCTCAATCGCAATCCTGACATCAACTCCTTTCTCATGGTATTTACCATCACTTTTTAACATAAAACCTTTAAATATCTTTACATCTTGTTTTTCCAAACTATAAAAAAGCGATTGCTGACTTGCGTACAAAGCTACTGACTTTTTATTATTTTTCTCTTGCTTAATCTCCCCTATACAATATTCAATTACTAAACGATTCTTTTGTTTAGTAATTTTTTCAACCAGTTTTCTATAACCAAAATTAGTCAAATGTTTATCAGGACACAGACGTTTGGCTCCATGATAAAAATTACTCCCATCGTATATCGCCAAAATTCTAGGCACAATTCATTCTACACCACAAAAAACCTCCAGATCCTGTTACAGAGCTGGAGGGATTTAGTTAAGTAAGTACAAAGGTATTCTATCAATTCTTTATAAACTTTACAAACTTTTTACTTTCAACTGTTCTATACACACTGTTGACACACAGCAAATTTTTTATATAATAACCCATAAGACAAAACTATTTTGTCTTGATTTATAATTCAAAAAGTCCCGACGCAAGTCGGGATTTTTTGTTCCCCTTATGCTATACTAAACCAATCACCAGGGAGGGAAGGTTGCAGAGCGATACTGCAAGCAACACTCCCTTTTTTTATGGCCTAAAACCCAATTTTTGTCTCAAATCATTCATAAACCGTATCCTAGCTTTAAACGGTAAAAGTAATTTAGAATACTTCTTTTGGTTTGGCACCAATACAGCCTCCAACTTTTTTACTCCAATCAAAAATTTTACTAAGCACTGAAAATCACCATCTCCTGATACAATCACTGCTTTATCGAAATTTTCATACTCTATTCTTGCCGCCCACAGAACCAACTCCGCATCAACGTTACCTTTTGCTTTACCCAAATCATCCTTAACCGTTGGCTTAAACACCAGACGATACCCCGCCTTTTTCAAAAAATCATATAGTTTTTTATTCTCTTCAATGTAACCAATAAAAAGAAAAGCCTTATTCACCTTATATTTTTCTTTCAGATACACCTGAAACTTTTTAAAATCCAATTTCCATCCTTGGTCAAGTATTCCCAAATTCAAATTTTGACTGTCAATAAAAGCATAAGTTTTACTCGCCATACTTCATTGTAAACCATTCAACAATTCTTTATCCCATCTCAAAAATTTATTTACACATTCTCGACTCCACTTTAGAACGTCATCTGCCCTCTGGTTGAGATACGTTCATAGCTTGACATTATAGGCCTTTTTTGCTATCATTTTTCACCTTAAAAATCAGTCGACAACTTGTAACTAGAAGAGAGAA
>CAZRXL010000089.1:0-1739 GCA_964604055.1 uncultured Gammaproteobacteria bacterium
AGCCATGGTATTGACGGCGTTGGTAAACCAAAGCTCGCCTCGCTCGACTTCTTGCTGTTTGAGGATATCAATTATCTTTGGGGAAACTATAAATCTGGCACCTTGGGCAAAAAGACTGGGGGCTTGGTCGGGTTCTGGCTTTTCGACGATGGAGTCAATTTGATAGGGAGTTTTGGGGTTTTTGGTATAAACAACCGAACCATAGGCTTTGATTTCAGGGCGGGTGACCTGTTGGACGGCATTGATACAGTCGGGTTGATATTTTTGGTAGGTGGCAATCAGGCTTTTGAGAAAGGCACCCGGAGTGTCTTCGATAGTTAGGTCGTCACCCCAAAGGTAAACAAAGGGTTTTTGACCAATAAAATTTTTGGTGGCCAAAATGGGGGTGCCGTTACCGTAGGGTAGGGATCGGCCTTGAGGGACAAACTTGAGGTCACCGTGGCGATGAACGATACAAATATCGCTAATGCCGGCACCGACTAGTTCTTCTAAAACCCAGAGAATCTGGGGAGCGTCTAAAACGGGAACCAGTTGTTTGGCGTAGGCTTTGACGGTGGGTAGAAAGCGGGTGTTCCAACCAGCGCAGGCAACAACGGCTTTGGTGATAGGAGATTTTTTTGTCATATAGTAAAATATACCATTACTTGAAGGGCCCATAGCGTAGTTGGTTATCGCGCTTCGATGGCATCGAAGAGGTCAGGGGTTCGAGTCCCCTTGGGTCCACCCGATGAATTTTTCTGACTATCAAAAACAAAGTCGAAAAACAGCGATATATCCTAAAATTGGTAAAAATTTTGTTTATCCGGTGATGGGATTGGTGGGGGAGACGGGTGAAGTGGCGGATAAAATTAAGAAAGTAATTAGGGATGATGGAGGTATATTGAGTGAAGAGAAAAGAAGAGATATAGAAAAAGAGTTGGGGGATGTGTTGTGGTATATAGCTAATTTGGCAATAGAATTGGATTTGAGTTTGGATGAGATTGCTTTGAAAAATTTGGATAAATTGAAAGATAGATGGGATCGAGGGGTGTTACATGGAAGTGGGGATAATCGGTAGGAATTGATATAATCAGACTAAATTAGGCTCGTAGTGAAATGGTATCACCAAGGTCTCCAAAACCTTTATTTCCCGTTCGAATCGGGACGAGCCTGCAGAAACTAAAGTTTTGGCAGGCATATTCGGCTCTTCGATTCTTGAACCGATTGAATGGTAGATTCTTTTTGATATACTTTGATATGTCTTCTCTTTGTGAGGTGTTGAAGTGCCCTTTATTGATTGATAGAGGTAAGGGCTGTTGTGATGGTAATGGACCGGTGTCGGTGGATGGAGATGAGCCGATGTGTTATACGGATTGTGCCAGGCTTAGTTGTGGTGATGGTTTGAGGAAGGCGAGAAATATTTTGTCTAAAGCTGATAAAGGAGAAAGACATCCTATATCTTTGAATGTGGAAGGTGAATTGTTTTTGGTAGTGCCATTTGGCACGGAGCATAAACCTAGAGGAAGGTATGTTGTTTGGGATCCAACTAGTGCAAAAAGAGGGGTGATTGTGACAACGGGTTTAGATGGTCGGTTGCAGTTGGGACCACAAAGAATACTAGGTTGCCGAAGAAACTAGTTGAATTGATACAAAAAGGCTTTATTTTTCGTTTTTTGATATTTTTTTCTAGGAAACTGGTAGTCGTTGCTGACGACACGAATAGACTGTTTGACTTCTTTGTCAATCTTTTTGTGGAGCCG
>CAZRXL010000089.1:1749-2271 GCA_964604055.1 uncultured Gammaproteobacteria bacterium
TTTTTTCTTGGTTTGGGCAACTAGAAGAGGATCAATTTCATAGCCGATGGCGGTAGCGCCACGACGGGCGGCGGCAAAAAGAATAACGCCGTCGCCAGAACCAAGGTCGATGAGGGTGTCTTTGGGGCCGACTTGGGCTAGGTCAAGCATGATTTTGACTTTATCGAGTTTGCTGGGGTAGTAAATTGGTCCAACTTCGATCAGTTGACGCCATAAGATGTAGCCGATGATAAAAGCGAAGAGACAGAGAAGAAAAATAAGATAATAAAGTAGCATAAGCTATGATATCTTATTACTACTATGTTTAAGAAGCTTGGTTTGGTGGTGCTGATTTTGGGTTTAGGGGTAGGGGCGGGTTTTTGGTTGGGGAGAGGAAAGGGGAGTGAGGGAGAGGTGGCGGGAGAAAGTCAGAATAAATACGTGGCTTTTTTTGATGAGGTCTTTTCTATAATTCAGGAAAATTATTGGCAGAAAGTGTCAGATGAGCAATTGGCTGATGTTTTTGTGGCTGGGGCGGAAAAA
>CAZRXL010000090.1:0-2267 GCA_964604055.1 uncultured Gammaproteobacteria bacterium
GTTTTGACTTTGAAGAAATAAAAGATGAAGGCGATAAATTGAAATTAGCTTGGCTTAAGAATAAGAAGAAGAGGCTGGTGGAGGCAATTGTGTACAGTAACAATCTATGTTCGGGAAGTGAGAGAATGGCGCCAGAAAAGGTAAAAGTGGAGGGGGTAATAAGAGAAAAGGATGAAAGTTGGGTGTTTTTTGACTTTGAGAAAGAAGCGGGGGTAATAGAAACAGGGGTGGTGGCGACAGAAGCGGCAGATTCGGGAAAGATAAAATGGCGGGGAGGCGAGCCGGTCTGGCAAAGCCCGACAGAATGGAGAGGTAAGAAAATAATAATGGGAGGAGTGGTGAAGTTTTTGGAAAAATATTTGGCTTATTGGTGGGTAGAAGGATTGGGCTTGACAGCGATTAGTTATCCAAGGTACAAAATTGATAAAGAAATTGAGGTGAAAAGAGGTTATCTGTTGGATAAACCGGGGCAAAATCCGTTGATTGCGCCGAATTTAAAAAATACTTGGGAGGCGTTTACTACTTTTAATCCAGCGGCAATATATGAGGCAGACAAGGTTCACATCTTGTATCGGGCCCAAGGATTTGATTATGTGTCGGTGTTGGGTTATGCCAACAGCAAGGACGGCTATAAAATAGACGAAAAACTTGATTGGCCAGCATTTGTACCTAGCAAGCCGTTTGAAAAAAGAGATAAGAATAAGCCGGTTAATACCGATTTTGTGTCGGGAGGAGGAAGTGAGGGGTGCGAGGATCCAAGAATTACAAAAATAGGGAACCGAATTTATATGACATATGTGGCCTTTAACGGTTGGGACCCACCAAGGATTGCCTTAACTTCAATTAAGGTGACTGATTTTTTGGCCAAGAGGTGGTTGTGGGAAAGACCGGTATTAATCTCGCCACCAAAAATAGTAGACAAAAGCGCCTGTATTTTGCCGGAGATGATAAACGGGAAATATGTGATATTTCACCGAATATTTCCGAATATACTGATTGATTATGTCGATAGTCTCGATTTTGAACCGGGCCAATACTTGAAAGGCCAGTACAAGATTGGACCAAGAAGTCCAATGTGGTGGGACAGTCGAAAAATAGGAGTAGGGGCGCCGCCGCTTCTGACCAAAGATGGCTGGCTTCTAATTTACCAGTCAGTGGATGATAAAGATGCTAGTCACTATAAGGTGGGGGCGATGATGCTAAAAAAGGATGAGCCTCAGATAGAACTGTATCGGGGAAAGTATCCGATAATAGAGCCAGATGCTTGGTATGACAATAATGGCTTTAAGGCAGGAGTGGTTTACCCGTGTGGGGCGGTAATAATTGAGGATAGATTGTTTGTTTATTATGGCGGGGCGGATAGTCATGTATGCGTAGCAACGGCAAAGTTAGATGAGTTTTTGGATAGACTTTCCAAGGGTAAAGATGTTAGATTAGAGGATACAATGCTGGGAATAGTAAATGATAAAAAGAAGCGACAATAACCCAATCTTGATTCCGGAAGAAAAATGGGAAAAGAAAGGGGCGTTTAACCCAAGTGTGATTAAGACAGAAAATGGTTACGTGATGGTCTATAGAGCAGTGGACCAAGAAGGAAGGTCGATGGTAGGAGAGGCAATGAGTGAAGATGGACTAAATTGGAGAAATAAAAGAATTTTGATCAGGCCAAGTCAAGAATGGGATAAATATGGCTGTGAAGATCCAAGAATAACTTATATGGAAGGGAAATATTATATTTTTTATACGGCAATCTCGGTCTGGCCCCCGAGAGGAGAAGGAATCAAAGTGGCAGTGGCAATAAGTACAGATCTGACGGAAATAGAAGAAAAAAGACTAGTAACACCGTTTAATGCCAAAGCAAGCGGAATGTTTCCGACCAAGGTTGATGGCCAATATGCGATGGTGGTGACGGCTGATACTGACCAGCCACCGGCAAAGATTGGAGTGGCCCTGGCAGACCAAATAAGCGATTTTTGGGATCCAGATTTTTGGAAAGGCTGGTATTGGCAGATTAAAAAACATAAGTTAGAATTGACTCGTTTTAATACTGATCAGGTAGAGATGGGAGCGGTACCGGTAAGAACGGAGGAGGGGTGGTTGTGGTTTTATGCCCATATTAGAAACTATTTTAATGAGGATAAGCGGGTATTTGGAATTGAGGTAGCGCTAACGGACAAAGATGAGCCGACAAAGATTATTAGAAGAAGTAACGATCCGATATTGGTGCCAATGGAAGAATATGAGGTAAGAGGGCAAGTAAAAAACGT
>CAZRXL010000091.1:0-2256 GCA_964604055.1 uncultured Gammaproteobacteria bacterium
TGGTAGGGAACATAAATCAGCTTATTTGATGGTGACATATTTGCCGTTTTTGCATACGGTAGGTGAGCTTAAAACCAAACCAACCCAGCATGCGGTGATGCTTTTGAGACAGACGGGGATTAATCCAGATTTTATCGTGACGCGAGCGGTGGAGGCGGCGGATGAGCCTCGACTTGATAATATTAGCAAGCGGTGTTTTTTGGACAGAGACAGAATCTTTGATGTGCCAGACCAGGATTGTATTTATCGGATTCCTCTAATGCTAAAAGAGCAGGGGATGGTGGATGGAATCTTGAAATTTTTTAGAATCAGACCAAAAGATAAATCTGGAAGAATGATGAAGGAGTGGGGTAAATTTGTAGATTTTGAAACAGGAAAAGGTACAAAAGAGGTAGCGATTGCCCTGGTGGGAAAATATGTCCAGCATGGCAATCATGCCCACAACGATACTTATTTGTCGGTACTGGAAGCACTAAGGCATGCGGAGTTTAGGGCTGGAGTAAAGCTAAAAATTGAGATGATGGGGGCGGAGACATTGAACCGGAGAAATTATAAAAAAGTATTATCTAAATATAGCGGAATTGTGGTACCCCAAGGTTGGGGGTCAAGGGGGCATGAAGGGAAACTTTTGGCAATACAATATGCCAGAGAAAATAAGATACCTTATTTGGGTTTGTGCTATGGGATGCAGATGGCGGTAATTGAGTTTGGGAGAAACGTGTTGGGGCTGTCTGGGGCCAATTCAACCGAGGTAGATGAAAAGACTAGATATCCGGTGATTCATATCATGCCAGAACAAGTCGAGTATCTAAAAAAGAAGCAGTATGGAGGGACAATTAGATTGGGGGCGTGGCCGTGCCACGTTAAACGTGGCACAGCTTTGCACAAGTTATATGGGAAAACAAAAGTTAGTGACGAAAGACATAGACACAGATATGAATTTAATAATGAATATCGAGATAAATATGAAGCGGCAGGGATGGTTTTGGCGGGTTTATCACCTGACAGTAAACTAGTGGAAGCAATCGAAATTCCCAATCATCCGTTTTTTGTGGGGACGCAGTTTCATCCGGAGTATATCAGTCGACCATTAAGGCCGCATCCGGTGTTTGTGGGGTTTGCTAGGGCGGTAAAGGCAAAAAAATAATCCCATTTTCGCTCCATCCCGCAGGTTGGCTTTGCCAAATCTACGGGATGTCGAATTTTAATTACTTTAATTCCACTTGCGCACCTGCTTCTTCGAATTTTTTCTTGGCTTCTTGTGCCGCTTCTTTTTTCATAGTGCCCAGAGAAGCGGGAGGAGCTTCGACCATGTCTTTGGCTTCTTTGAGACCTAATTCGGGTTTGTATTCTCGAACAGCCTTGATGACAGCAATTTTGTTGGTACCGGCATCGGTGATGACGACTTCAAATTCGCTTTTCTCTTCGACTACAGGTGCAGTTTCACCACCAGCGGTGGAAGCGCTACCAGCGGTGGCCATAGGAGCGGCTGCAACGGCTTTGACATCGAATTTTTCTTCCAGAGCTTTGACAAGCTCGGATAAGTCTATAACGGATAACTCTGCAACTGAATCTAAGATTTTTTGCAGTTTGGGATCAAGTGAGGATGTTTCCTCTTTTTTGATTGGGGTATCTTTTGCCATTTTTTGTATTTTTATAAAATAATAATTTATTTATTGCTGATAGCTTTTAAAGTTAAAACCAAACGGGTCTGGTTGTAGCGCATGGCATAGGCCAGACGAACAAGAGGGTTTTTGAGGCCAGCGATAAAATTGGCAATTAACTGAGTGTGGGAAGGTAGTGATAAAAACGTCTTGAGCTGATCAAAAGAAAGAAGCTTTTGGTTGTAGATGCCATATTTGAATTCGGTTTTTTCTTTGGTTGAGTTTATTTTTTGAATTTCTTTTAATGGAGCAATTTCATCGGTGATACCGGTGGCAAGGGCGGTGGGGCCGGTTAGTTTTTCGGGCAATTTGATGTTAATTTTATCGAGGGCCAAGGTCAAAAGCGTGTTTTTGAATACTTCCATTGATCCACCGGCCTTTTTGACATTGGAGCGAAGAGTACTAATTTCACCAGCTGATAGGCCTTGATATTGGACCAAAGCGGCTGACTTGGCTTGTTTTAGTTGATCTTCGATTTTTTGAAGCTGTTGAATTTTTTTGGTACTTGGCATAAAAATAGCCGCTTCCAAAGCGGCATAAGTTAATATGTTGCCTCGGTGAGACTTCTATCCTGCCGTGGCTGGAAAGCTCA
>CAZRXL010000092.1:0-209 GCA_964604055.1 uncultured Gammaproteobacteria bacterium
CCTGTCCATGGTTAGCTCAACCGGTTTCGGGCCATCTCCAATTACCTAACGCCTTATTCAGACGCACCCCAACAAAGGGGATTCGCTTTCGCTTCGCCTTCTTCCTTTTAAGGAATTAAACTTGGTAATTAGAAATACTCGCAGGCTCATTCTTCAATAGGCACGACATAATGGTCTTGCGACCACTTTGTCTGTTTGTTAGTAGATGG
>CAZRXL010000092.1:219-1355 GCA_964604055.1 uncultured Gammaproteobacteria bacterium
TTTTTCACCTTTCCCTCACGGTACTAGTTCACTATCGGTCAGCTAAAGTATTTAGCCTTGGAGCTTGGTCGCCCCAGATTCATGCGGCATTTCGCGTGTCCCGCACTACTCAGGTACTCAGCCTTAACCTTAATCAATTCAAAATACAGGACTTTCACCTTCTTTGGTCAACCATTCCAAATTGTTCTTCTATTTTTCAGGTTAATTATGCTAAGCCCTACAACCCTCCAACTTGCGTTGAAGTTTAGGCTTTTCCGTGTTCGCTCACCGCTACTAACGGAATCTTTGCAATTTCTTTTCCTCCGGGTACTAAGATGTTTCAGTTCCCCGGCTTACCCGCTCCGACTTACGTCGGAACTCCTACTGTTTACACAGCAAGGGGTTGCCCCATTCGGACATCATTGGATCATAGCTTGTTGACAGCTCCCCAATGTATTTCGCCGTCTTCCGCGTCCTTCGTCGGCTTTAGCCACCTAGGTATCCACCATCTACTTTATTAAAACTTGAAAGTAATATCATGACAACTCATGTCAATTACTAATTTATATTTGACAAATTGTTAATGTGCTTCAAAACGTCAATCCCGAGCCAAAGGCGAGGGATGATACGTTTCAATATTCAGTTTCAAGAAGTAAATTACTTTACTTCTTAATTTCTAAATATCGACGCCTGCCACGTTTGACGTGGTGGACCTGGGGAGAGTCGAACTCCCGACCTCCTCGTTGCAAACGAGGCGCTCTAACCAACTAAGCTACAAGCCCGTTTGCAAAATAAAAAAGAGCCGATCATTCGGCTCTTCTATTCTCATACCCGCAACTTTCTTTACTCAGTATCCATCTCCTTCAAAAAATTGCGAGTTGATTTATTAGCCGAATGCATGAAAGTGTTCCTATTCTACCTAATCTAAAAGCAAAGGTCAATCCAGCAATTTTATAACCTTCCACAACTCATCCGTCCCCCCTTCATAACCTAAAGCCCAAAAATTCACCCCTCCTACCCCCAAATCTTTTGCCAAATCCATCTTTATTCTTAGACTTTCTTCATCTTCATAATAAATCTGTCTTATTTCTCCATCTTTTTTATAAACCAACCACGGACTCATGGCCAATTTGTCCCATCCCAAAACCATTTCATTT
>CAZRXL010000092.1:1365-2256 GCA_964604055.1 uncultured Gammaproteobacteria bacterium
AACCATCTGTCTCACCTGTCCTTCTTAAATCAGTGATTCTAAAACCAGACCTTTCTATTAATCTCTTCACCCTTTTGTACGATGCTGTTGCATACCATCCCCTAATAATCTTCGATCCATATTCCTGAGTCTCCGTCTTCCACTCATAACCATAAAATGGATAAGCCAATACAATCTTCTTTCTATCCACCGACAATTCCACCAATCTCTCTGCCACTTCCCAAATACTTCTTTCCCCCGTCGGTGCCCTAATTGGTGCCACCGCTCCCGCATAATCTACCCCTGGATAATGAAAATCATAAGCCATAATCACCAGACTATCCACACTATCGACTAGCTTAATCAATTTTTCATCCAATCCCTTAATCACTGTATTAGCAAAAACATCCACCCCCACCTCACCAATCTCGGCTTCTTTCAATCTTCCCAAAAACTCAAAAAAATCATCAGCCAACAACCTCTTTGGATCACTTTGATATTCAAAATCCACATTAACGCCCCTCAACCCCTCCTCAGCCACCAAACTCTCAAGTTCAACCACTAGTTTTTCCCAAGCCAATTTATCGGCCAAAAACGCATCCAAGTCATCATCATCAAACATCTTAATCCCCACCACCACCTTCTTCACCCTCTCTTTTGCCCGCAAAAATTCAACATCATAAATCATTTTTGCCTGATTATCCCAAATCAACCCTCCCAACCTGTCTACTCCCACTCCCAAAGATACCAACTCAGCCAGCTTTTCCGAGTAATCCGCCATTCCTACGACTCCCCAAGACGGCAAAAAACCACTGATAGCCAGTTTCTCCTCTTTTTTTTTATCACCTTGTCGCAAAAAAGGACTTTTTATTTCTCTATTATTCAACCAAAACCACACTAACCCTCCTCCCA
>CAZRXL010000093.1:0-1248 GCA_964604055.1 uncultured Gammaproteobacteria bacterium
GGATATTCGGTTTTGCCGTGAAGGATGGTTGTCTCGTGGCCCTTGCCGCAGGCAATAACAATGTCGCCTTTTTGGGCAATCTTGGCGGCAAGGTTGAAGGCGTCTTGACGGTTGGCGATATCAAAATAAATAAATTTGGTTTTGGCCAGAAGTCTGATTTTTTTGATATCGGCTTTTTTTAGTTCGGTTTTGTTGATTAAAATCGATTTTTTGGGATTGATGCCGGAGATAATTTGTTGATTAATTTTTTTGATATCCTCATCTCTGGTATCGTCGGCGGTAATAAAGGCAATATGGCTGAATTGGGAGACGGCTTGGCCCATGAAAGGACGTTTTGACTGGTCGCGACCACCAGTGGCGCCAAAAATAGTGATCAAGAGCTGGTTGGGGCTAGGTTTTAAGGAGGATAAGGTTTGGGTTAGGGCTTGGGGAGTGTGAGCGAAATCGATAATACAACGAATGTTTTTGATACCTTTGACTAGTTGACGTCTACCACTGATTTCGGGAAAATTCTTAATGGTTTTTAAAAAAATTGGTCGGGGAAGTCTGAGGTGGTCCCAGATGGCTAAGGCGGCCAAGATATTGTAGATTTGATAGCGATAGACTGAGTTGGTGGAAAAGATTGTGTTTTGACAGGTAAATTGAATTTGTTTGGGTTCAATTTTAACGTTTTTGGCTTGGTAGGCCGAGGTTTTGGTAATGCTGTATGAAGTTTTGGGAGGAGAGACTAATTTGTTGATCGTGGTGTATGAGTTGTCGTCTCGGTTCAGAACAGCAAAATCTGATTGAGAAAATAGACGCGATTTGGTCAAGACATAGTTTTTTAGATTTCGGTGATAATCGAGGTGTTCGTGGCTAATGTTGGTGATGGCGGAAGCGGTAAAACGGCAGCCCCAGTAACGATGTTGATCAAGAGCGTGGGAGGTGACTTCACAGATAACGTGGGTGACACCATTTTTAAGACAATTTGATAGAAGAGATTGGATTTTAAATGGATCAGGACTGGTGGTGTGCAGACCGGTGGCGAGAATCTGATTGTCAATTCTGGCTTCAATAGTGCTGATGAGACCAACTTTAAGACCAGCGTTTTTTAACAAGTGATAGAGGAGAGTGACAGTAGTGGTTTTGCCGTCAGTGCCAGTGACTCCGATCAGAGTTAGTTTTCTTGCTGGGAAGAGATGGATGAGATTGGCCAAAATAGCTTTAGGTAGGTGCCAAAAACGGTTTTTGATTGATCTGGTCACGGGG
>CAZRXL010000093.1:1324-1996 GCA_964604055.1 uncultured Gammaproteobacteria bacterium
AGGAGAATTGGTGGGGAAAAAGATGGTGACCAGCATGGTAAATTGGGCTTGGTCACAGGGCAAGAAACCAATGAAAGAAGCGATGGTGGAGTCTGATTGATAACCGGTAGGACCGGCAACTTGGGCGGTACCACTTTTACCGCAGATATCTAAGGAAAGCGGGTTGAGGCGAGCTAAGTTGCTGTTTTTGATATTGTATCTAAGGATATCTTTGAGGCTATCGGTGGTGGTGGGAGTAAAGACTTTGACATGTCGGTTTGGTTTTGGGTTGATGACGACTCGAGGAGAAATCATAACTCCGTTGTTGGCAAGACTATTAAAGGCGGTAATCATTTGAATTGGGGTTAAAGAAAAACCTTGACCAAAGGAGGCGGTGGCAAGGTCGATTTTTGACCAGTATGATTTGGAAGATGGTTTGGATTCGCCTTGAAGATCAATATTGGTTTTTCGATCAAGTTCGAGTTTTTTGAAATAAGTTAAAAACCTGTCTAACCCGATTTCTTCGATAATCCAACTTAGGGCAATATTGTCAGAGTTTTTGATAATATCGTAGAGATTTTCATCGGGGTGGACCGATTGGTCCCAATTGTTAATGGTAAATTGATCAATAATTCGAGGCTGGTTACATTTTTGACAGATATAATCGGTGGTGATGCTTTTGGTATCAAGAGC
>CAZRXL010000093.1:2006-2222 GCA_964604055.1 uncultured Gammaproteobacteria bacterium
TAATCGATGGCAATGGTGGAAGCCGAAGGACTGGATTCGATACTGGCCATGGCGATAATTTGACCAGTATCTGATTCCATGATGATGGCAGCAGCTTGAGGTGCTCCGAAATCTTTTAAGGCAGTAGATAACTTCTGTTCGACCATAAATTGAATATTACTTCTAATACTAGTGTGAAGGTCTTGACCGTCTAGTTGAGGTCTTTGCCAGATTTTT
>CAZRXL010000094.1:0-1001 GCA_964604055.1 uncultured Gammaproteobacteria bacterium
TAACAGCACTAATCCCAAAAACAGCCCTACCAGCCAATAGTCCCTATTACTCTTCCTGCTTTTTAACCACATATTCACCATCCATAACACCAACACTAAACCTCCCAAGCCCAATTCAGACCAAATCTGCAATCCCCCCATCATTGGACCCGAAAAACTATTGGCCCAATAAGGCGTTGCATTAAATTGAGCCGGCCTCAATTGAACAAAAGCTCTTGAAAAATTACCCAAGCCAACTCCCCACAAAGGCGCTAATTTCAACACCTCCACCGCAATCACCCAAGAAGAAAACATTGGCAATACCACCCAACCCAAATTTATCACCCTATAAACCACCAAGCCAAAAACCAACCCAAACACTGCCGTCATTATCGCCTCTACCATAAAACTCTCTTTCCCTGTTTTAAGTTTAGTCAAAAGTTTTCGCAACCAAGCTATCACCAAATACAAAAACAACACTCCCTCCGAAATCAGTGAACCAGATAGCGACCAACCCTTATTTATCGATATCAAAGGTGTCTCGCTTGGAATATTTAACGGCAATTTTGCCTCAGGCACCAAAAACACAGCTACTGACACCAAACCCGCCACTACTCCACCAATCGTCAGTGCCCAATTCAATAAAGTCTTTTGCTTTGGACCCGCTGTCTGAATCCACAAAAACATCCATCCAAATAAAGACAACACCATTCCCAATCCAAAACCATCCATCCACGATCTTGCTCTCATGTCTGGTGTTCCTCTCCACCAAGAAATTGCCGACCACACCACCACCAAAAACATCATTCCCAATGCCTTGTTGGTCTTAACCGTAATATCTTTTGTTAGAAGCATCTTCGCCACCCACAGTCCCATTCCTATTATCGCCGCCACCATTAAAAACCAATTTTTGCCAAAACTAAAAACGCCTGTTACTCCCGGCAAAAGAAACACTGGAAACAGTAAAGTAATTGCCGCCACATAGTATCGTAATATCTTTTTCATATCAAAAGAATATCAGC
>CAZRXL010000094.1:1011-1549 GCA_964604055.1 uncultured Gammaproteobacteria bacterium
CCCCCGCCATCAACCACAAATACCAATACCCCTTTTTCCCCGCACATTTTTTTCAACAGAAAAAATTTTACCTACTTCAACACCGTTAATGGATTCAACTTCCCCCCACTGCTAATCACTTCAAAATGTAAATGTGTTCCAGTTGACCGGCCTGTCGATCCCATCACCCCTATTTTTTGCCCCTGATTTATCTTTTGTCCCACCTGTACCACTACTGATCCTGTCACCATGTGGGCATACAAAGTTTGATAACCATTACCATGATCAACTACTACCATATTTCCATATCCTCCACCCCAACCAGCTCTCGTCACCGTTCCCGTCTGTGATGCCAAAATATCTGGACCGCTTTTGTTAGCAATATCCACCGCCTGGTGATACCAAGAGAAATTCTGAGAAATCCGTCCCGAAGTCGGCCACATAAAATTACCCTCTCCCACCACACCCGCAATTGGCGCCACTGTCTTTACCGCATACGAGCTAGTATCAATCACCACCTGCTTCGGTTTAATTCCGTTTGGAATCAATAATTCCTGAC
>CAZRXL010000094.1:1559-2195 GCA_964604055.1 uncultured Gammaproteobacteria bacterium
GATAATCGATAATGTTTTGAGCATCTACTTGATATTTTTTAGCAATACTATAAACAGTCTCTCCCCTTTTAACCAAATGTTTCATACCAGTTGTCGGTAAAATTCTCAAAATCTGTTGCGGCTTAATATCATCAGCCGATTTCAAATTATTTTCCCAGACAATCGTATCAATTGTCACTCCAAATTTTTGAGCTATCGACGACACTGTATCCCCCTCAGCCACCCTATATTCAGTTACCTCTCCCTTGGGCAAATTAGAAATCAAAGTATTAGCCCCTGCTCCATCCGACGCCATCAGCAAATACCCCGACCCGCCTGTCATCGACGACTCGTTCCTAAGTATTAAATCTTCCAGTTTACCCGAAGCCAATATTGTAAAAAATGCCAAACCCGCCATACTCAAACTCACAAAACTCTGCGAAAACCGTCCTCTCTGCCAATACATCATCTTTGTCACTGCTCCCTTAATTGCCGCCACCCAACCCAAAAGCCAATTTCCAATTTTTCCCAACCACTTAAACTCCGCCCCAACAAAAGCCCTTATCTCTTTTCCTTCTTGTTTCAAAACTTCAATAATCCGCATGCTTGATTATCCTACGCTTTTCCTAATTTTGCCAAAAACACTTTATTATCCTT
>CAZRXL010000095.1:0-2195 GCA_964604055.1 uncultured Gammaproteobacteria bacterium
GGTGTTGGATCCGCAAAACGGTCAGGTATTGGCTATGGTTGGTTCCAGAGGTTATTATAGTGATAAGACAGACGGTAAATTTAATGTGGTGGCCCAGGCCCTAAGACAGCCGGGATCGGCGATTAAACCGGTGACTTATTTGACCGCTTTGCAGAGAGGTTATACGCCAGCTTCGATGGTAATGGATACGCCAGTAGTGTTTCCAGGCGGGCCTGGTCAAAAGGATTATGCGCCACAGAATTATAATGGCAAGTTTAATGGGCCAATGTCGATGCGGGATGCTTTGGGTAACTCGATTAACACAGTTGCAGTTAAGACATTAGCTCGGGTAGGAGTGTCGTCAATGCTTAAGCAGGCTTATGAAATGGGAATGACAACTTTGGAACCAACGGAAAAGAATTTGAGTCGGTTTGGTTTAGCGGTGACTTTGGGGGGAGCAGAGGTAAGAATGACGGAGATGGCGGCGGCTTATAGCGCTTTTGCTAATGGTGGTAAAAAGGTGGCTTTGGTGGGGGTGCTGAAGGTGTAAGATAGAGACGGACGAGCAGTGGAAGAGTACAGAGAGACTGATAAAAAACAAGTGATGAGTGAACAGGAGGCGTTTTTGATTAGCGATATTTTGGCGGATAACTCGGCTAGAGTTTTGACTTTTGGCCAGGTAAACGGATTGATGGTTGGTAATTATAAAGTAGCAGTTAAAACCGGAACGACCAATGATATGCGCGATAACTGGGCGATTGGATGGACACCAAATTTGTTGACGGTGGCTTGGGTGGGAAACAATGACAATAGCCCAATGGCGAGAGTGGCTTCGGGGGTATCGGGGGCGACGCCAATTTGGAGGCGAATAATGTTGTCGGAATTGCCTAAATTGGAAAAGAAAGAATGGACGGTGCCAAAAGGAATTGTTCAGGTGGAGGTGGATGCAGTGTCGGGTTATCGATCGCATGATGGTTTTGCCAGCCGTCAAGAATATTTTATTGAGGGAACGGTGCCGGAAGTGGATGATCCGATTCATTTGAAACTAAAAATTTGTAAAGATGGCTCGGGAATTGCGCCACCGGCTGATGTGGCTAATGGTAATTATGATGAAAAAGAATTTTTTAAGTTTAGAGAGGATGATCCGATTTCGACTGATGGTAAAAATAGGTGGCAGGAAGGAATTGATGGTTGGCTGGCGACTCAGGAGAATAAGGATAAATACTACCCGCCGGATAACTTTTGTAGGTCAGAAGGATTGGTGTCGGTTAGTTTTGAGACACCCTCTGATCATCAAAAAATTGATAGTAATGAATTTGATGTTAAATTAAAAACTAATTCGATTAAAAAGATTGTGGAGGCAAAATTGTTGGTTGATGGTAGTGAGAAAAAGAAGTGGGATGAGCGACCATTTGAAACCAGACTTAATTTGGCAGATGGAACTTATACTTTGAAGGCTTGGGTAAAAGATAGAGATGGTGAAACGGCAGAAAGTGAGATCAAAATAGGAGTTAAAAGGGAGTGGGATTGGGCGCCATCCCCTACTCCAACCATGACACCGATACCAACTAATACGCTGGCACCAACGCCGTCGACTGCTATTTCGCCGGTGGTTACTTTAATACCGACTATAGAAGATTAAAAACTTTGAGATGTAATTGTTTGGCTTTTTTTGAACTAAGATTGAAATAGGAGGCTTGAAGGGTGTAGCGATAATGATTGGTTTTTTGGTCCTGGTAGATATCGGTGATAATAAGTTGCCAACAAAAAACACCTATTTTTTTGATGTATTTTTTGAGTAATTTGGTAGCGTCTTGTTTTTGGCTAAATTCTAGGTTGGCGTCGAGGGTGACTAGCTGACGTTTGAGCTCGTAGGCGTGGTACCTGGTCTGGTCTGGTTTGGTGATGGGAAGAGTGATTTGGTCGAGATTAATCTGGGCAAAATGGATGGGGGCGGAACATTCTAGGTTGAGAACGGCTAAGTCGGTTTGGAGTTTGGTGGCGTCGGGATGGTAAAGAGCTAGAGACCAGCGCTCTTGGTGGGTACCGCCTTGGTCTTGGTAGAAGATTTTGCCAATTTCAAAGAAAGGGAAAACAGGTAGCTTGAGGCGGCGATACTGGTCAAGTTGAGAGGCCAGGCCAGGGATAAGGCTTTGGCGAAGAGCGGGAAAGTCGGAGTTGATACTGTTTTGGGTATAGATGACTGTTTTTGGGTC
>CAZRXL010000096.1:0-2012 GCA_964604055.1 uncultured Gammaproteobacteria bacterium
AGGTGCATCAGCGCTCCAAAAATCAAACTTCCCGCCGCCATCGCCACCAGTTTTACCGATGGTTTACTCCACACCACTCCCACCAAAGACAACAAAGAAACAATTATCGTCGCAAAAACAGCGTAATTAAGATTCATAATTTATTCCCCGCCCTGTCAAGTCGCAGATCCCTGTGGGAGGAGGGGTTAGGGGAGGGTTTTTAATTCAGCTTCCATATAAAAAAGTTTAGTGCTGTTGCAAAACTCACCCACATCAAGTAGGGGACTAGTAAGTATGCCGCTCGTTTGTCTATTTTCCCCCAGACCAATATCAACCAGACTATCATTGCCCACATCATCACAATTATTATCAAAGCGCAAAACAAGTTTTTCATTCCAAAAAATATCGGCGACCAAGCCGCATTTACTAGCAAATGAACAAAAAACAAACCCACTCCAAACTTAGCTTCCTTGCTTTTTTCTCGCTTCTGCCAAATCAACCACACTCCTATACCCATCATTGTATACAGCACCAGCCACACCGGCCCAAACAGCCAATTAGGTGGTGAAAACGACGGTTTATTCAAAGTTGCATACCAATTTGGTATCGCTGGTATGGTAAATATGGTTCCAATTCCCCCTGCTAATTGGCAAATTAATACAAACCCGATTATCTGCAATATTTTCTTCATAATATATTTTATCTTGTTAAACTGTTTTATGCTTGTCGAAAAATGTGCCGTCTTTGGTATTTATGGCACCAAAAAAAATCTTGAAGCCGCCCGTCTTGTTCACACCGGTCTCTGGGCCTTACAACACCGTGGTCAAGAAAGTTCCGGTATCGCCAGTAGTGACGGTAGACGTATTTATCTTCACAAAGGTATGGGTCTGGTTGCTCATGTTTATGCCGAAGATACCTTTAATCAACTACCAGGTTTTTTAGCCATTGGTCACAACCGCTATTCTACTTCTGGCCCCTCTGCTCTCGATCATGCCCAACCAGTCAGCACTGAAGACCGGCTTCTTGCCTTTGCCCACAACGGCAATCTCCCCACTACCGATTGCTTAATTTCCTTTCTCACCAGACACGGCATCACCACTAGATTTAGCAACGACTCCGAATTAATGTATAAAGCCGTTAACTATTTCTTAGTCAAAGGCCACTCTCTTGCCACTGCTGTGGCCAAAGCCTATCCGCTTTTTACTGGCGTCTTTTCCGGTTTATTTCTATCGGGCTACCAGCGCTCAGCTCAAAGTCGATGCCTTTGAGTTTGTCTATTTTGCCCGTCCCGATTCAGTTATTGCCGGTCGCAGTGTTGATTTAGCTCGTCAACGCATGGGCGCTATTCTTGCTCAAGAAAATCCTCATCTCAAAGCCGACCTGGTTGTTCCCGTTCCCGATTCCGGCATTCCTGCCGCCATTGGTTTTTCCAGAAGATCCGGTATTCCCTTTGACATGGGTCTGATCAAAAATCGCTATATTCACCGTACTTTTATCCGTCCCGCCCAAAACCTTCGCCAAAACGATGTCAAACTCAAGCTCAATCCTTTGCCCCAAATCTTAACAGGCAAACGAGTTGTCTTAATCGATGATTCCATTGTCCGTGGCACTACCTCTGCTCAAATTGTTGATCTGGTCAAAGCCGCTGGCGCCAAACAGGTTCATTTTTTCGTCAGCTCTCCTCCTGTCCGTTATCCCGATTTTTACGGCATCAATACTCCGGACCAAAGTGAGCTCATTGCCGCCCAAAAAACCATTCCCCAAATCCAAAAATTTATTCACGCCGACTCCCTTGCTTATCTCTCTCTTGCCGGTATGATTCGTGCCATTGGTCTACTCCAGTCTCAACTTTGCACCAGCTGTTTTACTGGCCACTATCCGGTTCCCATCGGCCCCATCCATAGCAATATTAAATATTTTTAGTATCATTAAGTTGACCAATCCTATTTTTTCGTCCTTCTGCCATCAAAAAACTAAGCTACTTTTTTCTACTTTTATCATTTTTTTTACTAACTTCAGCCTTACTCGTTCCT
>CAZRXL010000097.1:0-1705 GCA_964604055.1 uncultured Gammaproteobacteria bacterium
CGGTGGTGCCGATACTTTCATCAAAACGCCAGTGGGCGATGGGGCCGGTGCCGGTTTCTTCAGAACCGGTGGAGCCAACAGAATAATCACTGGCTTCGGTGGAGAAATTGCTGGCGGCGGTACCGGCTGAGGCAGAAGAATTGCCGTAGTAAAAGTAGATGGTTTGTTGGCCGGAGGGAAAAGTGTCATGGTTGACATTGATAGAGGTAGCAGTGGTGCCACAGCCAGAGACAAGGTAATAGGGGAGGAGGTTACCGGATTGGTTGGTAAAACGAAGATCGTCACAATCGGCTTGAAGTTTGCCGGCGGCAATCAGAGAGCTGGTGCCGATAGAAAGAGTGGTGTAAACGTTGGTTTCGGGGCTGGTGTTGTTGGTGATTTGGAGGTTGTTTCGGTAGGTCCAGCTATCATTCCACCATGCTGAGGTAGGGGTGGGTTTTTGGTTAATGCGAAGCAGAAGGATAATGGGGATTAATAAGAAAAGTAAGATAATTAATAGGGTTTTGTAGGAGAGGTTGGTCATAAGGTAGGGAACGCATATATGCGTTCCGTACGAGAATTGGCAAGCATTGATTAATTATAAATAATTTAGAATCTAGAATCTGGAAGATAGGAAGGGGATTTGGGGTAGGGGGGATTTTACAAGATTGAACCGGCCCAGATGTAGTCGGTGAATTTTGGGGATTGATGTCTACCGACAAGTTTAAAGTTTGATAAATGAGCGGTGGAAGCCAGGCGAGATGCCGATGATAAGTCGGTTTTGGTTGGAGTTTCTTTAGCTTCCATGCCCAATTTTCCATCTAAAATAAAATCTATTTCTTGGCCGGTTTTTAGGGCATAATATTGGATTTTCCCGACTGTGGCAAGCTGATTAAAAAGGGTATTTTCAAATTGGGCTCCGCTACTAAGTTCGGCTAGTGTATTGGCCAGTCCGGTATCGCAAAAATATAGTTTACGCATTTTTACAATTTCTCTATCAACATTTTTGGTATAGACACCAATGGTTCTGATTAAATAAGTCTTTTCAAAAAACTGAATATAGTTGGTGACAGTGGGACGAGACAAGCCTGTAAGCCGAGAAAGATGGCTATACTCGACTCTGTTGCCTGCTCTTTGAGCCAACAGCTTGGCTAAAGAATATAAATTTCTTTCGTCGGAAAAATCAGCTAGGGAGCGAATATCGATATTGACATACGAAGACATAATGTCTAACAAGATATCGCGTTTTTCAGCTTTAGACTGGGCCAAGACTACCTGCGGGAAACCACCAAAGCGGATATATTCCTCGTAGTTGGCAGAAAGACGGGTGTATTCTAGATGGTTAAATTTACTTTTTTGCCAGTTTGTTTTGGAATAGGAGATGTTTTTAAAAGTGAGAAATTCCCCAAAAGTCAAAGGATACAATTCAAAGAGTTTCTTTCTGCCGGCTAAAGATTCCGAGAATAAATTTTTGAGATAGTAGGAGCTTGAGCCGGTGACGATAAATTTAATTTTGTGATGGTCGGATAAATATTTAATAGCACTGGGACTTTCCGGGGCAAGCTGTATTTCATCAAGGGCGATGATCATTGGTTGATTTGGCGATAGGCCTCTGGCGATGAAGGCTTGCTTGATAGCATCATAATTTTTTTCGGCAAAAAGTTCACGGTTGTCAGGCCGTTGCAGATCTAAATAAAGAGAATTTTTATTTTTAAGGTCAGCAAGT
>CAZRXL010000097.1:1753-1947 GCA_964604055.1 uncultured Gammaproteobacteria bacterium
CTGTGACATAAGAGCTTTGAGCATGGGATAGTAGTTTGGGATAGATGTTGCGGGTATAGAACATATGTAACTATCACTTTACAAAAAGTATTACTTTTTGTCAAGTGGTGGTTTAAAAACGGGGGGTGTTTGGAATGGGGTAGGGGCGAAGCGCGATTCGCCCAGGGCGCATCATGATGCGCCCCTACAAAATT
>CAZRXL010000098.1:0-221 GCA_964604055.1 uncultured Gammaproteobacteria bacterium
TTACTAATCTTTTTATCTTCCGCCTTGTCTACCTCCTGACTGACTATCTCCTGCGCCCTTTTTTGCATCTCCAAATCCAGTGTCGTCGTAATTCTCAGCCCACCTCCCTCCACTACCTCCTCTCCATATTTTTCGGTCAAAATATCTTTTACCCAAAACACAAAATGCGGCACCACCAAAGCATCTTGGTTCTCATAAAATTGGTACTCTTCAGCCATTTT
>CAZRXL010000098.1:290-1928 GCA_964604055.1 uncultured Gammaproteobacteria bacterium
ATCGACATAGGCCTTAGGTGTTTTCGAAAACGGCGAATAAACACTCGGTCTTTGGGGTAAACCAGCCAAAATCACCGATTCCACCAGATTCAACTCCGCCACCCCCTTGCCAAAATACTGTTCCGACGCTGTTCCTACCCCCCATGCCGCTCCCCCATACGGTGCCTCATTAAAATACATTAACAAAATTTCATCCTTACTATACCTGGCTTCAATTTGAACCGCCAAAATAAATTCTTTAATTTTTCTGGTCACCGTCCTCTCCGAACTCAACAACACATTTTTAACCAACTGTTGGGTCAAGGTTGACCCACCAATCAATCTTCTCTCTACAATCAAGTTTTTAGCAATCCGAAATGGTGTTAATGGATCAAAACCCTTGTGTTCATAAAAATCCTTATCTTCAACTGCAATTGCCGCTTGTTTCAAATATTCCGGTAGCTGGTCCCAAGTTACCGGCGTTCTTTTCGCATCCTTGTAAACATCGTACAAAAGCTCTCCATTTCTATCATATATCCGGCTGGCAAAACCATCCCGCCTGACCACATTGCTTGGAGTTGGCAAATCTTTAGCAAACCAGACCATCATCGCCAAGGTCAACACCACTCCCGCCACACCCAAGCCCAACATCCCTACTACTATCTTCAATCTCAATCTTTTTTTATCAATTCTCATCCACTTTTGTTTCATTCTAAACTTCATGTTAGCCCACCAACAACTCAACCGGCCAAAACACTTAAAAGTGGGGCTATTGTCGACAAAACCAGTGTCAAGGCGATCAACGCCAGTATTATTCTCTTCCATGTTTTCTTTCTAATTCTAAATAAACTTGCCACTTACGACAATGATAACATAGACTGTGGTCAATTTAAGCCAAATCCCCGGTATTGGTCCCAAAACTTTAGACAAACTAAAACGCCTAAACATCCATACTTCAGACCACCTTCTTTACCATTTTCCCCCCCGCTACATCGACTTTTCAGTTACCTCTCCCATCAGCTTAGCCGAAATCAATTCCGCCATCACTATTACTGGTATTGTCAAAAATTTTCAAAATATTTACACTAAAACCGGCAAAAATCTCCAAATCGCCACCGTTGCCGATCAAACTGGTCAAATCAATCTAATCTGGTTCAACCAACCCTATCTCAAAAGTACTGTCAAAGTCGGTCAAAAACTTAGCTTTGCCGGTACTGTTTCTTTTTATCTCAAAAAGAAGGCTATTTTCGCCCCCATGATTGGTAGCTACAACACCGGCAAAATCATTGCCGTTTATCCCGAAACTCGCGGTCTGACCAGCAATTGGTTTCGAAAAACCATTCAGTCTCACCTGACCGCCTTTACCAAAGACATTATCGACCCTTTACCCTCTCCACTTCTTTCCCATTATCATCTGCTTGATCTGACCTCTGCTCTCAAAATTATTCACGATCCTCCCAACCAAAAACTTCTGGACCAAGCCAGAACTCGTCTAGCTATATCCGAACTCTTAGCTCTTCAAACCAAATCTTATCTCAAAAAACAGCGCTGGTTATCTTTTACTCCCACCGCTATTCTCAAAAAGTCCCCCCAAACTACCGCTCTTATCAAATCTCTCCCCTTCAAACTCACTTCCGATCAAAAAAGAATTTGGTCTGT
>CAZRXL010000099.1:0-255 GCA_964604055.1 uncultured Gammaproteobacteria bacterium
TTTTGGTGTTAATAAAAACCTACCTGTTTTCATTACTGAAACTGGCTGGCCGCACCAAAATAGTTCAAAACTCAAAGCTCAAAGCTCAAATCTTTCCGGTTTTCTTAACCAAGAAACAGTCGCCGAATACACTAAAACTGCCTTTGGCATTTGGTTGGCTGATCAGCAGATCCAAGCAATTACCCCTTTTGTTTTAAATTATCACGCCGCTCCTTTGGATGTTTTTTCCTGGCTCAACCAAGAAGGTCAAGATTA
>CAZRXL010000099.1:408-1847 GCA_964604055.1 uncultured Gammaproteobacteria bacterium
GCCGGAATTTTTACCCATTAACTCTTCTTATCAAGGAAAAATCACTTTAAAAAATACCGGTCAATCAATTTGGGGAGAACAGACCTTGGTCTTTCAGTCTTCCTCTGAGTTGACCGATAATATTGTTCTTCCAAACAAAGTGCTGGTAGAGCCAGGTCAATCTTTCCAGTTCAACTTTAATATTCAAGCTCCCCAATGGCCAGAAAAAACCACCTTATCCTGGGAAAACCTAGAAACAAAAGTCCAAATTAATTTCTTCAACCCTTCACGACTAGACTCCTATCAAGATAATTTTTGGCAAAAAATCATTGCCCTGGTCAAGGTTTGGTGGTATAAGAAATTTTCTTACAGTGAAACCGACTATCAAGAAAACACCCCTAACAATGGTTAAAACAGCAACCAGGCATCAACGCCGTCAACAAAGTCGACAAACCAAACACGGAGCCAAAGTGGTTACTCCTGATCGCAAGATCTACAACCAGGCCTATCAATTACCAAAAAATATTCATTGCCCAAAAGAAACAAATAGGGCATAATGACTATCAATGGCCAATCTTAAGAAGTTGTTTTACCCTAAATCAGTAGCGGTTATCGGCGCTTCAAGAAATAGCCAAAAAATCGGCAATTTGATCTTTAAAAATTTGGCTGAGTCGGATTTTGCCGGCCAGCTTTATCCTATTAACCCCAACACCCAAGAAGTTCTTGGCCAACCAGCTCTGGCTTCTGTTCTAGATTTATCGGAGCCGGTTGACCTGGCTATTATTGTCGTTCCCGCCGAAACAGTGGCGAAGGTTTTAACAGAAGTCGGTCAATCGGGAACTAAAGTGGCCATCATTATCAGCGCCGGGTTTGCCGAAACCGGACCAGCCGGTCAGGAAAAACAAGAGAAGTTATTAGAAATTGGCCAAAAATATCATTTAAAAATTTTGGGACCCAACTGTCTGGGAGTAATTAACCCCAAAATTGGCCTTAACGCCTCTTGGGGGGAAACAATGCCGAAGCCGGGCAAAATTGCTTTTGCTTCCCAATCGGGGGCGCTGGCCGCTCCAGTTATTGAACTAGTTAACGAATCAGGGTTAGGTTTTTCTTATTTTGCCAGTCTGGGCAATAAGGCCGATATCGACGAAACCGATTTGCTGGAGTTTTTTGGCCAAGACAAAAACACCGACATCATTTTAACCTACTTGGAATCCTTTAAAAACGGACCAAGACTTGTTAGCCTGGCCCAAAAGATCGCCAGTAAAAAACCAATAATTGTTCTTAAGGCAGGCCAAACCACCCAGGGTGCTAAATCGGCCCAGTCACATACTGCCAGCCTGGCTACTCCAGAAAGGGTTGGCCGAGGGATCTTTACTCAAGCCAATATTATCAGTGCTAATAGTGTTAGAGAAATAATTAGCCTGGCCAGATTGTTAACCTCTTTGGGGAAAAAACAAGCC
>CAZRXL010000100.1:0-260 GCA_964604055.1 uncultured Gammaproteobacteria bacterium
CCGTCTAAAAAGGCGTGGTCGCCAACAATAGTGTCTTGGCCGATAACGATATTTTTGGGCTGGAAAAAGCCCGCCCACATATGAATAGTCGAACCGGAGCCGATTTTAATTCCGGCCAGCCGATACAGCGTTTTTCTAACCAGATGAGAAGGAACAAACCCAACCCAGCGCAAAACCATTAGCTCAAAATCAAGATAAATTGCTCCAATTCGGCCAACTATTTTTTTTAAAATCTTGCTAAAAGAGAGGTTGTTTCCTTC
>CAZRXL010000100.1:292-1791 GCA_964604055.1 uncultured Gammaproteobacteria bacterium
GTTAAAAATAATACATATCTTGACGAAGGGAGATTTAATAAGATTTTTTCTAAAAGAGCGGTTGGTAATAATTTTCTCTAAGCTCTGGACAATTTCGTTGTTATCTTGGGGGTTAACTAAAATTGCTCCTTGCCCGGCCGCTTCCGGCATGGAGGAAACATTGCTGGTAAGTACCGGGCAACCGCAAGCCTGGGCTTCAACGATTGGCATGCCAAACCCCTCATATAAAGACGGGTAAACAAAAACACTGGCCCCAGAATACAACAGAGCCAAATCTTCATCAGGAACATAACCAAGCATCTTGATCTTTTTATTTTTATTATTTATTTTTTCTCCCCAACCATATTTACCAACAATCGCCAGTTCCAGATCGTGATGGTTTAATTTTTCAAAAGCGGTAATTACTTGATTAAAGTTTTTCCTTGGTTCTTGGGTTCCCAAACCCAAAATGTAGTTTTTAAGCTGGTATTTTTTCTTGACTTGGGCAATTTTTTCTTTGCTTTGAGGAAAAAACCTGTTCTTGTCCAGGCCCGGATAAGCAACAGTAATTTTTTCTTCGGCAATATTGACAATTTTTTTTAGGTCTTTTTTTGTGCTTTGGGAAATAGCAATAATTTGGCCAACCTCTCTTTTAACCCAAGCCATTCTATTTTTATGAGTGTTGATAATTTTGGGGTGAAGAGTTTCCGGATACAACCAGGGGATTAGATCATAAGCGATTGTTAGGGTTTTGGCCTTTTTAGTTGGTGCTTGGGCCCAGTCGGAAGATAAATAAACATCAATTGGTCCGGTGATTGTCTCTATGGGTAAAGTATGAAACTTGTTCCAGAGTAGATTGGCCAGGTGGGGCGAAAATGGGGTGATTTTAGTCTGAAAGTTAGTGCCTTTTAGTTGCCGGAAAAAATCGGTTAATTTTTTGTTTTCTCTTAGGGTGCCGCCAAATAGAAGGTAATGGTTTTTCTTATCAATTTCCAAGAGATTAACAACTAAATTTTTAACATAGTTGCTGACTCCGGTACCGTAAACAACCTGGGAAACATCAATGGCAATTTTCATAAAACAATGATTAAATTTTAACAAAAAGATTAGTGCTTAGGTAGCCCAAGATTGGGTGAAGTTTATGGTTTGGGTTTCCAGGTTAGAGCAACCGTTCCCAGAGTGGAGTCGGTATCAATTGATCTTTGTCTGCCTATCAGGAGTAGTCCTTCTTGTTCAAAAAAATCAATGTCTAGGAAAAAATCGCTCTCATTTTCCAAGCCAAAGCAATCAATTGGCCTTAAAGAGATTTTGCTTGTTTTTAAGGAGAATCGATCATATCGGACCTCATCGGAAAGAACATCGTCACAGTCAAGCCAAAGACGATTGGGCCTCATCGGAACCCCGGGGACCACTACGGTAATTAGTCGGCCATTTTTTTTAAGACAGCGGCGCACTTCTCTTATTTGTCTGGCAACCTGATCTGGGTTATTAGCATAGTAGCCAAGAGCCATAACAGAAAC
>CAZRXL010000101.1:0-1755 GCA_964604055.1 uncultured Gammaproteobacteria bacterium
CTTTAAATTTTGGTGTCTCTTCGCAGTCAACCCACACCCAAGCCATCGCCCTGCCATACATATCGTTTTGGATTCGATCATATTCCAACCACACTCTCTTTTTTTTCACCAATTCAGTCAAAAATTCACTCGCCTCTTCTCCTCCTTCTTTACCCTTTTCTGGCGCGTTTATTCCAATCATCCTTATCATCAATGCTGATTTCAATTCAAAAGTATCTCCGTCCTCCACCATTTCTACTACTCCAGTTTTAGGAAACAATATTTTACTTTTGTAATATTCATCCAAATTTTCAATTTTTCCCGCCCCCAAAATCGTTAAAAGCATTATCCCCGGCCAAAACACCCTCGGTATCCCTTTTTTCTTAAGATCCTTCCATCTCAATTTCTTTTTCTTGGCCACTAATTATTTATAGCACTTTTTCCCTATGTTTCACTTGTCCGAGATAGTAGTTATTCATGAATCAAAAAACTAACATCTTAAAACTAGCCGGTTCTCTTTCCCTTAACGGTAAAAAGACCCCTTCTCGTTCCCAAATATATTCCTCCTATATCAAAAGAAAAATGAAAATAGATAATGCCTGTTTATAGCACTTTTCTCGGTAGAAGCAGTATATATCCCGCCGCCGAAAAACAGACCAGGCCCATCACCCCAAACAAGGTTTGAAAACCAAAATAATTTACCACTATTCCTCCCATCACCGCCCCCACCGCCATCGTTGTATAGTGCATTGCCTCCCATATTCCCCATTGAGTTCCAGATTTTTCTTTCGACAAATGTTTACTATATATTGAGTCAAAAGCCGGTGAATAGATTGCCTCACCAATCCCGATTAATATTTGTATCGCCAGCAATCCCGCCATTGAGTTGACTATCATATATAGCAAAAATCCCATTCCAACTATCGCATACCCTGCCACCACTATTAGCTCGTTTTCTTTTATCTTATCGCTATATTTTCCTGACACTAGTGTTGTTATTGCCGCCGCCATTGCCAATGCCCCCACTGCGTATGATGCGTCCAGTAGATCTCCTCCAATTTCTTTTACAAACAAGGCATAAATCGGCCCCAACATCGCCACCGCCATCAAAATCACGGCGTTAGTCAAAAGCAATATTTTCAATGCTCGGTTATAAAACACTTCCTTCACAGTCTCATTCTACCAGTTTTCCCGCCAACATCACCCCTGCCCCCAGCCAAAACCAAACCCAACCTTCTCTTTTTTTAATTATTTCCGGTACCAAGTCCACCCCACCGATATACAAAAACCCCCCCGCCGTTATCGCCATCAACCACGGCAGCCAATTTGGCTCGATTTTTGTTCCTATTACTGCCCCCGCTACCGCCATCATTCCTATCGCCAGATTAAGCATCAACGCCTTTTTTCTTGCCCATCCACTATAAATCAATACTCCAAAATCACCGATTTCTTGGGGTATCTCGTGCAAGATCACCATTACTGTTGTCACCATTCCTGTTTCTTTTGAAACTGAAAAGGCTCCGCCTATTACTATCCCGTCAATAAGGTTATGCAATCCGTCTCCCGCCAAATTCATCATTCCAAAATGATGTTTTTGACAGTCTCCGCCTTCATGACAATGTCGCCACAAAAGTATTTTTTCCAACCCCCAAAAAATCACCACTCCCACCGCCACGCCCATTCCCGATCTTAACCCCAATTCTTCTCTCGCTTCTGGCCACAGGTGCATCAGCGCTCCAAAAATCAAACTTCCCGCCGCCATCGCCACCAGTTTTA
>CAZRXL010000102.1:0-1726 GCA_964604055.1 uncultured Gammaproteobacteria bacterium
CCGCCGCCGCCGCCGTTCTTTTGCCATTTCTGGTCTGTAGCAGATACAATTTACCATTTTCAATCGTAAACTCCATATCCTGCATATCAGCAAAATGATCCTCCAGTTTATCAAAAATTTCCGTCAACTCTTTATAGACCACTTCATTATCTTCCGCCAAATTAGAAATTGGCTTGGGTGTTCTGATTCCTGCCACCACATCCTCACCTTGGGCATTCATCAAATACTCGCCCCAATAACCCTTCTCACCGGTTGATGGATTTCGGGTAAAAGCTACCCCAGTCCCACTATCGTCTCCCATATTGCCAAACACCATCGCTTGCACATTCACTGCCGTCCCATATACCTTGCTCTCATCAATTTTATTAATTTTTCTATAAGCGATTGCTCTCGGGTTATTCCATGACCCAAACACGGCATCAATTGCCCTTTTTAGCTGTTCTCTTGGCTCACTTGGAAACTCCTCCCCTTTTTCGACCTTATACATCTTTTTATATTCCCCCACCACTTCCTGCCAATCCTCTGCACTCATCTCCGTATCCTCTTTTTTGCCTTTTGCTTGTTTGACTTCCTCAAGTACTCCTTCAAATTTTTCATGTTCAATCCCGCTCACCACATTACCAAACATCTGCAAAAACCGTCGATATGCGTCCCACACAAATCTCTTGTTACCGGTCAATTTTTCCAGTCCCTCAACAATCTCTTCATTTAAACCCAAATTCAGCACCGTATCCATCATCCCGGGCATGCTCACTGCCGCCCCCGATCGCACCAACAACGGATTTTCTTTTTTACCAAAACCCTTTCCCGTCCACTCTTCCATCGTCCTTATCCCCTCATCCACCTGTCCCTCCATCTCTGTTGGATACTGCTTTTTGTGTTCATAAAAATATTTACAAACATCGGTTGAAATCGTAAACCCCGGTGGCACCGGAATCCCCATATTCACCATCTCCGCCAAATTGGCTCCCTTGCCGCCTAATAATTCTTTCTGACTTCTATCACCTTCTGCTTTTTTATTGCCAAATTTATATATGTATTTCATGTCGCTATTATAAACTATTGACTCTCACTCAAAAAGAACATATTCTATTCTTATGAAACGCCTCTTTCCATCTGTTTTTGCATTGTTTGTTCTGGTTTTTTCTTTTTTGTTTGTAAATTCAAAATTTAAAATTAAAAATTATATCAAGGCTGCTCCTCCCACCGAAGTCAAAGATGTCTTGTCTACTTCCCAACTGTCCTATTTTGGCCGTGTCGGCACCGGCAGTAGTTCTCCTGGCACCACTGTCAAAATTCAGCTTTCGGGCAATCCCAGCAATACCACCGCCAACCTCTTCGTTGGCGACACCATTGCTATTGCCAATACCGGCGCCACCGATACTCTCACCAGTTACACTGTCTCCGGCATCGGCAACACCGCCACTTTCTCTGTTTCTTCTCCCTTAGGACCAAACAACGATGACAATGGTTTAGCCATCATTGCCACTCGTTCTGCCATTCACACCGTTCATCTGACTCCTCAAACCGCCATCCTTGGTGGCAAATGGCAAGTTTTAATCAAGGCTACTTCCCGCACCGGCGAAAATCACCAAGATGGTATCCCCGACCAACAAGGCTTCGATCTTGGTCAAGATATCGGCGCTACCACCGTCGGTTCCGGCACCAGGCTAAAAACCGCCGACATCTCTTGTCCCTGGGGTGCTACTGCTTCCGTCGGTACCAC